>CAILQK010000286.1 GCA_903836265.1 uncultured Bacteroidota bacterium | reverse complement strand
TCGGTATGCAGTGAATAGCTTCCCGCCGAAAGACTGTTGATATCCGCATTGAGACCCGCACGAATGAACTCGGGCACTGGACAATCCTCGTTCATTCCGAGTGTATTTTCCGGGAAATGCCTGCTGAACGCAGTATCCGACAACTGATCTTTGCTGAAGAACAACAGCAATCCGCAGCCGTCACGACGTGATGCGATATATGCCGGGAATCTTGCGCAGGCATCGGTGATACCTGTGAGTTCTTCGGTACTGATGATTTTGCAGATACCTGTGCCTCTGCAATCCATGGAGGGGGAACCGAATATGATTTCACAGCGAATTACCACTCCATACGATACGGAGCGGAACAATGGTGTCGAGATGTCTTTTTCAGGGATTATTGAGTTCAGATGCGGGAGGCTGACCATGGTGATGATTGTAACTCTGAGAGATGATACAGAAACACACCGTAGGTAACCGGACAGAGCCTGGCGCCCGGCCTGGCGGAATACCAGCGAAATTGCCGGTATCTGCACGGAAGGCGCTGAAACACAAGTAAAGGGGCCCTGCGCCGTTACGCGCGGCACGATTCAGGGATTCAGGCAAACCAAAGGCGGGATGATTACAAGATAATCACATCAAAAATCATTCCAAATACACCCAAATGCTTCTTTTGCCCAAAAGTAACCGGATACCGGTTTCTCCGGAAGGGGGGGAACAGCAGATTTGAGGTCAGATCAGAACAGCCCTGCTTCCTGCATGATTGAAGTGACCATTTCCACGACATCTTCCACCTGAGGCTTTGAGAAGTAGTCGCCATCCTGCCCATAAGCCGGGCGATGTGGTTTTGCGCACAGCGTAGCCGGTCTGGAGTCGAGCCAGCGGTAACCGCCCTGCACTTCCAGCACCTGTTGCATCATGTAGGCAGATGCTCCGCCCTCAAAATCTTCGTCGAGGAACAGAACCCGGTTCGTTTTTTTGAGGCTCTCAACACATACCTGATGCGAATCGAACGGCAGAAGTGTCTGAACATCAATTATTTCGACTGAGATACCAGACCCGGCCAAACGGGTGGCGGCTGCCTCTGCTATTTGTACGGATGCACCATAGGTAATTACCGTGATATCAGATCCCTGTTTCAGGATTTCCGGGATTCCGAGTGGCACCTTGAATGTGGCAATATTTTCAGGCATTCTTTCTTTCAGGCGGTATCCGTTGAGCACTTCAACCACAATGGCAGGGTCATCTCCCTGCAGCAGCGTATTGTAAATACCTGCAGCCTGGGTCATGTTTCGGGGCACACATACATGCATTCCTCTGAGAGCGCCGAGCATCATTCCCATTGGTGAACCGCTGTGCCACACACCCACGAGCCTGTGTCCGCGCGTGCGTATGATTGCCGGAGCTGCCTGCAGGTTGTTTGAACGCCAGCGAAGCGTACACAGGTCGTCGGACAGCGGAGAGAGTCCGTAAAGCAGGTAGTCGAGATACTGGATTTCAGCTATCGGACGGAGGCCACGCATAGCCATACCGACAGCCTGCCCCATGATAGTCCATTCGCGTATGCCCGTATCAAACACCCGCTCCTCTCCATACTTTTGCTGCATACCGCGCAGTCCCTGATTGACGTCGCCTATAAAGCCCACATCTTCGCCGAAAAAGAAGAGACGCGGGTCGCGGCTCAGGTTATGGTCAAAGCAGGCATTCAGGATTTCAAAACCGTCCTTAGTGGGTGATTCATCGGTATATCTGGCGGGTTCGGACGCCACATTCATTGGCGAGCGAGGCGATGAGCTGAGCAGGTTGGAGGAGTAGATCCGGTTGCCTTCATTCATTTCGGTGCTGATGAAGTCAGCGAGTGCGGATTTGGCTATTCCCTGACGTTTTCCGAGTGCTGCGAGTGCGCGGCGGGCAACGGAGATAATATCATAACGGAGCGGATCCTTCTTCTGAGCCAGTTCCGACTGCAGCGCACTGACATCGGTGACATCCGGGAAATCCGAAACCAGTTTGCCGAGCAGCGCTTCAACCGTTCGTCTGGTTTCGGCAACCTTGTCGTGATAGTGGCGGTAAGCGCGCAACGCGGCGGCGGCGGCCTCTTTTTTGGCATCTGCCCTGATCTGTTCGATTTCTTCCGGTACAGCGATCCCGCTTTCCAGCATCCATTCGGCCATTCGGCGGTTGCAGTCGAAATTTTCTTCAAACTCCAGACGCTCCGGGGATTTGTAGCGGCGGTGATCGCCGGAGGTGGAGTGACCGAGTTGCTGCGTAACCTCCTGGATATGGAACAGAGCGGGGCGGTGATCAGCGCGCATTTTTTCCACGCCGGTTTGATAGAGCTCACACAAACCGGGATAATCCCATGCTTTTCCGGTATAAATACTGATACCACTGCCGCTTTCGGACGCGAAACCACTGAGTGCTTCACTGATACTTTCGCGGCTCGTCTGGTATTTTTTCGGAACAGAAATGCCGTATCCGTCATCCCAGACACTCACGGCGAGCGGCGCCTGAACAACACCTGCGGCATTGATTGTTTCCCAGAATGCGCCTTCAGAGGTGGATGCATCCCCGATAGTGACAAACGCGACTTCATTGCCATTTTCGCTCAGATTGGCACAGAGCGACGGATTTTCCCTGAATTTTTTTGAGGCAAAGGCAAGACCGAGGCCGCGGGCCATCTGTCCACCAGTGGGTGCAATGTCGGAGGTGATGTTGAAGCGATTTTTCAGATCAAGAAACTCGCCCAGATCATTGACAAACGGCGTTGCAAAGTGGCAGTTCATCTGTCGCCCTCCGGAAAACGGGTCGTTGTACGGATCACCGTACAGCTGGCCGAAAAACTGATCGAGATTCATCAGGCCGAGCGCGAGCACGAGCGTCTGGTCGCGGTAGTAACCGGAGCGGAAATCGCCTTTTTTCCAGGCTCTCGCCATAGCCACCTGCGCCACCTCCTTTCCGTCGCCGATAATACCGAAATTGGCCCTGCCGTTGAGTACTTCCTTGCGGGCAATAATACTGGCTTCCCGGCTCAGACAACAGATTTTGAAGTCATCAATAACCTGCTGACGGTATTCGGAAGTGAGGGACTTTTTTGATTTGTTACCTTTCGGCACTTTATTGTCAGTCATAGCATTATTCAGGTAAGGGAACGCAAAGGTACGGCTAAAAAGCGAATAAAAGTTTGTTTCTGACTCCTGTTGGCGGCATTCACCGATACATTATCTGAATCCCAAAAAAGATTCCGCCAATTCACAAAAAACTCATTCATTTGTTGCGCCAAAGTTCGCATTACCGCGCAAGGCAAGCCCTGGCCAAACAGACACCCGCTGTATTTCTGAACGAACTTTACGCTTTATGACCACTCGACGCCGAGCTATCAAAACTATTCTGGCTGGAGCAGCTGCAGTTGCCTCCAGTCCGGAAATCGGATTATCCATGGCTGAAAAACATGCACCGGTTGTCCGCAAGGGCAACATCCGGCACTCAGTATGCCGCTGGTGTTACAGCGGTTTCACTCTCGACCAGCTCTGTGTTTTTGCCAGACAAATCGGAATTGCCGCCATCGACCTCATTGGCCCCGGCGAATGGGACGTGCTGAAAAAGCACGGCCTCGACTCCTCCATGTGCAACGGCGCCGAAATCAATCTGGTGGACGGATGGAACGATCCGAAATTTCACTCCAGACTCATACAAAACTATTCGGAGATGATACCCCTGGTGTCGAAAGCGGGCTATAAAAACCTGATCTTTTTCAGCGGAAACCGCCGGGGTATGGACGATGAAACAGGGCTCAGGAACTGTGTGGACGGACTGAAGAAGATCGTCGGACTGGCAGAGAAGAATGGCGTGACCCTGCAGCTCGAGGTTTTCAACTCCAAAGTTGACCATAAAGACTACATGGCAGACAACACGCCGTGGGCAATAGAACTTTGCAAACAGACCGGCTCGGAGAATGTAAAAATTCTTTACGACATATATCACATGCAGATCAGCGAAGGCGACATCATCCGTACCATTCGAGATCATCACCAGTGGTTTGGCCATTATCACACAGCTGGGGTGCCGGGCCGGAACGAGATTGATGAAACGCAGGAGCTGAATTATCCCGCTATCATGCGGGCAATTGCCGAAACCGGTTACAAAGGGTATGTAGCGCAGGAATTTATTCCCCTTTCGGGAGATCCGCTCGGCTCACTGGCTGCATCCATTGATATTTGCGACATCTGAGAAATCCATTCATTCACCATTTACAGCACATTACACTACTATGGCTGAAAAATACGATGCAATTGTTGTAGGATCCGGCATATCAGGCGGATGGGCAGCAAAAGAACTCACAGAACGCGGACTGAAAGTGCTGCTTCTGGAACGGGGCAGAAATGTGGAGCACGTCAAGGACTACCCCACTGCCACTACCAAAACGTGGGAGTTTCCACACCGCGGACGCATTACCAATGCCATGAAGGAAAGGCATCCGGTACAGAAGCGCGATTACCCTTACAGCGAATTTGCTCCCGATTTCTGGGTGGACGACCTCGACTGTCCGTACACCGAAATCAAGCGTTTCGACTGGTACAGGGGCTTTCACGTGGGCGGGCGCTCGCTCATGTGGGGCCGACAGAGCTATCGCTGGAGTCCGTGGGATTTTGAAAGCAACAAAAACGACGGACACGGAGCCGACTGGCCAATCCGTTATGAAGATCTGGCAAAGTGGTATGATTATGTGGAAACTTTTGCCGGCATCTCCGGATCTATCGAGGGCTTGCCACAGCTGCCCGACGGGAAGTTCCTGCCACCCATGGAGTTGAATATTGTCGAAAAAGACGTGGCAGCCCGTATCAAAGCCAAATACGAACACCGGAGAATGATTATCGGGCGCTCTGCCAACCTCACTGTTGAGCACAATGGCCGCGGCTCCTGCCAGTACAGAAACCTGTGCAGCAGAGGTTGTCCGTTCGGAGCCTATTTCAGCACGCAGTCGGCTACCCTGCCGGCAGCGGTAGCCACAGGCAACCTTACGCTCAGGCCGTTCTCCATCGTCACAGAGGTTACCTACGACAAGGATAAAAAAAGAGCCAAAGGCGTACGCGTTATTGATGCGGAAACCATGGAGAGCATCGAATACGAGGCAAAAGTGGTATTCATGTGCGCTTCCACACTGGCTTCCACTTTCATTCTGCTCAATTCGGTTGATTCCGGCAGCCTGCCCGACGGACTCGGCAATACCAGCGGACAACTTGGCCGCAACCTCATGGATCACCATTTCCGTTGCGGTGCCAGCGGTGATGTGGAAGGTTACGAGGACAAGATAGCATTTGGACGCCGTGCAAATGGCTTCTACATTCCGAGATACAGGAATTTCTTCGGCGACAAGCGCGAATACCTGCGCGGTTTCGGCTATCAGGGCGGTGCAAGCCGCGAAGGCTGGCAGCGCGAAGTGGCTGAGCTTTCTATCGGTGCTGACCTGAAAAACGCGCTGCAGGAGCCCGGAAAGTGGACAATCGGCATGACTGGCTTTGGCGAAATGCTTCCCTACGAGGACAACCGCATCACCCTCGACAAGTCCAAAAAGGACAAGTGGGGGCAATATGTACTCGCCATTGACTGCGAAATAAAGGAAAACGAGAAGAAAATGCGGAAAGACATGATCAATGACGCCGCGGAAATGCTCGAGGCAGCCGGCGTGAAGAATATCAGAACTTACGACAACGGTTCATACCCCGGCATGGCCATCCATGAAATGGGAACCGCACGAATGGGTAACGACCCGAAAACATCCGTGCTCAACAAGTGGAACCAGATGCACGACGTCAAAAACGTGTTCGTGACTGACGGCTCCTGCATGACATCAGCCTCCTGCCAGAACCCGTCGCTCACCTACATGGCACTCACAGCACGGGCTGCAGAATATGCCGTTGAATCACTGAAAAAAGGAGACCTTTAACGCTAAACCTCATCCACTGAACAAATTATGAACAGAAGAGAACTTCTCCAACGGGCATCCATGCTGGTATCCGGTTCGATACTGGGTGCTGACAGCCTCCTTGCCAAAAATATCAGCTGGGACGATATGGAAGCCGAACTGTCGGCGAAAGGTATCGGGCTTTTCAGTAAAAAGCAGGTGCAGCTGCTGAACGAGGTGGCCGATACAATCATCCCGACAACCGACACACCGGGGGCCAAAGCTGCCAAAACCGGACAATTTATTGCAGTTATTGTAAGCGACTGCTACGAACCTGCCGATCAGAAGCGATTCCTCGACGGACTGGTGACGCTGGAAAACGACTGCAGGGAAAAAACAGGCAAGAATTTCATGAAATGCTCCGCTCAGGAGCGACAGTCATTCCTCTCCGGTCTGGATGTTGCACAGAAAGCATATCACAAGAGCAAGAAGAAAGAGGATCCTGCACATTATTTCCGTACCATCAGGGACCTGACACTTTGGGGATATTTCACATCCGAAATCGGCTCTGCACAGGCGCTTCGATTTGTGGAATACCCGGGCAAGTACACTACCATAGATTACAAGAAAGGTGACCGCAATTTCGGCGGCTACTGATTGATTTTTACCAGATTTGGCCCCCGGTGTGTATCAGACAGATACAGGCCGGGGGTTTTGCTTATCTTGCCCCCAAATTTCCGATATGCGACGACAGTATTCTGCTTCAGCTCTGCTTTCATTCCTGTTCCTGGCTGTTTCAATTTCAGTTCAGGCACAACCCGCTCCCACTTCTGCCGAACAACGCCTGAAGGGGTTTGACACCAGAAATTCTTTGCGTTCCTCGTCACTTTTGTCCGAAGTCGAGACCTCCAGTATCGGCCCCTCCGTGTTTTCATGCAGGGTCACCGATCTCGATGTGAATCCTGCAGACCCGACCGAAATGTATGTGGCTTATGCCTCGGGCGGATTGTGGCACTCGAAGAACAACGGTATTCGATTCGAGCCGCTTTTTGATCACGAAGCGAGTATGACCATCGGCGATATTGCCGTAAACTGGCAAAGCAATATTATATGGGTGGGAACCGGCGAGGCCAACAGCAGTCGGTCCTCGTACGCCGGGACCGGTATGTACCGCAGTCAGGACGGTGGTAAAACATGGGAACACCGCGGTTTGCCCGAAAGTCATCATATAGCGCGGATCATACTCCACCCATCGGATCCGAATACGCTGTGGGTGGCAGTACTCGGAAAACTGTACTCCGCCTCTGCGGAAAGAGGCGTTTACAAAACCACCGACGGCGGAAAAACATGGCAGCGAACTCTGTTTGTGAACGAAAACAGCGGCGCTATTGACCTGGTCGCAGACCCGAACGAACCCAATACCCTCTATGCGGCTACCTGGGAACGCACAAGAAGAGCATGGCATTTCGAGGGCGCCGGATCAGGATCCGGAATCTGGAAGAGTACCGATGGAGGAAATACCTGGAGCGCTTCGGCACAGAAAGGATTTCCGCTGGGCCCCGGGGCGGGAAGAATCGGTCTGGCTGCAGGGAAAAAGAACGGCAAAACCGTGCTCTATGCTTTCATTGACAATCAGAACCTAAAAAATGAAAAAGAGGAAAAAAAAGAAGACGGGCTGACCAAAGAGCAACTCGGAAAAATATCGAAGGAAGACTTCCTGAAACTGTCGGATGACAAAATCGCAAACTATCTGAAAGACAACCGTTTTCCTGAAATATACTCAGTGAATAAAGTAAGGGAGCTTGTCTCGAAAGACAAAATAAAACCGGTTGCACTGGTGGAGTATCTGGAAGACGCCAACCAGCAACTGTTTCAGACAGATTACACAGGAGCCGAACTTTACAGAAGCGAAGATGGCGGTGTTTCGTGGAAGAAAACACATGAAGACCCCCTGGAACAGATGTTTTTCACATACGGTTACTATTTCGCCAACGTGCGCTGCATGAATGATAATGCCGACCAGGTCTATCTGATCGGATTTCTCATTGTACGCTCTGAAGACGGTGGAAAAACCTGGAAAAACATCAACGGCGACAATGTGCATGTTGACCATCATGCACTTTGGCTCAATCCGGCCCGACCTGGTCATATTATCAACGGCAATGATGGAGGTGTCAATATCTCCTGGGACAACGGCGCCTCCTGGATGAAATGCAATAACCCGCCGGTCGGACAGTTTTACGCCGTGACAACCGACCGTGCGGAACCATTTCGTGTTTATGGCGGAGCACAGGACAACGGCGTATGGACCGGCCCTTCCGGATACCGGGCTTCCGACGAGTGGCACCAGACCGGTGCTTACCCCTATGAGGAACTCATTGGCGGCGACGGTATGCAGATACAGGTTGACTACCGTGACAACAACACCCTTTACACCGGCTACCAGTTTGGAAACTACTACCGCATGGATCGAAAAGCGGAGGATGCGAAAAGGATAACCCCGCAACATGAACTGGGCGAGCGCCCGCTTCGTTTCAACTGGCAGACGCCGATTCACCTGAGTCGCCATCAGCAGGATGTATTGTACCTCGGCGCCAACAAAGTGTATCGCTCCTTCGACAGGGGTGACAAATGGGAGGCTATTTCCGGCGATCTGACCAAAGGCGGCAAGCCGGGCAACGTACCCTACGGAACACTCACTTCCCTGCATGAAAGTCCGCTCAGGTTCGGACTGCTGTATGCAGCCTCCGACGACGGACTCATTCATGTTACCCGCGATGGCGGTGAAACCTGGACACGAATATCAGACAACCTGCCGCAGGATTTGTGGGTATCCCGCGTACAGGCATCGGCCCACGAGCGCGGGCGCGTGTATGCGAGCCTGAACGGTTATCGCAACGACGATTTCAGCGCATATCTGTATGCTTCAGAGGATTACGGACAAACATGGGAAAAGATTGGAACCTCCCTGCCGGCCGAACCGGTCAATGTGGTGAAGGAAGACGACGAAAACGAGAATATCCTGTACGTCGGGACAGATCATCATGTGTATGTTTCGCTCGATCGCGGAGAAACCTTTAATACGCCCGGAGCGTCATTCCCTGATGTGGCAGTGCACGATCTCGATGTACATCCGTCGGGCACACTGGTTATTGGTACACACGGGCGCTCCATGTACACAGCCGATATCAGGCAAGTCAGATTGCTCACACCGGAAGTACTTGCTTCATCGCTGCACATATTCGAAGTGCCCAAAAGAAAATACAATCGCAACTGGGGTAAAAAACCGGCCTACGATACAGCCAAAGACCCGGAATTGCCCGTCTGGATCTATTCCAATAAACCCGGAAATGTTAACTGGACGATAAAAATGAAAGAAAATGACCTCGTGCTGAACGAGGGGACAAAAAAAATCGTTAAAGGACTAAACTGTCTGAAGTACGATCTGTCGGTAGTAAACAGCTCGCAAAAAGCATATTGTGAAAAACTGCAGGCAGCACAAAAAGATCCGAAAAAAATGCCGGAACTCGAAAAAGCTGACACCGGGAAGATATACCTGCGCAAGGGTTCATACCAGTTGGTTGCTGAAAAGGACGGAGTCCGGGTGGAAAAAGACTTTTTCATAGACTGAGAGTGCCATCGGGATTCTCTCGCCGGGTCGAAATCAACATATTTTCGCAGCAGGTGAAAAATCCTGTAAAAGCTCCGGACAAACCGTTCGATCTTTGCAACTGAATTCAAAACTAAAACGTAAAACTCGCATGTTCAAGACCAAGAATTTTCTCATTCCGGCAGTCCTTCTCGCCTTCTCCACACTGACGGGCTGCCTGCACATCATTGAAGAAGTAACACTTTCCTCGAAAGGCAGCGGCAGCTACCAGATGGTAGTTGACATGAGCGAGCTGAAAGGAATGATGGACATGATGAAAGGCATGGGTGAGAATATGCCCGGTGAGGAAGCCGACTCCACCACCATCGGAGGAGAGGGTGACTACACCCCGCCAGCCAGTGAAGAAGACGAAAATCCGATGGGAAACATTGGGGAAGAATTCAGCGGAGTGGCCAGCTCCCTGAATGGAATACCGGGAATTTCAAATGTCACAGCTATCAATGACACGGCTGCCTACAAGTTCGGCTATTCCTTCGATTTCGCTGACATCAATGCACTTAACAGAGCACTGAAGGTTATTGGCAAGGAAAAGTACGACACGAAAACCGAGGAAACCTTCCGTTTCAGTGGCAAGAGTTTCGAGCGACTGGGCGTTGGCGATCTGGGTGGAGAAATCAAAAAGACGCTCAGCGAATCTGATGAAGTGGACGAAAGTCAGATGGATATGATGAAGATGTTCTTTGCTGACATGAGTTATCAGCAGATTTATCGTTTTACAGACCGTAAAATCAAAAAATCTGATAACAAGCTCGGAGAACTCTCGGATGATGATCATACGCTGACAGTTACACTCAAGCCTTTCGATGAAGAGCAGGCGAAACAGAAAGCAAGTGTTGCCACCAAAATCAAGTTGAACTAAAGTACCTCAAGTGCCAAGCCTTTTCCAACCATCACCAGAATTTGCCCGGATACTGGATCAGGATGATCCGCTGCGGTCTTTCCGGGACAAGTTTGTATTTCCACAGCACAAGGGCGAGCCGGTGCTGTATTTTTGTGGAAACTCACTCGGTCTGCAGCCAGTTGCTGTCAGGGAGGCGGTCAATGCCGAACTGGATCACTGGGGAGAGTACGCCGTGGAGGGTCATTTCCGGGGTGAAAAGCCCTGGATGTACTACCACAAATTTCTGACAGAGTCCACAGCCCGACTGGTTGGCGCACTCCCGCACGAGGTGGTAGTGATGAACACCCTGAGTGTCAATCTGCATCTCATGATGGTTTCGTTTTACCGGCCGGCCGGGAAGCGGTACAAAATCATCATGGAAGCAGGCGCTTTCCCGAGTGATCAGTATGCCGTTGAGTCGCAGGTGCGATTTCACGGATACGACCCGGCCGATGCCATCATTGAGATTTCTCCGCGCGAAGGAGAGGATACGCTTCGGAATGCGGACATACTGGATACCATCAGCAGACATGGCGAAGAAACAGCGCTGGTGCTCTTCCCGGGCATCCAGTACTATACGGGCCAGTACTTTGATCTGGAAAACATCACAAAGGCCGCGCACCAGGCCGGAGCATACGCCGGTTTTGACCTGGCACATACCGCAGGAAACATGATGCTGCGATTGCATGACTGGGGACCGGATTTCGCTGTATGGTGCAGCTACAAATACCTGAACTCCGGACCGGGGGGGCCTTCCGGCGTATTTGTGCACGAGCGACACGCCAGTAACCCCGAACTTCCCCGTTTTGCCGGATGGTGGGGTCATGATGAAGACTCCCGGTTCAGGATGGAGAAGGGTTTCAATCCAATGTACGGTGCAGCCGGGTGGCAGCTCAGCAACGCACAGATTTTATCTTTTGCCGCACATCTTGCCAGTTTGAAAATATTCGACGAGGCAGAGATGTACCGGCTGAGAAGCAAAAGTCTGCTGATGACCGCCTATCTGGAATACACCCTAAATAATGCCCGCGCAAGAGGACTCGACTTCAGGATCATCACTCCGGGATACAAGAACGCCCGCGGCTGTCAGCTGTCGCTGCTCACCGGGCCGGGAGGACGTGCGCTTTTCGACCGCCTCACAGAACAGGGAGTTGTTGCTGACTGGCGCGAACCCAATGTAATAAGATTTGCCCCGGTTCCGTTGTACAACAGCTTCACAGATATCTGGAAACTCGGCAATCTGTTGTAATATGAGTTCAGAGTTCGTAACATTGCGCCCCGATTCTCCATTCTCAACATGCCTAAGCAATTGAACATGAAAAACAGTCTGATTCTCATCTTTTTGTTTGCTACACTGCACCTTTACGCGCAGTCGGGGCGTCAGCTTTTCGACAGCAAAACAGTCGGAGAGATAAGGATCAGGGTTGATGCCCGGAACTGGTCTGACCAGCTCGACTCCATGCGTATATACGGAGGCGGACTGATGGATGCCACAGTTATCATTGACGGCAAATCCTATCAGGGTGCCGGCGTACGATTCAGGGGGGACAAGTCATATACCACCGGACTGAAAAGAAACCCGTTTCAGATCAAACTTGACTATAAAACCCCCGGACAGCAGCATCAGGGCTACAGCACCGTCAAATTGTCGGCTGCCGTTCGCGATCCGAGCATGATCAGGGAGGCCCTGTTTCACGAAATAGCAGCCAGATACATGCCCGGGTCGAAAACAGGCTTCACAAAACTGTTTGTCAACGACGAGTACATAGGGGTTTTTATTAATGTGGAAAGCATTGAAAAGCAAATGCTTGAGCGAAATTTTGGCAACTCGGGCGGTTCTGTATTCAAGGCAGGTGTTGACAACAGGCCGGGTAATCTGCCGGCTTCATGCAAACTGAATATCTATGGTTCGCTCGAGTACGAGAGCAACGCAGACTGCTACAAAGGCAATTTTGAGGGAAATTCTGAAGCTGACTGGAAGGGCTTGCAGGAATTTGCCCGACTGCTTTCACAGGGGCCGAAGGACGTTGAAAAAGTACTGGACACTGACAGGGCTCTCTGGATGCTGGCCCTCAACAATATCATGGTAAACCTGAACAGTTACTCCGGTAACCACAGTGTAAATTACTACCTCTACAAAGACGGGAACGGAAAATTCCAGCCGATACACTGGGATCTCAACCTTGCTTTTGGCAGCTACAAAAATACAGGTGAGGGAAGTGATCTGGAGCTCACACAACTGCAGGAGCTCGATCCGCTGCTGCATGCTGACAACCCGTACAAACCCCTGATCAGCCAGCTGCTGAAAGACCCTTACTATAAAAAAGTATATCTGGCGCACATCAGGCAGATCAATGAAGAGAACTTTCTGAATGGCGCATACGAGAAGCGGTCGGCCGAATTGCAGGGCATGATTGTGGTACCACTCAGCGAAGACAAGTACAAGACATACAGTCTCGACGATTTTCAGTCGAGTTTGCGCACCACAATTGGCAAGAAGAGCAAGATTCCCGGCATTATTGAGCTGATGTCGAGACGGAGCAAATACCTGAAAAACCATCCGGAGCTCACTACCCTGCCATCTTCCGTCTCGGAGGTAAAAGTACAGGCAAGAGCCAAATTCGAAAATCAGCCCGTCAATACCTTCAATATCACTGCCCGTGCCGATCGTTTCCCCAAGCGAATGCTGGTTTACTATCGCTTTGATCATAGTCAGTCCTATTCATTGGTTCCGATGAACGAGGATAATACGGGCGGATTGCCATCCGGCGTCAAGAGTTTCACGGCCAGCATCGAAGCGAAGGGCCCGGATACCGAAATGGAATACTATATTGTGGCAGAAAATGCAGGATCGGTCAATTTTGCTCCTGCAGGCTACACACGCGAGCCTTACAGGGTAAAACTCAGCGATTTGAATAAATAAAAGCGAATATACAGTTTCAAATGAAGAATACAGCACTTCTCTTTTTTCTGCTTTTTTCCTTCGGCCTGAGTGCACAGGATTTCTACGGCACCGGGGTACAGGAAGTAAAAATCGGACTCCCCTATCAGCGCTGGGACCAGCAACTCGACTCGCTGAAAAAAGCCAATCCGGATGCAAGGGCTCAGGGTCTGGTTTGGGTGAATGGCCTCAAGCTGGACAGCGTTGGTGTAAGATACAAGGGTAACAGCTCCTATTTCAAAACCAGAAAGGATACCTACAAGAAACTGCCGCTCAATATCAAACTCGACTACAAAAAGCGCAACCAGCAGTTAAAGGGTGGACACAGAACCATCAAACTCTCCAACGGCTTCCTTGACCCGGGTTTTGTAAGAGAGCCCCTTGGTTACGAGGTGGCAAGAAAATACATGCCCGCCCCGTTGTGCAACTTTGCAAATGTTTATATCAACAACAAGTATTACGGACTTTACGTAAATTCCGAATCTGTTGACGCAAATTTCATCAATAAACATTTCGGCACCACCACCGGCGACATTGTAAAATGTGACCCCGACAACTGGAAGAAAACAAGAAGCCAGACCGGGTGCCCGAAAGGCGAAAACGCATCGCTGGTTTACCTGAACGAGAGCCCAGGATGTTATGAAGCATTTTACGAGGTGGAAAACGAAAGAACCTGGAAACCGCTGCTGAATCTGATTCGCGTACTCAACCGGACACCCGACCAGATTGAAACCGTACTTGACGTTGACCAGACCCTCTGGATGCTCGCCTTCAACAATGTCATGGTCAACCTCGACAGCTACAACGGATCACTCTCGCACAATTACTACCTGTGGTTCGATACAACCGGCGTTGCCCATCCGATTCTCTGGGACCTCAACATGTGCTTTGGCGGATGGCGGCGCAACTTCTCCTTCGAGGAAATGAAAGACGACGAACTTGTAAAGTATCAGCCGCTGACTGAGATTGACAATGTGAAGCGACCGCTGATCTCAAAAATACTGCGCAACAACACCTACCGGAAGATTTATCTCGCACACGTGCGCACGATCACCAGCGACTGGCTTCTGAACAATCAGCTGTTGACGCGTGCCCAGGCCATGCAAAAGGAAATAGAACCCTGGGTGAAACTGGACTCGCTGAAACTGTACAGTCAGAAAGACTTCAGCAACTCGCTTGACAGTACTCTCACCTTTGCGCCCGACCACCTGATCGGACTGCGACAACTCATGGCCAGGCGCACAGAATGGCTTGCCAAGCATCCGCTTCTCAACAAGGTTCAGCCGGTTATTGCAGAGGTAAAACACGTCAGGGAAGCTGAAAAACTGCGGGTCACAGCCAAACTGACCGGAGCAACCAAAGGCGGTACACTTTATTTCCGCAGAGACAAAAGTTTTGCATTCTCCCATATTCCCATGACCGACGATGGCACCAACGGCGATGCGAAGGCCGCAGACGGAATATACACTGCACTGATTGACAAATCGAAGGTGAAACACTATTACGTGGCTGCCGAAAATGACGAAGCCGCCGCTGTTTTCCCCGAGCGTGCGTCTTATGAGTTTCTGAAGGCGGAATAAGATAAAAAAACTATCTTTGTGCCCCGATGTGGCCCGGGTGGTGAAATGGTAGACACGAGGGACTTAAAATCCCTTGACCCCAAAGGTCGTGCAGGTTCGAGTCCTGTTCCGGGCACAGACAGGGGGATACTGGCATAAAAACCGGTATCCCCTTTTTTGTTGCTCAAAATTCAACCCTCAGGGTACCCATCCAGTTTCGTCCTGCCTGCGGAAACAGGCCGGTCTGGCGGTAAACGCCATTGCCATCTCCAACCGAATAGGGATCATCGGGACGAGGGTCATAACCGGCAGAGGTAAATCTGTAAACCCAGCCATTGTTCGCAAACTGCTCATTCAGCCAGTTGTTACAGGTGAGAATAAAGCTGCCTTTTTGCATTTTCATCCACGGAAAATCAATATTCAGTCGCAGATCGCTGACAAAATAGGCATTCAGCATGGCAGAAGACCCGGTATTGTCGAGGAACTGGCTCCCCACATATTTGCCGACAGCAGTGAGCATCAGTTTTGTTTGTTTTCTTTCAAGGATTTTGCATGCCACCTCCCCGCGTGCTATCATTTCCGGAGAGAAAGCAAGGGCAGTGTTTTTATACTCAAAGACATCCTGTCCGCCTGTGTCCCAGTTGTCGCGGTATTCGGTGAAACTGCGCACCCTGTTCCGGCTGATGGCAGCATTTCCTGCAAACTGCCATATTCCTGCCGAGAACGATGCCTCCAGTTCCAGTCCGGCCCGATAGCTGTCGGGCACATTCGTTCTGATATATGCACCTACATCATTGATTCGTCCGTCAGGGATCAGCTGGTTTTTGTAGTTCATGTAAAACAGATTGGCTGCAAGTGCAAATCCGTCTTTCCCGTAGCGAACTCCCAGCTCGGAATCGCTCAGTCGCTCGGCCGACGGCCTGGATGACGGGCTCGACTGCGTGTAATCATCCCTGTTGGGCTCCCGGTGGCCTGTACCCCAAAACGCATAAGCATTCAGATTGTCTGAAAAAGTGAAGGTAAGACCGGCTTTCGGATTGAAGAACCTGTGCTCGACTCGCTGAGTTGCCGGCTCCAGATTCTGATTGAAGCCCACAAAATCATAATTGACCATACGGCCCTGCAGATCGAGATAGGCATTCAGTCGCTGTGTAAACTGCTTCTGGGCTTTGACATAGATATTGGCGTCGAGTTTTGAGGCAGAATTGTCGTAGTAGCGATAGTCCTTCCCGTTTCCAGCAGGCCATTCCGACCAGATTACCTTGCCGAAGTGATCACCCTCATAACGACTCAAAGCTCCGCCAGCCATGGCATAAGTGCCTGCATCGGAGCGCGAGTTGCGGCGAAGAGCGAAGGTGGCTCCGTAGAAGTGATTGTCGAGCCAGCGCTGTCTGACGAGGTCAGTTTCTTCAATCACCGTATCGGCGACAAGCAGCGGTGTCAGTCCATATCTTTTAAATTGCTGGTCGGCTTTGTATTGTTCAAAATATCCGTATCCGCGGGTATAGTGGCCATTCAGCTGTAACAGCCACAGCGGCGAAATGGCATATTTGTAATGCAGCAGATAATGATTCTGGGTGTAATTGTCAATCTCGTTGTTGTATGGCTCACCCGACCGCTCTGCTCCTGCGCTGTTGAAAGTACGCAGCACCGGGTCGTTGACGTATTGTACGGGCACACCGTTCCACGCCTGGTAAGTGATCTCCCTGCCGAGCAGCGCGTGCGCCTGAACAGTGTGTTTGTCTCCGACATAGGCGCCTGACAAGTGCATGGAGCGGAGACTGGCACTGGCGCGGTCAATATATCCGTCCGCTTCAATGGCTGATGCCCTTCCGGAGAAAGCCCAGCGGCCCAGCAATCCGGAATTGAGCTGGGCCGACAGTCGTCGGGTATTAAACGACCCGGCTGAAACAGCTGCGGAAGCGGATGCATCGGCAACTATTCTGGTCAGATCCAGGTTTACCGTGGCTCCGAATGCGCCGGCCCCGTTCGTACTGCTCCCCACTCCGCGCTGCACCTGAATTTCAGAAGCCGAGGCCGCCAGATCTGGCAAATTGACCCAGAAAACATTCTGACTTTCGGCATCGTTGAGCGGCACACCATTGATAGTGACATTGATTCTCGACTGATCGCTCCCGCGGATGCGCATACCCGTATAACCGGTTCCTGTACCTCCGTCGGAACTTTCCACCAGCGAGGGTGTTGCGGACAGCAGATAGGGTACGTCCTGTGTATGCAACGTTTCAAGAATTGCTTTCGACCTGAAATTGTTGTGTGGCACGGGCATGCGCTCGCCCGCACGAGTGGCCTGAATGACAACCTCCTTCAGGGATGTCGAGTCGGGAGACTGTGAGAACAGAGAAGAAGACAGGAAGAACGACGCAAAGGCCAGTGGACTGACAAACTTTGTCATGAAAAAAGAAGATTGAGTGAAACATCCACCTGCCAAAGGGGCTTTTGCAGGTGTAGTGATGCCACTACCCGTCTCAGTTCCTTGCCCGGAATTACCCGCGCAAGTTCGATGGGTTTTATCTCAGCCGGCAGAGCCAGCACCCCAATGAGGACTGCAAATGTCAGGAATATTTTTCAATCGCAGACACAGCATTCTGAAACCTGTGTGTCAGATTGCCTGACAAAATACAGTATCTTAAACCAGTTTCTTTCAGCAATTGTTCATAAAGCGCGAACAATTCATCGCGATTGTCCGGATTTTCCCGGAGCGGATCGGGCTCCCATTCAATATCCGGTTTACAAAGGAGGTGAAGCGTATCAGGTGCGGGAGCGCAGTGCAGTGTGTGTTGGGTGGATCCGTATTTGAATGATTCCCAGATTCTGATGACAGTCCAGTCGGTATCGCAAACAAGCAGCCAGTGTTTTGAGTGGGCGGCATGCCATCGCTCCCAGGCAGCCTGTCCGCGGGCGATAAGTGCCAGATCGTTGTGGTGGTATTCCCTTCGGAGTGCGTCAAGGAAGGAGCGGGCGAACTCGGGCACCATTCCGCAACTGTAAAAGTCGGCCAGCGCGCGGGCCAGCGTGGTTTTCCCGGAAGATTCTGGCCCTGTAAGTACAACTCTCAGTCGTACATGTTGTGAGATCATGGTAACTTTGCGGCGCTTGAACAATTCAGTGAAACATGCACAACATTGAGCCTCATTATCAGTGGCGCGAACTTTACACGGCAGAGGAAGACAGGGATTCGCCCTTTTTCGGCCGAAAGTACAGCGAGTTTCAGTACACGCACAAGTTGTACAATTTTTATCTGCATCCGCAATGGGATGCATTCGGCTCATCAACGCTGTACTGCAAGATATTGTTCGTGGATTATGATGATCAGTTCGCGCTGATCGAGCTGATTGGCGAGTGGAATGATGCGCTGTACAACGATATCATGCACCTGAAAAGGCGTGTACTTGAAATGCTGTATGAAAAGGGCATTGTCAAGTTCATTCTTTTCTGCGACAATGTTCTTAATTTTCACAGTTCAGATGATGATTACTATGCAGAACTGGCCGAAGAAGTGCATGAAGAAGGTGGCTGGGTGGTGTGTCTCAATACCCGTCAGCATGTGATGGAAGAAATGCAGGAGGCCAGGCTTCAGCACTACATTCATTTCGGTGATGAGTACAACGATATTTTCTGGCGTTCACAGAAACCTCTGATTGTATTTCAGGTGACAGATGCCATGGTAAACGGCCGGGTAAAGCGACTCACTTTCTGACTTCCAGTATGCGGGAGGTCATCATGGCAGCTATCTTTTCGCGGAGTGCAGGAATATCGGCATCCGTCAACTGTACGGTCTCAATGGGCTTTTCCCACACAATCCTGACCACGCCGGGCTGCAGCCACGAGTCGTCGGGGCCCGCCACCCTGTCAATATTGGTAATCGTCTGAACAGCGACAGGCGCTCCCGTCTGAATGGCAATCCTGAAAGCACCGTCGTAAAAGGGGCCTAACGGTTCCGGCGTTCTGTTTCTGCTGCCCTCCGGATAAATAAAAATACTGATACCCTTTGCGAGTTTTTGTTTCAGCATGACCACACTGCGGGCACGGCTCATCGGACTGCCACGATCAACAATCAGACACATTTTCTTCACAACCCATCCAAAAATGGGAATTTTCTGCAGCTCCTGTTTGGCAAGATACTGATAGCCACCCGGATAGGCCCTCGCGTTCAGGATAAAATCAAGGGAAGACTTGTGATTGCCCACTATGACGTAGGATTTCGCAGGATCCAGCTGATCACGGCCTTTCACCACCAGAAATACGCCAATCAGGGGCAGAAATACGTTGGTGAAAGCGTGGTGTAACCACCAAATATTATATTTGAGTGCCCTTTCTTCCGAAAAAACTGCCGAATTGAGGAACAGAACCAGCAGGTTGAACCCCATCATGAGCAAAAAAAGCAGCACAGCCCAAAGCAACCAAATCTTTCTTAAAATAATCAATTGTCAACAGCGTTTGTTCACTGCAAAAGTATGTTTACTTTTTGACCTTGTTGCCTGTTAACTGAATCCGATGTTGAAACACCTTCTTCTCTGTGCCTCCCTGCCTGTTTTTTCTTTGTCAGTCGCACTGGCACAAAATCAGGGTGTCGTTCTGCAATACACCCTGCCAGATTCACTGTATGTATGCGGGAGAGACACACTTTTCGTCAGTCTTCAAAATGGTGGCATACAGCCTGTTTCGGGAAATTTGTCGGTAAAACTGCCCGGAGGAATCTGGTATGAGCCGGGAACAGCAACCGGTGCAACGGAGCTGAACACCGGCAACCTGGCAGAGCCGCTGTTTGAAGTGAGTTCATTGCCACCGGGTGCCAGCCGCACGGTATCTCTGATTATTACAGCAGATTGTCTGGCAGCACGCGGACTGAATGCAGGAAGTCTTTTTCCGTGTACAATTGGGTTGACCGGCAGCAACGTATCTGTCTCGGTGGTCACCAGCTCTATTCCGCTGGAAACCGGACTGTTACTAATTGAAAGTGTAGATGACGTTTATATGGAGGGTGAGCGTTTTGATACGCTTTATCGGAAAATATGTGTAAAAAACACACGTTTGGGAGCAATCAGGCGCGTTTTTTTTGAAGACGCCCACGCTTCCGGGATGAACATTTTCATGGATCATGTCCTGAACAGTACTTCGGGTGCCCTCTTGTTCAGGGCGGAAATTGATCCGGCGCTGATCAGTTCTGCAGGCGACAATGATGAATTGCTTGAATTTGGAGAAACCATCTGTTTTACTGAAAAAATAGTTATACAAAGTTGTGGCACCCCCTCGTTTCTGTTACCATCAGTGATGAGAGCCGGCTGGGGTTGCGGAACAGAACTTTGCACCTACGACAGTATTCAGGCAAATATACTGATCAAACCCTCCACGCTGGTACCCGATTTGAATTTTACCGGAATCACCGGTCCGATAGTGAGCCAGTGTGCCGGAGAAGGTGCGCTGATGGGTGTAAAAATTGTAAATACAGGCGGTGCACCGGCTAAAAACATCATTATCAATACCACTTTTGAAATGGGGGCCGGTATTCACGTCTTTGACCAGACGAGCGTGGTGCTGAGCCAGTCGGGCACTGACTTTCCCATTGTTCCCAACGTCGCTCCGGTCAGTGATTCGTTTTCATGTGATCCGGGCAAGGCTGGCAGTATGACACTGATTATTCCGGAAATAAAAGCGGGAGACACAGCTACCCTCACCTTTGACCTGCTCACCTGTGCATCGTTTTGTGAACAGACAAAGGCAGATATTCGTGTTGATTATTATTATCAGAAGGATTGTCCGCCAGGAGGATTTGTGTCAGGCTTTCTGAATCTCAAAACAAGTACGGGAGCTCAGCTGAACGAAGAATTATTCATGGATGTGGAGGCTTGCCTGACAAGCGGCAACTCCTATCCGGTAACCCTGATGGTCAGATCAGCACAACTGTCTGCATCCGGACGCTACCTGCACATTGACATGCAGCTTCCGCCGGGAATCAGTCTGGATACGGCTTGCCAGACTACACTTTCAGGTGCCGACCCACTGAGTTTCACACAACTTCCGGGTGGGAGATTCCGCTGGGTTTACAGTTTGCCGCTGCCATCTTTTCAGATGCAGATGAATTTTTGCATCAGGTATGATTGCGATCCGGCAGCAGTATGTCCGCAGCAGCTCTCGCCGGATCCCGATTTTTTTGATATCTATGTAGCCAACTGCCTGCCCTGTATCCGCAAAATGTCGGTTGTTTCGTTTGTTTCGGGTTCATCAGACAGCACCACGACGTGCGGGACTGGTGTTTGCAGAGAGTACGATCTGGTGCTTGAGGACTGCACTTGGGGCGGCGGTGGTGGTGGCGGGAACGGCAGCGGCGGTTCAGGATCTCTTCCTGGCAATTATCAATGGAAATTCGATGCCTTCCGGCTGAATATCGGATACAGAGACAGCAATGATGACCGGATTGCCGACGACGGTACCCGTGCAGTCAAAAACGAGATACGGCGCGACCGTTTCCTGGCGGGAGATACCATGCGGGTTGAATACTGCGGATACGTTGATACCGGCAAAATAGCCATCCTTCCCAGAAATATTTTTCACGAGGCACTGCTGAGCGATATGGCAGACCCGGAGAACGATTCAGTCTCACTGCTTGATCTTCGCACCCGAATGTTCGAAGAAACCAGATTCAGGCTTCTGGGCGACAGTATGAGAATAAGGTATGCCGATGGCAGTTCCGTTGCACTCGGAATCGCCAGTCTGGCGGACACCGACGACAACAATTTCATACGAATGCTGATACCCAACAAGTATCCCGACAACCTGCTGGATCAGCTGAGTTCACAGAAACACAGTTTCATCGTTAATTTCGGTCAGTTGTTTGCTCAGGGATTGCTGCCGAGTCCAGTTCTGGGGCCGGGGGATTCCATTTTTTTCTGCACAGACTTCAAAATTGACCTGAACTACAACGAAACGAACAACAATCCGGAAAATCCGGTGCTGATTGGCATTCAGACAGCACTCAGTCATGGCGACTGGCTGTGTGCCTGGACGCGGTTCCCCAGAGTCAAACAGCAGTACTCCGGATTCAGATTCAAACTCAAAAACAACACATTCAATATTCGGCCGTGCGAACCATCGCTGGAGGTAAGCGACTTCAACTATTCGCTGCGTATTGCACGAGCCAATCTTTTTACGAAAGAAGTCAGGCCACTGGGGATAATTTCCGGATACCGGCTTACTGTGCCTGACGGAATAACAGCAAATACTGTCAGAGTCAGCCAGTTATTGCTGCAGGACAATCAGCTGCTGCTGAGCAACACGGCATTACCCTTCGTTCAGACACCCGGGTTGATGGATGTTGACTTCTCTCCTGCCTTTGCTTCGCTGGTTGATGAAGGTTTCCTGCTCAAAACCAATATCGTTTTTGACCCCAATTGTACCTTCAGGAACCCCGATACATCGCGGCAAATTATTACCACCACCTTCGAGGGATGCCTGAACAGCGACAGGATGGTTTTCGATACCATCCTTAAAAACCAGATCGGATACTTTTCCAATTATCCCGACCTCGATATCAAATCGGCGGATACTGTAATTATTTCCGACAGTCGCCGGTTTGAAGCCGATTTCGACCTGAAAAATCTGTTTGTAAACACAGCAAAAAACGTATGGCTGAACATTCAGTCATCTTCAGGACAGACCGGCAACTTCAGTCTGCTCAAAATGCCGTCAGGACAGCAGGTGCCGTCAGTAAACAATCTGTTCAACCTGCCCAATTTGTCGGGATTCTCGTCCTCCCCGTTCAGACTTGCCGGAGAGACTACCCACTGCGCAACCGATACCCTGATGCTGATTTATGGCTGGGATTGTGCAGCCTACACCGATATCAATGCAACCAGTTGTTCGAGAGACACCTTCAGAATACTGCTCCGGCTCGCCAAACCCGAGCTGGAACTGGATATTTTACAGGAAGATAACGACCTGTCGCTCTGCGATACATCCGGTTATTATATAATGAAAATTTACAATGCAAATGCCGGTTACGCCTATGATATTTCGGCCACAGTAAAATTGCCACAGGGTATGGAAGTGGAGCCTGGAACATCCCAGATACAATATGCCCCGGCCGGTTGGGTGAATATACCTGACCCGACTTTACTGAACGGAAACCTGGGTCTGTGGAAACTGGCAGAAATAGTTCCGTTTATTGCTGTCAACGGCCTTCCAGGTATCAACCAGTCGCCGGCGAATATCATTTTTCTACGTTTCAGGGTGAGGACTACCTGCGGATTTGTGTCCAATACGCCAATTATTTACGGCGTATCTGGCAATGAGCCGTGCGGAGCGAGTACAAACAGGCTGAACAAACCGGGACAGGAAATAAAAGTTCAGGGGTTATCGCCATCGTACGGAGTCTCTATTTCAGTCAGTCAGGTAACCGGATCGGGTGTATGTGGTACATTGCAGACCTTCCAGACAGTTGTCACGCTGCTGGGCAGTCCTTCGCCGGGCGACAGTATTTACGTAACCCTGCCAGAAGGTGTTATTTATCTGACAAATTCATACGAACCGGGGCCGGGTGCGCCTGCGGGGCCGCCAACCATTACTTCCGGCGGATTCAGGCTGCCATTGCCTCCCGGGGGGGCAGGAAGTCAGTTTGTTTTCTTTTTTGAAGCAGAATTCAGGGGTGATACGGGATGTGACGATTTGAACCTGACCGTACAGACACGCATCCGGACAGTCGCCTATTGCGCCACACTGGGGGCGCCCTGTGATGTATATATAGCCACGGGGTCTGCTACCATTCCGTTGCAGGTGCTCCGTCCCGAACTGGCGATCGAGTCGGCCAGCGCAGTTGTGCAGAACGGACAAATCACTGCACGTATCAATCTGGCCAACAACGGGTCGGTTTATGCCTACACTGACCAGACAAACATCTGGTTTGACAGAGACAGAAATGGAGAAGTGAGTACAGGGGACTCTCTTTTACTCCATTTTGATGATATACCCGGCATTGCGCCGGGTGAAGTGGTAATGTTATCGGACAGTTTGCCTTTCCATCCTTCCTACTTGTGCGGATTGCTTGTTGAACTTCCTGCCGGTCAAAACTGTATTTGCAGTCCGGTCTTGTTGCCACTGCATCTGATTGAGCAACTCAACGATACCATCAGCTATTGTGATCTTACGCCTGTACAGACGGGTGTACCCGCGCAGGCGGGCGCGACCTACACCTGGCTTCCGCCTGCCGACGGGTTGGCATGCCTTTCGTGCGCTGTCACCACGTTCACTCCGCAAGCACTGAACAGTGAGCTGAGACTCCTGGAAAAGAACGGTGATTGTGAGGTTATCCATCATTTCTTTTATTCTTTCGGAGAAAACGCCTCCATCACCCTGACAAGCAGTACAGTTTGCGCCGGAGACAGCATCAGACTGGAAGCTCAGCCGACCGGGCAACTGTACAACTGGTCAGGAACCGGCATTACGGCGTCAGGATCCCAGAGCCAGTTGATAACAGCCGTACAAAGCGGGACATATACAGTAACAGTCACTTTTTCGAATGGATGTACTACCACCTCTGCTGCGCAGGTGGAAGTTTTTCCGCCAGACTCGACGGTACTTCCGGTTATCCGCAGCTGTGATGGCGAAACCATCACCGTACTTGGCAGCAGCGTCACAGCCACAGAGGGGGTATTCTCCCTGTTGTTATCGAACCGGAACGGATGCGACAGTATCGTGACACAGGAGGTGGTTATTCTGGACAGGAAAGAGACCAGCGAAGAAATCAGTTTTTGTGCAGGCACAGCAGTTCCCGTACTGGATACAGTGATAGTACAATCCGGGAAAATATGCCGAATCTACACTGGTGCAAACGGATGCGACAGCATACACTGCGTAACGGCAACAGCACTTGATTTGCCTGATGAGCCTCAACCTGATACCCTGTACGGCAATTCCGGAGCTTCTGTTGTGCTGGGAGGGATAACCGGATATACAGGCTATACCTGGTATCCGGCTGTCAACTGCGACAACTGTCAGGAAATAACTGTCACACCCGATTCATCGGGATATTTTGAATATATACTGGTGATTACCAACAACAGCGGATGTGCAGACACCATAGTATGGAGGATAGTTGTGGCGCCACCCTGTGGTCCGGAACAGGCAGATATTCCCAACGCATTTACACCCAACGGAGATGGTTCTAATGACACATTTGCGCCTGTGCTGGCGGAGGGAGGGCCAGCCATCGGACGAATGACCATTTATGACCGCTGGGGTGAAAAAGTGTACGAGTATGCAGGAGCCGCCTCATGGGACGGGAACGTGCGGGGGAAACCGGCAGTTTCAGATGTTTACATATACGTAATTGAACTGGATTGTTCCGGTGACCGCTTCAGGCGGGTGGGCAATGTGACACTAATCAGATAACAGTTTTTTCAATATCGGGGCATAGGTATCTACCCTTCTGTCCCGTAAAAATTGCAGCAGTTCGCGGGCTTCACGAATCCTGTTGAAGTTGCATTCGGCATGAATAATGGTTTCCTCGTGTTGTGCGCTGGCGAGGAAATCACCAAAGGGGTCGCTGATGAAGCTGTGGCCATAGAACGTCATATCCTTTTCAGTGCCCACCCTGTTGCTGGCAGCAATGAATACGCCGTTGGTGATTCCGTGTGACCTGATAACAGTCTGCCATGCTTCGTGGCTGCTGTAATCCGGGCGATCAGGCTCGCTCCCGATTGCAGACGGGTAAAAAATGATATCGGCACCCTGCAGTGCGAAAATGCGTGCCACTTCGGGAAACCATTCATCCCAGCAGATACCCACTGCGATACGACCATATCTGGTATCGAAGACAGGATAACCTGTATCACCTGGTGTGAAGTAGAACTTTTCATGGTACTGCGGGCCATCGGGAATGTGATTTTTTCTGTATTTCCCCAACATGATCCCGTCTGCATCAAGCACGATTGCCGTGTTGAAATATACACCTGGCAAAGCTTCTTCATAAATGGGTACAATCAGTACCACTTCGAGTTCGGCCGCCAGCGCGGTGAGCATATCGGTAAGTTCCGACCGGATTTTTGTGGCAAACCGGTAATTCTTCACATCCACCGTCCGGGGGAAATACTGCGCGTGGAACAACTCCTGCAGTCCGATTATCCGGGCTCCGCAGGCTGCTGCCTCCCTGATTTTTTCAATGTGTTTCTTTTCATTATCCCGCACATTTTCGCCACAGGCGAGTTGTATCAGGGCAATTCGGACAGTAGTTTCAGTGCTCATTATTAGCCTGGTTTTGGTTCGTTTCGTGTGATGCAGTGAATTCCGCCACCGCCAAGATTTACAGGCATCACATCGAGTGAGATGATTTTTTTATCAGGAAAAACTGACTGCATGATATTTCTTGCCTCCTCGTCTCTTTGTCTGATTTCGACAGGCAATCCTTCCTTCCAGTATGCAGGCATAATAACACAGTCATTGGCGATCAGAAAGTTCAGGTAACTGGCAGCGGCAATAACAAGGACTGGTTTACCATTCGGGAAAGTGCTCCCGTCGCTGAATGAAAACGTGCTTATGATATCGTACACGACATCCCCCGGCTTCATGTATTCAAAGGTATGACAAGGCAAGGGCATTCTTGCGATGTGAAAAGGATTCCCGTCCTGATCAGTTTCCTGGCTGAGCGTGCGAAATGCAGCCTCCAGCCTCCGGTGGTTTTCCATTGAAATCGGATCGCCGCCGGTGGTATCTGCCTGTGCGAGCAGAATAGTTCGCGGGCCGACAAACCGGACATATTCATCCGCATGTCCGTTGGTGGTCAGGGGCATATATACCTTTTCTCCGAACCTGTTTGTGAGAGGTCCAGTTTGCGTATTATCGTCCTCACAGAGTCCTTTTTCAAGCCATATTATCTTGCGAACACCAAGTACCCGCCTGAACTCGGATTCAATTTGTTCCTGAGACATTCCGGGATTTCGTGTTTTTTCCACACTGGCTGTCAGGATAATGGTACCTTTCCCGTTCACCTCATGATTTCCTCCTTCAGTAATCATGTCGGTAGAAAAAACGGGCAACCCAAGATAAGCAGCTATTTTTTCATCCAGTTTTTCATCGAGGCAGGTCAGTGAGTCGGTTAAACTTCCGTAATTCCAGCCGTTAAAATTGAAATCGGCTATTGCGAGTCTGTTATTCCTGATAACGAATGAGGGGCCCATATCACGGGCCCAAAATTCGCGGTAAGGCAATACCAGTGTTTCCAGTGTGCCGGATTGCAGGGCATCAGCCGGGAGGAGTGCGGTTTTTCTGTTTCGAATACTGTCGGAAGGGAATACGAGTTTCACACGCGCGTACGGGAGCAACGCGTGAATGATATCGAGAGAAACCTGTTCATTGGAAAAACCCTGCTTGTGATCGTAGTTGGGCCAAAGCATCCAGATTGCCCCGGCAGGTTCAAATTCGGCAGCCTGCCGGACAGCCCCGCTCTGTGTACTGACAGAACATTTGCACGAATTGCAGGCAGAGATGACCAGCGAGGCGAAAAAAATCAAATAGCCAGACATTATAGTACAGTTGTTTGCAAAAAACGATACGAGGGACATTTTTACGGTTGTAAAGTTAACAGCAATACTGTAAATTCGGCATTTTTCGTATTTCAAAAAAATTACTCCTGATAATTAAAATCTTTATAGCATTGCACCGGAATATTCTGTTCCAGACTGAACCGGCAATACTGACTGTAATGAGTGATTCACTTTCTGATCGCAGAAAAAAAGTTGTACCCAACGCAATCGGCGTTTTCAATCCTGCCACTGCGGTTGCTGCCAGAGGCGCAATAGTAACAGACACCAGTGGCCGGCAGCTGATAGATTTTGCAGGCGGTATCGGTGTCCTCAACGCCGGACACTCTCCCAAACCGGTTGTAGATGCCATCAAAAAACAGGCAGAAACCCTGATTCACACCTGCTTTAATGTAGCCATGTATGAAAAGTACATAGAACTGGCAGAAAAACTGGCCGGGATTTTCCCGCACGGAGAGAACGGTACCAAGGTCATGATTACCAATTCGGGTGCTGAAGCGGTGGAAAATGCCATCAAAATTGCGCGCCAGGCAACGGGTAAAAGTGGTATTCTCTGTTATACAGGCGCCTTTCACGGTCGCTCGATGATGGCCATGACGCTGACCGCCAAAACCGGGAACAAGCTCGGGTGCGGCCCCTTTGCCGGCGAGGTTTATCGCCTTGACTATCCCAATTTTTTCAGATACGGGAAGCGGTTCAGGTCTGAAAAGGATTACGTTGACTACGAAATTCAGAAGCTGAAAGATTTTTTCCTGACGCATGCCGACGCCGGCAATATGGCGGCTGTGATCCTCGAACTGGTGCAGGGTGAGGGCGGTTTCAATGTTTGTCCACCCGATTACCTCAAGGCAGTGCAGCAAATTTGCACTGAAAAAAAGATGCTCCTGATTATAGACGAGGTACAGAGCGGATTCGGGCGTACGGGCAAATGGGCGGCATACGAGCACTACGGAATCACGCCTGATATTTCAACCTGGGCCAAATCAATGGGCTCGGGCATGCCAATAGGCTGTGTGATCGGGCGCGCCGAGGTGATGGATGCCGCTCAGGGAGGCACTCTTGGTGGCACCTACCTGGGAAACC
Source organism: uncultured Bacteroidota bacterium (assembly GCA_903836265.1). Lineage (GTDB taxonomy): Bacteria > Bacteroidota > Bacteroidia > Chitinophagales > Saprospiraceae > M3007. The sequence continues at coordinate 12,089 of CAILQK010000286.1, read as the reverse complement.
CGGTTTGTTGTGCAGCATCGCTGGCCACCATCAGTTACATGGAAAAGATCAATATCAACGCACTGGGCGAGAAGGTGGGCAGGACGGTGCGCCGGCGATTTGAGCAGATGCAAAAGAAAATGCCGCTGGCTATCGGTCATGTCCGCGGACTGGGTGCCATGCTGGCCTTCGAACTGGTACAAAACGGCGATCCGTCTGTACCCGATGCGGTACTGACGAAAGATCTGGTAAATGCCTGCCATGAACAGGGACTTATTGTCATCAGTGCCGGTACTTTCGGAAATGTCATACGCGTACTGTCGCCGCTGGTAATCAAAGACAACGAACTGAAAAGAGGACTTGATATACTGGAATCAGAATTGTACCGACTCTATCAAATCAGGTATCATGCACAATAAAAGCTATATCGGTGGTTCCTGGACTGACGCAGCAGATGGCCGCACCTGGCAGGTGATCAATCCGGCAACGGAGGAGACCATTGCCACTGTTTCGTTTGGCGGCGCAACCGATGCCAACAGGGCGGTTGATGCTGCTGTCCGGTCGCAAAAAGCGTGGGCGGGCACAAATCCCTATCAACGGGCAGATATTCTGAAGCAGGTAGCGCATCTCATGCGCGCGCGGGCTGCAGAATTGTCGGCCATTACGGTGGCTGAATCCGGAAAGCCGGCAATGGAGGCGCGCGGGGAGTGGGTGGTTGCTGCCCAGTTTTTCGAGTGGTTTGCCGAGGAGGGCAAGCGTGCGCACGGTCGCACCATTGTGAGCAGCCGCAGCAACAGGCGGATGAGTGTCATTCACCAGCCCGTTGGCGTTGTGGGCATCATCACTGCATGGAATTTCCCGGTCTGGAATGTTGCACGGGTGTGGGCGGCATCACTGGCTGCCGGTTGTGCTTTTGTTGCCAAACCATCCGAATACACCCCGCTCACAGCGATGGCACTGGCGGCCTTGCTGGAAGAAGCTGGCCTGCCCGCCGGGGTAGCCAATGTGGTACCCGGAGATGCAGCCGCAATTGGGAATGTACTCATGATGCGGCCTGAAGTTCGGAAAGTACACTTTGTAGGCAGCACCAGAGTAGGCAGGTTGCTGATGAATACAGCCTCTCTGACGCACACGCGACTGTCGCTGGAGCTGGGAGGAAATGCACCATGTATCATTTTCCCGGATGTGAATATTGAAACGCTGGCCAGGGCGGCGGCAGTTGCCAAAACGCGCAATTGCGGTCAGGTTTGTGTATCGCCCCAGCGATTCATCGTGCACAGAGATATTTATGAACAATTTTGCGAGCTGACTGCCGGTCATCTGAGTGCGCTGACCGTCGGAGATGGCGCCGATCCGGACACACAGGTTGGGCCGCTGATCAATGTCAGGCAGCGGGAACAGGTAGCTTCCATGGTAAAGTCAGGTGTGGAGGCTGGTGGCATCCTGCTCTGCGGAGGGAAAATTCCGGCCGGGCTTGAAAAAGGATATTTCTACGAGCCGACGCTTGTCAGGGATGTCAGTGCCTCCAATCCGCTGTTCAGGCATGAGATATTCGGCCCTGTAATGAGCGTTACGCCATTTGATACCACGGAGGAAGCCATCGCGCTGGCCAATGATACAGAATATGGCCTGGCTGCGTACCTGTGGACCAACGATCTGAATACCAGTATTCATGTTTCGGAGGCACTTGAATTCGGCATTGTCGGCATCAACGAGTGGGCAGCACACGCTGTTGAGGCGCCTTTTGGAGGCTGGAAACAAAGCGGTTCGGGCTACGAATGCGGTGAAGAAGGCCTGCATGAGTACCTGGAAAAGAAACTTGTCGCCATTGGAAACCTGTGATGAAGGTGCCTGAACAAACATACTGACAGTCACACAAACCTCTATATCCATGGGTATCTACTCGCTCGTCCCGCCGCTGGTTGTTGTCATCCTCGGCATCATCACCCGCAGGGCATTCGAGCCGCTGCTGGCAGGCTGCCTTGTCGGTTTCCTGATGATCAGTCCGTCCGGCTTTCCGGGCAATTTTGTGGAAGCTCTGACCAAAACGCTTCAGCATGAAGACATGGTCTGGATAATACTCGTTTGCGGGCTGTACGGATCACTCATTCACCTGATTATTCAGTCGGGAAGCGTGCTTTCTTTTGGTGATTATCTCTTGCAATATGTAAAAAATCGCCGGACCGCGCTCCTCGTTTCATGGATAATGGGTGTTATTGTATTTATTGACGACTACATGAGTGCCCTGGCTACCGGTGTCACCATGCGGAAGATTACAGACAATTACAGAGTTTCACGCGAAATGCTGGCATTCATGGTCAGTGCCACCGCTGCACCCGTCTGTCTGCTGATACCGATGAGTACCTGGTCCATCTACTGCGGCAGCCTGCTGGAGAGCAACCACATCGTGGAAAAAGGACAGGCCTTCCAGGGATTTGTGAACACAATTCCATTTATGTTCTATCCGTGGGCTATCGTCACACTTGCCCTGCTGGTCGGACTGGGATTTTTTCCGGTTGTCGGCCGACTGAAAACGGCCGAGCTGGCTGCAAAAAACGGATTCACTACCCCTGCAGGTTCAGGAAATGAATCCGGATCTGGCGGGAAATCGGGGCCAATTCATTTCATATTGCCCCTCGGAGTACTCATCGCCGCCACACTGCTGCTGAACAAGGACGCCCTGAAAGGCGTGATGGTGGGTGTCTCATTCACTTGTTTCTACTACTGGATTACCGGAGTAATGAAATTTGAGGCCGTTTCAGAGGGTATTTTCGACGGTTTCAAGACGATGATTGTCGCACTCGCCATTCTCACCATGTCCTATATCCTCAAAAGAGTGGGCGACGAGATGGGACTTACGCCTTATGTGATCGAGAGTGTCAAACCTGTTTTGTCAAAAAATCTGTTACCAGTGATTGTATTCCTGGCACTGAGCTTCATTTCTTACACAACAGCTTCATCCTGGGGACTTTATGCGGTTGCGCTGCCGATTGTTGTCCCGTTGGCGCAGGCTGTTGGTGCCAATGTCTGGCTTTCCATCGCCGCAGTTTTTTCGTCAGGCGCATTCGGTTCCCAGGCCAGCTTCTTCTCCGACGTGACAGTACTTACATCAGGCAGTACCGAATGTCCCAACGTGCAATTGTCGTTCGCACAGTTTCCGTACAGCATGATGGCAGTTGCCATTGCCGCCATACTGTTTCTTTCGTGCGGCTTCATTATTTAATCACCAGACAGGCCGGAATCATTCCGGAAAACAAAACGAGCCATGTATTACCGGGAACTGCCCAACGGATATATCATTCAGAATACGCTTCCCGCGCATGCGGAAGGCCTGGGAGAATTGCAGCGCATCGTCTTCCCCACCCTCTCACCAGAGGAAACTCTGCAGGCCAGGCACTACCTGAAACACATTGATCTGTTTCCGGATGGCCAGTTTGTTGTGCTGGATGGAGAAAAAATCATCGGGATGAGTACCACCATCCGCCATCACCTGCCGGAAAACGACCACACTTATCTGGAAATATCGGGCAACCTCTGGATGACAACCCACGAAGACGACGGCGACTGGCTGTACGGGATGGATGTGGGTGTTCACCCGGATTACCGTGGAAGGGGAATAGCAAAGGCGATTTACCGCGCGCGACAGGAACTGTGCCGCACGCTGGGGCTGAAAGGACAAATTACTGTCGGAATGCCCAACAGTTACCTGAACCACGCAGATAAAATGACCCTGGATGAATACTATGCCGAGATAATGAAGGGAAATATCTTTGATTCCACCGTGGGTACGCAACAGAAAATGGGATTTGAACTGCTTCGTCTGATCCACAACTACCTCGATGACCCGCAGTGCGGAAATGGCGGTGTCCTGATGATATTGCCTGTTGAAAAGGACATATTATGATGGCCGGTCCGGCTTATTTTCAGTTTTAAACAAGTCTGCCATGACAGAAATAAAAAAGACCATTGACCTTAAAACACCTGTTCCCGGCCCTAAAAGCAAAGACATACTGGCCCGGAGAGCAGCCTCACTGCCATCGGGTGCCGCCCGCTCCACCGATGTGGTGGTGGAATCGGCCCGCGGTGCCGTTGTGAAAGACATTGACGGCAATACTCTGCTCGACTTTGCGGGCGGTATTGGACTGGCGAATGTGGGTCACTCGCCAGCTGCGGTAGTCAATGCCGCGAAAAAGCAGCTGGACAAATTTATCCATACCTGTGCCATTGTTACCACCTACGAGCCAGTGGTGGAGCTGGCAGAATTGCTTCACAGGGTGACGCCGGGTGATTTTCCCAAGAAAACGCTGTTTTCAAACTCCGGATCAGAAGCTGTAGAGAATGCGGTGAATATTGCCCGATATTACACACAGCGGCCAGCCATCATAGTTTTTGAAGGCGGCTATCACGGGCGCACACACCTGACACTGAGCCTGACGAGCAAGTATAACCTGTTCAAAAAAGGGTTCGGATCCATGGCCAGCGATATTTACCGGCTGCCAACACCCAACATGTACCGGGTACCCGCAGGTATGACCGCCAAACAATTCCTTGACTATTCGATTGCCCAGCTGGATCACGCACTCATTGCCCAGGTTGATCCGTCAGCTGTGGCAGCCATACTGATTGAACCAGTACAGGGAGAAGCAGGGTTTGTGCCCATCCCGCCTGAATTTTTGAAGAAACTGCGGGAGATTTGCGACAAACACAATATAGTACTGATATTTGATGAAATACAGTCGGGAATGGGTCGCACAGGCAAGATTTTTGCCTGCGAACACGCGGGAGTGGTGCCTGATATGATTACCACTGCCAAGTCACTGGGAGCCGGTTTTCCGATTGCAGCCGTGGTGGGAAAGGCGGAAATAATGGATGCACCCCACCTCGGTGGTGTCGGTGGCACCTACAGCGGCAGTCCGGTGGCCTGCGCTGCCGCCATTGAAGCCGTGAAGATGATTTCCAGTCCGGAGTTTCTTGCAAAAGCCGACAGTGTGGGCAAACAGATTCGCAGAACGCTTGAGGGCTGGAAGAAACAGTATCCCCTCGTGGGCGATGTGAGGGGGCTGGGTGCCATGCGGCTGGTTGAGTTTGTGAAAGACCGCAAAAGCAGGGAGCCGGATCCGGATCTGACCCTCGAAATTATCCGGGATGCAGTTGCCAACGGTATTCTGCTGATTCGGGCCGGACTGTATTCCAACTGTATTCGTCTGCTGCCCCCGCTGGTTATCACCAAAAATCAGCTGGCCGAAGGACTGGCGGTGCTGGAAGCTGCCATCAGGAGAGCTCATGAAAAAAGGGGATTGCTGTAACGTGAATCTCCGTCCGGCATGAAAAAACGTATTTTTACCAACGGGATTATTCTGACACAGGATTCACGGCAGCCGCAGGTGGAGGCTCTCGGTATAGCGGGCGACAGGATTGTATGTACGGGCAACCTGCACCACGTGCGCGCGCACATGGGAAGCGGCACACAGGAAACATACCTGGAGGGGAAGACGCTGCTGCCCGCGTTCAACGATGCACACATACATATATGGAAGGTGGGCGATTTGCTCACATACATGCTGGACCTTCGTGATGTGGTAAGTATCGAGGAAATGCTGGATAAAATATCCGACTTTGCCCGAAAAAACCCCGAAAAACCATGGATAACGGCACGTGGATTCAATGAAGCCAACTTCTCTGACCAGCGCATGCCCGACCGGACGGATCTTGACAGGGTGGTGAAAGATCGTCCGTGTCACATCACACGCACCTGTGCGCACGTAGTCGTACTGAACACAAGAGCTCTCGGGATTTGCGGTATAACCCGGCAAACGCCTGTTCCGGCAGGAGGCGAAATACGACTGAACAGCGACGGTGATCCCTCCGGTGTGCTGAGCGAAACCGCGCTCGGACTGGTCAGAAAATTCATGCCTGCATATTCGCCGGCCATGTACCGGGAGATGGTGCTCGCAGCCCAGGAAAAATTTTTGAAACTCGGCATCAGCTCGGCCACCGATCCGGCAGTTATGCCTGATTTGCTCGAGGTGTACAAGGCAATGGACAGGGCCGGCGAACTGAAAATCCGTATCAACGCAATTCCTGTGCTGGTTCCCGACGGCGATACCGTCCCGCTTCCGCTCCCGGAACATTACCGTTCGGATTTTCTGACAGTCAATACCGTAAAACTCTTCAGCGACGGAGGACTGAGCGGAAAGACTGCTTCGTTAAAACATTGCTACAAGGGCGGAAAAGATCAGGGCGTACTCCGCCTCGACTTCACGTTTTTCAGGAACATCGCCCTGAAAGCCCAGACTGCCGGATTCAAAATTGCCACCCACGCCATCGGTGACCGTGCTATTGATCTGGTATTACAGGTATATGAATCCATCGCCGGCGAGAACAGCAGGAATATCGAACACAGGATTGAACACCTCGGACTCCCCGAGCTGTCGCACCTCACACGCATGAAAGATATGGGAGTTCACTGCGTAACACAGCCGGTTTTTCTTTACGAACTGGGTAAAAACTTCAGAAACAGTCTACCTGATTTCTATCTCGACAATGTATATCCGTTCAGGAGTGTCCTTGAGGCCGGTGTAAATCTTGCCTTTTCTTCGGATGCACCGGTGGTGAAAGACTTCAGTCCGCTCACGGGGATCCGGAATGCAGTGGATCGGACTGACAATACAGGAGCCTGTATTGCACCGTACCAGCGAATCAGCGTGGCCGAGGCACTGAAAGCATACACAGCAAACGCCGCAATGTCCAACAACGACGGTGATATCAAAGGAACCCTGAGTTCCGGAAAACTGGCAGATTTTGTGATACTTGACAGAAATCCGATGGAAACAGCACCCGAACAGTTGTCAGACATTCGCGTCACGGACACCTGGACCGGAGGGGTAAAATATCAGCTGCAAAATAATATTTGAATATATCAGCCATCGAATTAACTTTGCTGAACCAGGATACAACCTTTCAGGTATTAATCACTGCTTATCCTGTCACTGCGGTTACTGACCATCATAACAATCATCGAATGACATTAAAACATTACTCTGTATTTGTAACACTTTTGCTTCTGACACTTCCGGCAGGCGTGCGCGCGCAGGAGACAAGCGTGAGTGGCACCGTCAGGGATGCAGCCAGCAAGGAAACCCTTCCGGGCGTCACAGTAACTGTACGGGGTACCACCAGGGGTACGCTGACCGGAGCAGACGGTACTTACACGATCAGGGCACAGGGGAATGATGTCCTCGTATTTCAGGTTGTCGGACTGGAGAGACAGGAAGTGCCGGTGGAAAACCGAACCCGGATTGACGTACTGCTCGGAGAGAGCACCTCACTGCTCAGCGATCTGATAGTAGTAGGTTATGGTGTTCAGAAGAAAAGTCAGATTACCGGCGCAATTGCTTCTATCAGCAACAAGGACTTCAAAGACCAGCCTGTTTCAAATCTGGCTGCCAGTATTCAGGGACGTGTATCGGGACTGAATGTAATAACTCCATCGGGCACACCAGGAGCCGGTTTACTTGTGAATGTGCGCGGCAACCTCAATCCGCTGTATGTGGTGGATGGTATTCCGATGCTGAGCGAGAGCAACTCGAGTCTTTCCACAGCGTTCAACCTGCAGGGAGAATCAGTGGGCTCAGGACAGACACTGAGCTCTGTTTCGGATATCAACCCGAATGATATTGAATCCATAGAAATACTGAAGGATGCATCGGCAGCTGCCATATACGGGGCCCGGGCAGCAAACGGTGTTGTGCTTATTACAACCAAACGCGGCAAGGAGGGCAAAACCGAGGTGAATTTCAACGCATATACCGGTATTCAGCAGGCTGCCCGAAAGATCAAATTCATGGATTCAGGGCAGTTTGTTGACCTGATTGAGGAGGCCCGCAGCAACGATCTGGCGATTTACAACAGTGACAACAATGCCTTCGGCGAAGATTTTGATCCTTCGGTACTGACAGAGCCGTTAGACAATTTCAATATTGACGAGTCGGCAAACACCGTCTGGCTCGACGAGGTAACCCGGACAGCACCAATCAGCAACTACGAACTTTCCATGCGCGGGGGCGATGCCCGTACCCGTTTCTTCAGTGCACTGAGTTACTTTGACCAGACGGGAGTTGTTATCGAGAACTATTACAAGCGACTGAACCTGCGACTGAACCTGGATCACCATATAACGGAAAAGTTTACCGCAGGACTCAATCTCAGCAATACCTTCTCCCGCAATCGCCGCAGTTTCAACGACGACACCTACACAGGAGTGATCACCAACGCCATCGGTGCATCGCCTTTTATGCCGGTTTACGAGGAAGATGGGTCGTACGCTCCTTTTGAAAACTATCAGGCGAGCTGGCTTTCAGACAATCCGGTAAAATCGGCCAAAGAAATCAGGGCATTCACCAATAATTATCGCGTACTGGCTACCGCTTACGGCGAGTATGCCATCCAACCGAACCTCCGTTTCAAGAGCAGTTTTTCAACAGACGCAGCGTTCCTTTTCGATAACCAGTTCAAATCAGCCCTCACTGCCGATGCGGCAGCAGTGGGTGGAGAGGCATACGAAGCCGGCTTCAGGGCTGTCACCTGGCTGAATGAAAATACACTTGCCTATACCAGAACGAGCGGTAAAAACAACTTTTCCATTCTGGGAGGTATCACAGCACAACGCACCCAACTGGAGCGCAACAGCATTACCGGACAGGGATTCCCGCCTTCCGGACTGGAGAAAATATCAAGTGCTGCCAATATTGTAGGTGCCAGCTCCAGTGGAACATCGTTTTCGCTGCTCTCTTTCCTGTCGCGCGTCAACTACGCCCGTAACGACCGCTATCTGTTCACCGCCACTATGCGCGCTGATGGCTCATCACGCTTTTCAAAAGACAACCGCTTCGGCTATTTCCCCTCTGCCTCGGCAGCCTGGCGAATCAGCGGGGAGGATTTTTTCAACAGAAACTTCTTTTCTGATCTGAAAATGCGCCTGAGCTACGGTATCACAGGAGATCAGGAGATTGGTGACTTTGAAAATGTATCCTTCTATTCTGCTGCCAATTACGACAATCAGGCAGGAATAGCCATCAGAAACATAGCTGACCCGTCCCTTTCGTGGCAGTCCAACCGCATGCTGAATGTCGGTTTGGACTACGAAATATGGGGCGGGCGCTTCAACGGGTCGCTGGAATTCTTCCAGTCCCGCAAAACCCGGCTGCTGAGCCGCGATGCCATTCCGGGCACCACCGGCTTTGCCACCGTGACGCGCAACAGCGGCGAGGTACAGAATACCGGTGCGGAGGGTAATCTCACAGCCTATCTGCGAAGAGGAGGCAATTTCAACTGGACGATCAACGTCAACGGTACCTATGTGAAAAATGAAATCAAAAGTCTGAGCAGCGACGAGATTTACCTGAACGCATTCAGCGATCTGGAGGCATCACATATCCTGAAAGTCGGTGAGCCCATCGGTTCTTTCGTGGGACTGAAATTTACGGGGATTGATACACAGACCGGAGATGCTACATATGAAGATACCAACGAAGACGGAATTATTGATTACGACGATGCGCAGATTATCGGGAAAGCGCTTCCGACCTTCTTTGGCGGGATAACCAACAAATTCAGCTACAACAACTGGAATCTGAGCATATTCGCCCGATTTACGGGCGGGAATCAGGTTTACAATCTCATGCGCGCCACTTCTGACAATCTTGGCTACAGCAACGAGGGAGGGCTTTCCTCGGTATATGCCAACAACAGGGCCGATCTGGTGAACCGCTGGCGCAAACCGGGTGATGTGGCAGAATACGGGCGCGCCTCGTTTGTCAACCCCAACTTTTTTATCAATTCATCACAGTTTCTGGAAAACGGCTCCTTTGTGCGTATTCAGAATGTCAATTTAAGTTACACCTTCCCGAAAGTCGGAAAATTCAGCAACATGATGGTCTATCTGGAGGGACAGAATCTGTGGCTTTTCAGTAAATACAAGGGTTTCGATCCTGAGGTTTCATCCAATGGCGCCTCCACCGATCGCACTGCGGGAATTGACTACGGAGCCTACCCTCAGGCACGCACTGTCACCCTTGGCATCAATCTCAAACTGTAATTCGATGAAAAAATACAGCATAATCACACTCCTTGCGGCCCTTCTCGGACTTTCATCGTGCAATTTTCTCGATCAGGTATCACCCAACGATATCGGTACCGGAGATGCGATCAGCACCGCAGCAGATGCGGAAGCTGCCCTGCTGGGTGTTTACAATACCCTGCAGCAGGGCGCCTGTTATGGCGGACAGTTTCCACTGATGAGCGAGGCACTGTCGGATAACGCTACAACAGGAGGCTACTCGTACCTGTCGCTGGACCAGATTGGCAACAAACAGGTAACACCCGCCAATGCACTGGTTCAGGATCTGTATATCAGTATGTACCGCACAATTGTTAACTGCAATTACCTGCTTGAGGCACTTCCCGGTGTGACCGGACTCGAAGACCAGCGCAGGCAGGAGATTGAAGCGCAGGCAAGAGCCATACGCGCCATGGTTCATTTTGATATCCTGCGATACTTTGGCGAGCACTGGGACACCAGTTCCGCCTATGGAATTCCTGTAATATCAGGGGTACAGGGTATTACAGATATACCGGTGAGGGCAACCGTTAATGAAACCTACTCTTTTGTCATTGACGAGCTGACAGCAGCGCTGGCAGGCATCAGCAAGACCGACGACCGGGTACAATACGTCAATATTCACACCATCAACGGCTTGCTGGCCAGGGTTTGCCTGTACAAAAAGGATTATGCAGGCGCTGTCGCCTATGCCGGCAGCGTAATCAGCAACAGCCCGTACAATCTGCTCGATGCAACGCTGTACAAAGATATATTCAGTACCCGCCGCAGTTCAGAGTCCATCTTTGAGCTGGCTTTCAACAAGCAGAATCGCAGCGATTTCAACGGACTGACGTACAGCCGCGATGACGCATTGCGTACCGAACTGTTCTATCTGGCATCTGAAAACCTGAACGTTTTTTTTCAGGGCAGACCGGGTGATGTGCGCGCTGAGCTGCTTGACTACGATGAAAACCGGAACGACGTTACCATTGTTCCTGACGGTCGTACGCAGAAGTACCGCGGCGAAGAGTCTCGCGACAATCCCGCGTACATTCTTCGACTGGCGGAGATGTACCTTATACGCGCCGAGGCACTGGGGCGTTCTGCCGGGCTGGATGACTTAAACCTGATTCGCACAAAACGCGGTATGCAGCCGCTCACCGCCGCAGATGTACCTGCCGATGCAGATTTCCTTCGGGCTGTACTGGATGAACGCCGCGCCGAGTTCAACTTCGAAGGGCATCGTTACTTTGATCTGGCGCGTACCAGACAGGTCGGAACAGTACTGAACATTGAAGAATTCAGGAGTATTCTTCCCATTCCTTCCAATGAAATTGCAACCGGAAAGGGCAGAATGTTGCAAAATCCGGGGTATTGACGGGAAATACCTGGCAATACGATACTTGTCAGGGGTTCCGAAAACCAGGAATCAGACAACTGAGCAGCAATAAAGGAATGTGCTTCACAAAGTGATATTACCCTCCCGTGAAGTTAATGATTCTGTCGAAAGTACTTTTTGTGTTGTCCCGGAGACTCAAGGCTCCGATACCCAGCTCTCTATATTCTTCGTCTCACTCGAAAAATTGACGCCCACACACGTGACAGGCTTGCCAAGCTCCCAGGCACTCCGGTAATATTTCCGGCTCAGAATCTGATCCAGCGCCTCCCGGGCCGTCCTGTCGAGCTTGAACTCCAGCAGGTAGATACGGTCGGGCGTTTCGACCAGGCTGTCCACACGACCGTCGGAGGTGCATACCTCGCTGCGCACGCGCAGGCCCATGTACGTGAACAACAGGTGTATCGCAGCATGATAGAACTTCTCCGGACGCTTCTCGTACAGTTGATACGGGATATGGGCAAAAATAGATTGTAATGCTTTCATCACGCCGTCTATATCGCCAGCCATAAATGATTTCTCCATGCGGATGGCTGTACTAACACCTGTTCCCTTCGATACACCGCCATAAGCTTCCATCAGATATGCCAGCATCGAATCTTTCACCTCGAGGTT
>CAILQK010000285.1 GCA_903836265.1 uncultured Bacteroidota bacterium | reverse complement strand
CATATCATACGCTCTGAAACCCACAATCATATACGCAGAATGGTAGATTCTCTTCCGCCCGAACAGCGCGAAGTGGTCATTCTCCGCCATTACGCAGATATGAGTTTCAAGGAAATCGCATCACTGACCCGTGTGAGTATCAATACAGCGCTCGGTCGTATGCGCTATGCACTCATCAATATCCGCAAGATGATGAATGAGCGCGAAGCCGTACTCCAGTAGTCAAAAATAACAGTAAACATCACCATGAAGTATGAGTCACCTCTTGATTGGGGTGGCTCATGTTATTTTTGCCCCCATGAATCAACAAAGATCAACCGCCCGGCGCCATGTGGCCGATCTGGCCCTGGTCAAGCGCCAGGTCCTCTTTCATGCCTCGAAATTCAGGTACAGTATCTGTCTCGACAACAATTTTCACAAGGATGTGTTCGCCGGAGGAACCTGCGAATTGCTGGCCGGTATCGGTCACACAGATCTGATTGAAGCGCTGCCAGGCCAGGCGTTTGATATGCTGAAAAAACACCGCGACCAACATGCAGACTGGCTTTTTGGCGGACTGAGCTACGACCTGAAGGCCGAAACCGAAAACCTCCATTCGTCGCTTCCCGATAGCGTGGGCTTCCCTGCACTGTGCTTCTTCAGGCCCGAAACGGTCGTTCTTGTTCAGGCCGGTCAACTGCTTGTCCATTGTCTGACTGCTGATCCTGAAGCAGTATGTGATGAAATTCTGTCCACACAAACTGTTTTTTCTCCCGCATCCACCCCGCCTCCTGTACTGCAACCCCGGATGCCCCGTGAAGCTTATCTGGATACAGTCAGGGCTATTATCGGGCATATACAGGAGGGCGATTTGTATGAAATGAATCTTTGTCAGGAGTTCTACGCCGAAAATGTGATTATTGATCCGCCCGGAGTGTACAGCAAACTGAACGAAATCGCACAGCCCCCCATGGCTGCATTTTTTCGCTTCAATAACAACTACCTCCTTTGTGCAAGTCCCGAGCGGTTCCTCAGGCTGCAGGGCAACAGACTTGTTTCCCAGCCAATAAAAGGTACGCGCCGACATACCGGCTCTCACGACGAAAACCTGAAAAGCGAACTCGCAAACAGTACCAAAGACCGGGCAGAAAATGTGATGATTGTTGATCTGGCAAGAAATGACCTGGCCCGGTCATGCCAGCCCGGATCTGTCAGGGTGGAAGAACTGTTCGGTATTTATTCTTTCCGGACAGTTCACCAGATGATTTCAACGGTGTCCGGTATCATACTGCCACACACCAGCCCTGTTGATGCCATCGCAAGGGCCTTTCCACCGGGGAGTATGACAGGAGCTCCCAAAGTCATGGCCATGAAACTGATAGAAAAATACGAAAAAAACCGCCGCGGCCTGTACTCCGGTGCAGTGGGATATTTCGATCCGGCCGGAAATTTTGACTTCAATGTGGTTATAAGAAGTCTGCTTTACAATGCCGATACCGGATATCTTTCCGCACAGGTTGGCGGAGCTGTCGTATATGACTCTGTCCCCGAATCGGAATATGATGAATGTATGGTAAAGGCTGAGGCATTATTCAGATCCCTTGCATCTTCTTAACAATATTTTTTTGCGCTATTGTGAACTAAAATATATTGTTTTTCGTTTAAATGGCAGGTATTTGCCTGTAGTCGTGCCCATCGGCCCGCTATGCCCGGCGCAACAGTCACTGCCAATACCTCACCCTGTGTTCCCTGAAACTTGCTCTCCGACGGGTCTTTGGCCCTGACCTGCAATAAATGGCCCGTCGGACTTGCCGGCCCCGCAAAGATTAATGGCGGCGATTCATGTTATTAATGTTCTTCTGCTCATCTTTGCGCCGCGGGTAACGTGAAAATCTTCCGCTGAATATATGGCCAAGCCGCGTACTGTTTTCTTTTGTTCCAACTGCGGAGCTTCGGCGCCCAAGTGGCTCGGTAAATGCCCGCATTGCAGTGAGTGGAATACCTATCAGGAAGAACTGATCCAGAAAGAAACCGCATCCGAAGAAAAACGACGCTCCTGGGCACCCCAGGGCAAAAGAGACCACCCCAGGGCATCGCTGCTCAAGGAGGTGCAGACAGGTAAAACTGCGCGTATGCCCACTCCCGACCAGGAGTTCAACCGGGTGCTTGGAGGAGGTATTGTTCCCGGTTCGCTGGTGCTGATGGGCGGGCAGCCCGGTATAGGAAAGAGTACACTGCTGTTGCAGGTCGCCATGCAGCTGCCCGCGAAGGTGCTGTATGTCAGCGGAGAGGAAAGTGAAGAGCAGGTAAAGATGCGTGCCGACCGGGTAGCTGATTTCAGATCCGACTGCTACATTCTCACTGAGACGAATACCACACGGATATTACAGCAGGCACAGGAGCTGCAGCCGCAGCTGATGATTGTAGATTCTATCCAGACCATGAATACGCCTCACCTGGATTCTGCACCGGGAGGTATCGCGCAGGTGCGCGAGTGCGCGGGCGAGTTTTTGCGTTTCTCCAAAGAAACCAACATCCCGGTACTGCTGATAGGTCACATCAATAAAGATGGTGACATCGCCGGCCCCAAGTTGCTCGAGCACATTGTTGACTGCGTACTGCAGTTTGAGGGAGATCGCCACAACACCTATCGTATCCTCAGAACGCTTAAAAATCGCTTCGGCAGTACTGATGAAATGGGTATATACGAAATGCAGAGTGCAGGCTTGCGTCAGGTCAGCAATCCCTCCGAATTGTTGCTCAGCCAGAAAGATGAAGAACTGAGTGGCAGTGCAGTGGCAGCTACCATGGAAGGAATGAGACCAATGCTGATTGAAACGCAGGCGCTCGTGTCCAAAGCTGTATTCGGAACACCGCAGCGATCGGCCACTGGGTTCGATATGAGACGCCTGTCCATGCTGCTTGCAGTACTCGAAAAACGCTGCGGCTATTTTTTCAGCATCAACGATGTTTTTCTCAATATTGCCGGAGGTATCAGGGTTGAAGACCCCGGCATTGACCTGGCCATTGTGGCATCCCTGATCTCCAGTTTGTCAGACGTGAGTATCCCTTCCAATATATGCTTCGCCGGTGAGGTGGGGCTATCGGGCGAAATCAGGGCTGTGCAAAGGGTCGAACAACGCATTACAGAGGCAGATCGCCTCGGATTCAGAGAAATCTACGTGTCAAAATATGGAATGAAGGGAATTGATACCAGCCGTTATGCCATCAGAATACATCAGATCGGCAGGGTGGAAGAACTGAAAGGGGCACTTTTTGTCTGAAATAAAAATATTAACACATTGATTTTCAGTAACTTGTTGATATTTTATTTTTTTTAAAGTAAATTTTTTTCTCATGCGTATGTTTTTGGTATGAATATTGTTCCATAGAAACTGTTTCCCGAAAGGGGCTTTAATCCAAACCGATCTCACCTTTCATTTTGATCGTTCATCCCAACCAAAACCGGTCAATCACTGCTTCCTTGCGGCGCTGTCCGCCTAATCGAATCTGCCCTGCCATCGGTCCGTAAGCGACCGCATGCTTTGTATGGTTCGCTCGTTTTGGATCTTTTGCTGCACGAGTGTGTATCCTTCTGTGGGGTGCAGCATTACTCGTCGCCACCCGTACCCGTGCTCAAGCAGCACCGGTGCTCTGTGCGACCTCTGTCTGGTTCAGATGTCTTATGCTTCATAGGCTGGAACCCCGGTTGTGAAAAGTCGCAGCCGGGTTTTTTTTTGCCCTCCAGACGGTGTCATTTCAGTATCCGGGATTATCCGGGCGCCCTGATGCTCAACTTTTAATCCCGGATCATGTTTGATCGTACATAAAAGTACAACATGAACAGACTCTCCGAAGAAACATCGCCTTACCTCCTTCAGCACGCGCATAATCCTGTTGACTGGTACCCTTGGTCGCCAGAGGTATTCGAGCGGGCCCGGGCCGAACAGAAACCCGTTATTGTCAGTATCGGATACAGTACCTGTCACTGGTGTCATGTAATGGAAAGAGAATCATTTGAGGATCCGGCTGTGGCGGAAGTCATGAACCGCTATTTTATCAGTATCAAGGTGGATCGAGAAGAAAGACCTGATGTTGATGCCGTTTACATGGAGGCATGCCAGTTGCTCACCGGCGGCGGCGGGTGGCCACTCAATTGTTTTCTGACTCCCGACGGGAAACCGTTTTATGCAGGTACTTACTTCCCGCCACGCCCGGCCTATAATCGTCCGTCGTGGCTGGATGTATTGAAATATATGGCCGATGTATGGGAAACCCGCCGTGAAACAGTACTGGAGCAGGCTGAAAGACTTGCGGGGCATATTCGCAACGACACTCCGCCTGTTGTGGCCCCTTCAGGCCCCGACAGCAGCAGCGATCAGATGAATAAAATTTTTGAGCGCATTCGTGCCCAGTTCGACTATGCACAGGGCGGTTTCGGCGGCGCTCCCAAATTTCCGTCAACAATGGCAATTCAGTTGCTGATGGAATACAGCTGGTATTATCGCCAGCCTGAAGCATTGCAACATGCGTTTTTTTCGCTCGAGAAAATGATATCGGGTGGAATTTATGACCAGATCGGCGGCGGTTTTGCCCGTTATGCGACAGACAGGGAGTGGAATATCCCGCACTTCGAAAAAATGCTCTATGATAATGCACTGCTTGTAGGGGTACTGGCCGATGCGTGTAAAATTGCCACAACCCGGGATCCTGCCGGACGGTTTTCGATACTTTTCAGCGACACAATCCGTGAAACCCTGGAGTGGGTCAGGAGAGAGATGACAAGTCCTGAAGGAGCCTTTTATACTGCCCTGGATGCCGACTCGGAGGGCGTTGAGGGGAAGTTCTACGTCTGGACGAAAGAAGAAATCCGGAAGTTGCTGGGCGAAGGTGCCGAAGAATTCTGTTTTTTTTATAATGCAAGTGAAGAGGGAAACTGGGAGCACACCAATATATTATACAGGAGTACGGATTCAGCCGACCTGGAGGGGAGCCCGGGCGCGCACCGCAAATTCTCTGAACAAAGAGCATTGCTGCGCTCCGAACGTTCAAAACGGATACCGCCACTGCTCGACACCAAGGTTTTGCTCGACTGGAATGCCCTGATGTGTTCGGCGTACGCCCGCGCATACATGGCACTCGGAGATGAAAGTTACAGGGATGCCGCCACCAGAAATATGGATTTCCTCCTTGAGCACATGCGCGAAGACGGGTACCTGGTACACGTACGTACGGGAGGAGGGCCTGTGCCGGCGTTTCTGGATGATTATGCCTTTCTTGTTGCAGCGCTGCTCGACCTCCTTGTTATCACTTCCGAAGGAAAATACCTGCAACTTGCCGAACAGTACACAGAATTTGTGCTGGATACCTTTTACGATCCTGATCAGCACAATATGTACAGCACACGTCGGGAACAGACAGATATAATAGTCAGGAAGAAAGATTTCTACGACAATGCCACGCCTTCCGGAAACAGTGTGATGGTTCTCAACCTTCAACGGCTCAATCTGATAGTGAACCGTCCGGAATGGAGGGATATTCCCGTCCGGATGCTGGACGCCATGAAGTCGTCGGTCATACAATTTCCGCTTTCCTTCTCCGGTTGGGCTCAGGCGCTTTTACATCAGACTCAACCACCGGTTCAGATAGCTGTGATCGGTGCCGATGCATCTGGCAAGGCCTCCAAAATCAGGGAAAAGTTTATTCCAAACAGTATGGTGATGGCGACAGAGCAGTATGACAACAACATACCGCTTTTTGCCGGTAAACAGGGCCAAAAAGAATCGCTCATTTATTTGTGTGAAAATTTTGTCTGTCACAGGCCGGTAGTATCTTTGAACGAACTTTGGGAACTGATCTGAATATGAGGATTTCACTCGGTCTGGTTTTTGTTTTTACCGTGATGCGCCTGCAGGCACAGCAGACGCCCCAGTACAGTTTGTACGCCTGGAATCCCTATCAGTTCAATCCCGCGTATGCCGGTACGGAGTCAACACTGGTTGTTACAGGTGTTTATCGTCAGCAATGGTCAGGCCTTCAGGGCGCCCCGGTCAGTCAGTACCTTAATGCCCACCTGCCAGTATATGCTGCAAGCGGTGGCGCCGGGGTGAGGGTGTCAAACGAGTCGGCTGGAGCACATGCCCGGACTCACGTTTCACTGAGCTTCAATTATCAGTTGCAGGCCGGAAGTACAGGTGTACTGTCGGCAGGAACAAGTATGGGCTATCAGCAGTATGTCCTTGACGGTGCCAGGCTGAGAGCACCCGAAGGAATCTACACAGATTCCGATTTTTCTCACAATGATGCGCTGCTGCCGCTGGGCAAGCAGTCTGCAGCCACCCTCTTTGCCGATCTGGGGGTGTTCTTCCGTGCCGAAAAATGGTCGGCAGGAATATCTTTTCAGCCTGCACTGAGTGGCGCAATGCCCTCTGATTTTGGCGTGGAATTGTTGCCCCACGGATATTTTCACGCGGACTGCCGGGTTGGAATCACAGAAGGAGTCGTTCTGGTACCCTCAATTTTAGTTAAAAGTGATCTTGTGAAGACACAAACAGATATTTCTGCGGTTATTAACTGGAGAGAGAGTACATTTGCCGGCTTTTCATTGCGGGGGTTCGGAAATTCATCAAAGGATGCATTTGTTTTGCTTGGAGGGTTAAAAATGAACGAGAGAACAACAATACTGTATGCGTTTGACGTTTCCCGTTCATCATTGGGTTCAGTAAGCCGCGGAAGTCATGAGCTTTTGCTGCGATACAGCCTGAACAAACCTGTAGGAGCGGGTAAATTGCCGCCTGTGATCTACAATCCTCGTTTTTTTTGAAAAATTTTAACTTTGAATACAATAAAAAGTTAAAAAGTCGTTTGTCTGAAGCCCAGGGGGTTAAGATTGATCTTTGTGCCAAATTTTTTGGAATTGTTTTTTCAATAGTTCAATCATTTCTACCTTTACGGCCACTTTTTCCAAACCGTACAATTTTTGTAAGGAAACCATCGGGTGTTTAAAATGAAAAAACTACAGCTTTCAACCCTTTTACTGCTCTTCTTTGCAGTTATCATTGCTTCTTGTGGCCGCCAGGAGGGTGGTCAACTGATCGGCGTAACTGATCGCCCCAGTTGGAAGGGTGTCAACCCCTACGGCATGGTCTATGTTCCTTCCGGTACATTGCAGATCGGTGTTGGCGATGAAGATCTCAGCAAATCTCTCGTTGCACGTCCCAAAACGATTTCCGTTCAGGGCTTCTTCATGGACGATACGGAGATTACCAACAACGAGTACCGCCAGTTTGTGAACTGGGTCCGCGACTCGCTGGCTCACCGTAAACTCGAGCATGTGGTCGAGGAATCGGAGAACGACCAGCAGCCTCCCCAGAATATTATTGACTGGGAACAGGAAATTGACTGGGAGGGAGATGCCGAAGGTGACGGTGTTCTGGAAGACATGTACTACCAGGGCAACGAGCGCTTCGCAGGCCGCAAGGAACTCGATGTGACCAAACTGGTGTTCGAATTCCAGTGGTACGACTGGCAGCGCGCGGCACACGACCGCACTTCCAACCGCACCACCCATATCCATCGCGAGAAGATCAAAGTGTATCCCGATACGCTTTCATGGGTACGCGATTACGCGTATTCCTATAACGAGCCTATGACTCGCAACTACTTCTGGCACCCTGCTTTCGACGACTATCCGGTTGTGGGTGTTAACTGGAAGATGGCCAAGGCATTCTGCTACTGGCGTACCAAGCTCTGGAATATGTACGGCGAGACAGCCGAAATTTCTGAAGACTTCCGCCTTCCGACTGAGCATGAGTGGGAATACGCTGCGCGCGGTGGTCGTGAAGGAGCTCCCTATCCATGGGGTGCTTACTACACCCGCAATGCCAAGGGCTGTCTCCTTGCCAACTTCAAACCCGGTCGCGGAAACTATCCGGAAGACGGAGGTCTCTACACCGTAAAGGCTGATGGCTACTATCCAAACGACTACGGTTTGTTCTGCATGGCAGGCAACGTGGCAGAGTGGACTGAAACCGCATATTTCGAGAATGCATATTCTTTCATGCACGATCTGAATCCTGATATCCGCGTTGACGCCAAGGAGAGTGATGACAAAACTGCCAAGCGCAAAGTCATCCGCGGCGGATCCTGGAAAGATGTGGCTTTCTTCATGAACACAGGCACCCGTACTTTCGAGTACCAGGATACAACCAAATGCTATGTTGGTTTCCGCTGTGTTCTGACATTCCTCGGACGTTCCATCAACGATTTCTAAGGAAAATCTTCAATGTGCTGTTGTCCGGTCGCGCCTGCTTCGCTGCCGGGCTGCCTGCGGCGCCGGTTCGGCACCGCCCCCTGAACCATGACAACGTGAACTGATCTTTCTCTAAAACTGCTTAAAAGTAAAAAACAATGAGTTTCGTCAAAAGCAAGGGCTTTAAGTACTTCAAGAATTTGATGATTGGCGTAGGTGCCGCTTTCGTTCTTGCAGGTGCACTTTTCAAACTGGAATCATGGGAAGGTGCTTCCGAAATGCTGATTCTCGGTATGAGTATCGAGATTTTCATCTTCCTTATGCTGGGTGTCCTCGGTCCGGATGCCGACTACTACTGGGATAAACTCTATCCGGGTCTCTCTGATTATGGCTCACGTATTCAGCCTCTCACAGCCGGCCCGCAGAATAATGTTGATATGGGCACTCCGCTCCACGGAGACGTTATTGAACGTCAGCTCGGTGGAATGCTTACCGAACTGCAGTCTATGTCCAAGAGCCTCGGCGCGCTGAAGGCACTGCAGGAGGTTGACTTCTCCGGTACGCAGGAGCAGGTCAAAACCATGAGCAACTTCTACACCAAGCTGAACGAAGCTATGGCTGATATGGCCAAATCTTCAGATGATGTGAAGGCCTACAAAGACCAGATGGCTTCCCTGAACCAAAATCTCGGCTCCCTGAATACAGTTTATGGCAATATGCTCGCAGCCATGTCAAACATTGGCCGCCAGTAATTTCCCGGCAGATTTCAAGTTCCGATTTTCTCACTATTAAAAACGTAAGAACTCATGTCCATACCAAAGGAGCCGCGACAACTCATGATTAACCTCATGTATCTTGTGTTGACCGCGCTGCTGGCATTGAACGTGTCTGCTGAGGTGATGAATGCTTTCTTCTCTCTCGATAAAGGGATGAAAGATACGGGTGCCATCGTTGACCGCTCCAACGAAGCGGTAATGAAGAGCATCGTCAAGGAAGTAGAGGCGTATGATTCCGAGATAAACAAGAAGTACCGCTCCAATGCGGAAAAGGCCAAGGAAGTGGCTGACAATTTCATAGCTTACATCGAGGGTGTACGCAAGACGCTCTTCGAAAAAGCCGGTGGCCAAAACCCCAAGGTTGAAGGCCAGCCAAAAGATATCCGTAACAAAGACCTGACCACAAAGATGTTCATCAATGATGGTTTGGGTAAAGAAATCGAAGACAAGGTGAACGAAACCCGCAGGATTCTCCTCGAACTCTCTGATGGCGATTCAACGGTGGCACGTTCACTTCCGCTCAATATCGAAGAACTTCCGCGCGGTGTAGCTGCCAAAAACTGGCCGGAGTACAAGTTCAAGCAAATGCCCGTTGCTGCTGTGTTCCCTATCCTGGGTAAACTGCAGAGCGATGCCAAGAACTCTTACTCCGCTGTTCTCAGCTACATTGCCAACAAGGTCGGTGGTGAAGATATCAAGTTCGACAAATTCACACCTGCTCTCTCTGCAGAGAAGAGTTACGTGATTTCAGGCGACAGATATGCCGCAGATGTGTTCCTCAGTGCGTACAGCAGTACTGCTGACAACATCAGTATCAACGTAAACGGAAGCAACGTACCGTTGAAAGATGGTATCGGTCGCTACGAAACTGGTACCAGCGGTGTCGGCGAACGCAAACTGAATGTGAGCATCAACGTGAAAAACCCGCTTACCGGGAAAACTGACAACTATCAGAAAGAGTTCAAGTATGAAGTTGGCCAACGCTCTGTAGCGGTTTCTCTCGACAAAATGAACGTGTTTTACATTGGTGTTCCCAACCCGATCAGCGTTTCTGCT
>CAILQK010000284.1 GCA_903836265.1 uncultured Bacteroidota bacterium | reverse complement strand
TCCTCCGAAACTGCGCAGTTTGATCTGTCGCCCGGCGCCTGGGGTATTGGCGCTACGGCTGACTCGATTCCGCTTGAAAACCGGTACTGGTATGAGAAAATTAAGAACAACCAGGTATCTGCATTTCTGAATTTCAGGGCTGTCAATCGCCGTCACTTCACCGTGGAGGCGGTTGCTGGTCTTGATGCTGCCTTTGCGGACCGGAATGCTGAATTTGCCGGAGCAGGATCGCGCCGAACAGCCGTTCTGAACCCGTCGTTCGGGTGGGGCGCCTATACCCGTGAGGCCTTTTTTGAAAAATTGCCCGACGCTTCATTCAGTAATGGCTGGAATGAAAATACCATTCTCGCAGGTGCGTACGCACAGGCCCACGTACGCGCAGGAAATCATCTGCACTTTTTGCTGGGGGGCAGGGGAGAGCAGCACCGTTACCATACCGCGTATTATGATCTGCTTTCCGGAGCCGGCACCTACAGCGACAGCCTTTCTGCTTTGCAGTGGATTCCGAGGGCGGGCGCTCTGTATGCTCCCACAGAATCTATGTCATTGTACTACAGCTATTCCGGTGGATTTCAGCCTCAATGGAGTTCATACTCTTTTTCCGGTGGCCCTTTCCCGCCGGAACGAAGCCGACAGCATGAAGTTGGTCTGAAAAAAACATGGTCGGATAACCTCTCTGCCTCACTGGCGCTCTACCACATCCGGAAGTTTGATGTACTGGCGCCCGACCCGGCTGACCCCAACGGCTTTGGTATTATTCAGATAGATGAAGTATACAGCAGAGGTGTCGAGGTTTCTGTACAGGGGCGCCTGTTGCCAGGCCTGGATGCCGTTGTCAATTATGCCTACAACGAGGCGCGTACGCCGGGTGATTACGGATACGATGGCAATCCGGCCGGCTGGTTTCCGGGCGCACCCAATACCAGTATCAATGCCTGGACGCACTATACACCCGGTTCGGGGCCACTGAAGAAGTTTCGCGTCGGACTGGGGGCAACGCATCTCGGCAAACGGAGTACCTATACACCCGGATTTGAAGTGCCTGCCTTCACCACGCTGGATGCGGTTATTGCCCGGGAGCATGCACGCTTCAGAGTGGCACTGAATTTGTATAATCTGACAAACACCGGATACTGGCACGGTGCCTATGGCCCGAGCAACCTGTGGCCGGGCAATCCGCGCAGTTTCAGACTTACTGTAACCTGTAAACTTTTTTGACTGCATGATCGCTGTCCAGATTGCAGCCCGGTTCAGGGAAGTTTTCCTGAACGGCTCATGGATTTCAACCAATTTCAAAACCCAGCTGGAAGATGTAACGCTGGAGGAGGCCACGACTGAGGTGGGAAATCTCAACACGATCGCTCTGCTGGCCTTCCATATTCACTACTATGTGGCCGGCGTGCTCAATGTACTGGAAGGGGGATCTCTTGATATTCGGGATCAATTCAGCTTCGATATACCTCCGATGAATACAGCAGCTGACTGGGACGCATTCAGAAGCCGCATGTGGAATGATGCGGAACTATTTGCACAAAAAGTGGAACAGCTGTCCGACAACGAGCTGTGGAATGTATTCACAGATGAGAAATACGGCAACTACTACCGCAATATGGAGGGCATGACAGAACACTGCTACTACCACCTAGGACAGGTAGTACTGCTGAAAAAGCTGGTGCGCGGTAACAGGTAATCAATCTCGCACTTCGAGTTTGTACCCGACACCATGTACTGCTGCTATGGATATCGAAGGATCATCTGCCAGTTTTTTCCGGAGTCTTGAAACGAACACGTCCAGACTTCGCCCTACCAGTACACCCTCATCTGCCCAAACCTGGCTGACGATGAATTCCCGTTCGAGCAACCGGTTCGGATTTTCGGCGAACAAGCGCAGCAGTTTGGTCTCCCGGAACGTCAGCGACTGACTTTTACCGTTAAATATCAGTATTTGTCCTGCATAATCGAGCCGGGAATTGCCCAGTTGCATCCAGCGTGTGTCGCTTGCGCGTACGCGTACAGGCGCCAGCGCGGCGAGAAGTGCCAGCAGAATCAAAACGAGGGCGGATACTCCCGGAACTGTGTTATTTTCCTGAAATACGACTTCCAGATAGTGACATCCTTCCGGAGACTCCCGGCCACTGCACGGAACCGGCAGGCTATCCGCCAGATCTGCCTGCTGATAACCCAGATCAATAAAATTATCGAGACAGCGCCGGACGGCTACCCTGTAGCTGTTTCGTATTCCATGCTGGTCGAGCGATGACTGCAGTGCAGAGGGCCAGTCCTTGTATGAGAAGCCCGACTCAATCCGTACTGTCCAGGTATTGCCTTCCAACCGTTCAAAGGCTGGAATGCGGGAGGTGGAATCGCCGCTGGCACGCAGCATGCGGTCGGCGGCTTTCCTCAGAGCCAGGTTGACCTGATCCTCATCAGGTGCACTTCCCGGGAAGTACAAAAAAGCCGAAAAAATGGCTGCAACAGCCAGTAGCCAGGGGATGAATGGTCTGATTCGGGTTAAGTTCATGCCCGAAAAATACGTATTAACACCCTCCGTTATTGTTTATGAGCAGATATAAATCACTGCCTGTTGAAATCAGGTTGGTGAATATGTCACTTTTTGTAGTGACCGGGTTTACGGACTTCCAGTGCGCGCCCCTGTCATCGGAGCGGAACATACCGGTTGACGTAACAACATAGACATAATTTCCCCAGATATCCATATCATAGACAGCACCGGGTGGTGGCGCACCAAAAGGCAGCCAGGTCAGGCCCTTGTCTGCGGACAGGTACAGTCCGGTATTCCGGACGCCCTTAACGGCGGGTTCCTGTTCGAGCAAACCCAGCAGGCCGCTGCCGGTGACACGTATCTGCCTTGCTTCCAGATCTCCATAGAGCGTTCTCTCCCACGATTTTCCATCATCGGCCGATCGGAAGATACCGGCAATGCTGCCGGCAACAATGACTCCGTCCATGATTGTAAAATTCCGCAGCTGTATTCCCTTGCACACCTGTTTCCAGTTGTTTCCATGATCTTCAGACCGATATATTCCGCTCTCACAGCCCAGTAATATGGCTCCGGTGGGTGTTTCAACGAGTACATTGACCAGTTTGTCAGGCAGCGTCTGATGCAGGGGTGCCCAAAGGTCGGCGCCGGGCAATTCCTGATATACTCCATGCCAGTGCGACACCAGATATTTGCCATTTGCCCCATTATAAACACCCACTACTTCACGCAAATCAAGAGGCATTTTGCTCCATACCACTTCCGAGATATATTTGATACCCTGGTACAAGCCGTCGGCAGTACCCAGCCAGATTGTTCCGTCCAGGTTATTCAGACTGTTGGGATTCAGGCTGTCGGGCAGATCCCCGCTGATATCCTCCCAGGTATTTCCGCCGTCGGAAGAATGGTAAACAATACCGGGTTTCGCAACGGTACTGTCATTTTGCAATTTTGACGGTTCGGCGGCAGATTCTTGCTGACAGGAGGTTCCCAATCCCAAAAGAATCACGAGAAAAAACAGGCGTGTAAACATGAACAGTTCGTGTTGGTTGAAATGATGTAACAAAGGTGTGGTTTGCTACCGTCATTGTAGCTCGGCACGTTGTAAAACTATGTAAAACGGATGTAAAACATATATTTATTACCTTTGTATGCGTTATCAGTTGGATATGCCTGACCAATTCAGCAACATTGCGCTTTCCTTTTCCGGTGGTGGATACCGGGCAGCCGCCTTTCATCTGGGCTGCATGAAATGTTTGCATGATGAAATCCGCAATGGAGAATCGCTGTTGAGCCGGCTGGCCATGCTGTCATCCATTTCAGGAGGTACCATTACAGCCGTTTTATATGCGCACACACTTGCGCGGGGAGGCTCATTTCAGGATTTTCACGAAAGGATGTATGTATTTCTGAAACAGGATTTATTGCTTTCCTGCGCTATGAAAAAACTGAATGACGCTGATTCATGGAAAGCTTATCCGATGAAACAGCGCAATCTGATCAATTCATTTGCGCTGGTGTATGATGAAATGCTTTTCAACAAAGCCACGCTGGGTGATCTGTTCGATGCGCGGGAGCGGCTGCCGGAGTTTGCTTTCAATGCTACCGACGTGGATCACAGTGCGATATTCCGTTTCGCGGTCAGTTCCGGCAGGGCACTGATCGGGCATCGCAGATCCAAGGTTACACAGGAGGCTGCCCGCGAGATTCGTCTGGCGGATATTGTGGCCGCCTCCAGTTGTTTCCCGGGTGGGTTCGAGCCCATGATGATGCCCGGCGATTTTGCCTGCAGCGAGGACAGTCCCCTCAGCAAACTTTGGACAGACAGACACCCCGTCCGCCTGATGGATGGGGGTATTCTGGATAATCAGGGTATTGAGTCGGTAAAACTGTTTGAAAGACGAATGAGCAACGAGGGTGTTAATCCGTATATCGGCACTTTTATCATATCTGATGCAAGTCGGAAGGGAATTGAGGTGCCTGAAACCGAAGTCCCTGTAAAACCCCCGTTTTTGCTTCAGTGGTCATTGCGTCATTATCAGATGATATCATGTGTACTGGCGGTCTTGTCGGCAGTTGTGCTGTCTCTTTTCGAATCCAAATGGATTATTATTCCTGCGGCAATGGTTTTGACTGTTTGCCTTTTGTGGCTGGCAGCGGGTTATGTGTTAGCGCGCCAGTTTATTACTGCCATAAAGGGTATTGTATCGGAGGAGTCTCCCGATTTTCTGAAGGATTTCGGGGCTCTTCAAAAGGTACCATTGAAGTATGTTGTTCGTGAGCTGGCCTCCCGTTTGTCGTCCATCGGACGGCTGGGCGATGTTTTTCTGAGCCGGATCAGAGACATGAACTATAAATCGCTCTTTGGAGACAGCTACTGGAGAGAACGCGTGATCACAAATTATATTTATGATTTATTGGGCAAGTCTTCAGATTCCGGGCAGTCAGTTGAGCTTGCCAACAAGATGGAAACCACCCTTTGGTTTTCGCCGGAACAAAAGCAACCTGACAGACTTATGCTGGATGCGCTGATTGAGGCGGGCAGGGTTACGATGAAGCATAACCTGGAGAGCAAAAAAACGGGATAATACAGTGTGAGCAAACAGCTGTTAACAAAAAAATCGGACCCGATCACACTAACGCGATGGGTCCGTTCATTTATTTGAAAAGACCATTTCTGGTCTCTTTACTCAAGTTGATTGGAAACGTTTCAGGGACTCATTTTCACACTTTCCCCGACACAAACGGCAGTCTGCAGACCACAGCCTCCAGTTTTTTACTGCCAGCCACGATCATAATTTTGGTGCCCGGCTCGGCGTATTTTGCCTTTACATAGCCCATGCCAACTGGCTTGTCGAGGGTGGGGGAGTGGGTTCCGGATGTTACCACCCCGATGACTGCGCCGCGGCGACTTTCAATTACATAATCATGGCGGGGTACGCGGCGTTCGTTATCGAGGGTGAATGCAACAAGTTTGCGCTTGACGCCGTCTGCTTTTTGCCTGACAAATTTTTCTTTTGACGGAAAATCGGCCTCTTTATTCAGTTTGGTAATCCAGCCGAGACCAGCTTCGAGCGGACTGGTTTTGTCATTGATATCGTTACCGTAGAGGCAGTATCCCATTTCAAGGCGGAGTGTGTCGCGCGCGCCGAGGCCGGCGGGTTTGATACCGAATTTCTCGCCTGCCTTGAACACTTTGTCCCATATTTTGGTGATATCGCGGTTTTTGGCGTAAATTTCGAAACCGCCAGCTCCGGTATAGCCGGTTGCCGATATGATCACATTCTTGCAGCCGGCAAACTTTCCTCTGCGGAAGTTGTAATATTTGATGGAGCCCAGATCAATATCAGTCAGTTTCTTCAGCGCTTCCACGGCTTTGGGTCCCTGTACAGCGATCAGGCCGGTTTTGGAGGATATGTTCTGCATTTTCACGTCAAATCCGCGGGAAATGCGTTTGAGCCAGCGCCAGTCCTTGATTTCGTTACTGGCGTTTACCACCAGCATATAGGATTCCTCGCCATCAACGGTCATTTCGGGTTCGTCATCGAGGCGGTAAACGAGGAGATCATCCACGATGCCACCTTTTTTATTGGGCATGCAGGAGTACTGAATTTCGCCCGGTTTCAGTTTGCTCACATCGTTGGAGGTGGCAGCCTGCAGAAACGCCGTGGCCTGCTTGCCGCGCACAATGAATTCTCCCATGTGGCTTACATCGAACACACCCACTGCCTGTCTGACGGCGTGGTGTTCTTCGGTGATGGTGGAGTAGGAGATGGGCATATTATAGCCTGCGAAATCGGCCATCCTGGCGCCGAGGGCGATATGTTTTTCGGTGAGTGGTGTATTTTTCATGGTGAAGTCAGAATTTTAAAATGACAGGCATCAGTCAGTCTTTTTTGTTGCCTGATGATTTGGCGGGGCGTGTCTGTATGGTTGTTGGTGCCGGTTTGGAGCGTCCGTAGGTGGTATTCTTTGCGGAGTTTGGCGGTGTTGGAGGAGTTGCCGGCTGCATATTCATTTCCGGAGTCCGTTCGATGTTCACCTCGCCCGGTTCCAGTCCGAGCCGGCGGCGCAGATCCTGCGGAATAGCCTCTTTGGGGAGAGTGAAAGATATGGAGTTGAGTCGCAGGTATGCATCGGAGACATATACATAGCCCCTGTTTTCGGAAATTTCGCCCCAGGAGTTCTTGGTTATGTAGAAAAGGCCCGAATTTTTCTCGTCGAGCACGCCCACAATGTGCATGAGGTGATCATCCGTGGTTTCCTGTCTGTCGAACAGTTGCTGGCGGTACTCCTGGTTTACCGTCACTTCGGGCTGGTATCGTTTGAACGATTTTTCGCGGTCGGAGGAGCTCATGGCCGACAGGTCGGCTTTCGGAACAATCGCTATTCCGTTTTGGGCGGCAAATCCGGAGTTGCTTACATCGGCATCCCACGCCATTGTGTAACCTTTTTCGATGGCGTGCGTGGCACAGCGCATGAACTCGTCGAGGGGCAAATTGTAGAAATTGCCATTTGACCAGTTGTCGGGAACCTCCAGCGTGAAGGATGTCCAGAATGGGTGGTGAGTAAAAGAAGTTACTGAAACGTAATTGTCCGGATTGATCCCAAGGAAGTCGCGGAACGATTGCGGGCTGAACACCGCGTTGTTGTATGTGAATTTGCGGGGAGCGGCTCCCAGATAAGCATCGAGGATGGAGTCAATGGGTGCCATCCAGTCGGAGCCCAGTTTTTTGTTGCGGGCGTTATCCACCAGCGACTGGCATTTTTCGCGGAGGGCCTTTTCGAGCGGACCGTGGTTGAAGGGCATTTTGGCGTCTGTTCGGCCCGGATAAATACTTTCCGGTACTACGCCATATTCTTTAACGGCGTTGAGACAGTCGTGTGCCAGGCCGCCCTCGCTGAGCTGGGCGGTTCCTTGCCGCCGCACATAATTTTCGCATTTCTGGCGATAAATATGGCGTACGACGAACATTTCGCTCAGGTCTACATCGCCTTTCCCGAGTCTCAGAGCTTCACTTTCGAGGAAAGAAGCGGTGCTGAAAGCCCAGCAGGTACCGGTCTGGTCCTGACTTTTTACGGGCGTGGCGGCATGACGCTTGTATTCCCGGAACTCGTAGGTGTCGCTTTTCTGTGCGACTGACATGGAAAGAAAGCAGAACAGCAGCGGTAAATAAAGCAATTTTTTCATGTTTGAATCTTATTTTCGGGGCGAATGTATGGAATTGGGCCGAATGAGCGGCAATATGATTCTGAACGATAAAATGATCGTTTCATTTTTTATGATTAAACTTTCCTGATATTTGATATCTAACCTATATTCACACCCGAAAGACAAGCTCTTCGTACCTAAATCTGTCAAGCACATGAAAAGGAGAAATTTTCTCAGGTTTTTACCAGCGGCCGGCGTAACGCCCTTTGCGCTCAACGGTTTTTCCGTGCGCCCTTTTGCCAACAGCAAAATGGCCCGGATCCTTTCCGATTGTAACGGAGTGGAAG
This sequence comes from uncultured Bacteroidota bacterium, assembly GCA_903836265.1. Lineage (GTDB taxonomy): Bacteria > Bacteroidota > Bacteroidia > Chitinophagales > Saprospiraceae > M3007. The sequence continues at coordinate 1,779 of CAILQK010000284.1, read as the reverse complement.
ACAGGGTGCTGGTGCTTATACAGTTGAAGGGTGGGAACGATGGATTGAACATGGTTATTCCGGCTGCGCGATACGATCGCTATGCCCAGTTGAGGCCTACCACCCGTATTGATCAGGGTTCGTTCATCAATATTGACAGCGGGTTGCCTGACGACAGTATTGCGGGTTTGCATCCGGGTATGACCGGCGTGAAATCCATGTACGATGATGGCATGGTGAACATCATACAGGCTGTTGGTTATCAGAGTATGAACCAGTCGCATTTCAAGGGAACTGACATCTGGCTTGCCGGAGCGGACTCCAGTATTGGAGCCAGTACGGCGTCTGGCTGGATGGGGCGCGCTCTGCAGGCTTTCTACCCGGATGTGGCGGGAGAGCCTACGGCATCCATGCCCGATCCGCTGGGCATTCAGGTGGGTGATCCGAATACTTCTCTGGGTTTTCACACTGAATCTGAGCATCAAAATTCGATCAACCTGAGCGGGCAGGATCCTGCGGGCTTCTTTTCATTGATTCAGACCATTGGCGGTGCGCCCGTCACCAACATACCTGATACTGAGCATGGTGATGAGCTGGCTTACATTATGGGAGTTGAGCGCAGCATAAATCTGTATGCGCAGCGTATTTCCCAGGTATTCAATGCCGGAAGCAATGCCATAACTGCCTATCCGAACAATTCCTTTGCAGCACAGCTGAAAACCGTTGCGCGTATGATACGCGGTGGGTGTAAAACGAAGATTTACCTTTGTCAGCTGGGTGGCTTTGATACACACAGCGCGCAGGTTGACTCGGGCGATACAAGTCTCGGAACACATGCTGCACTGATGCAGACACTTTCGGGCGCAGTAAAAACTTTCTTTGATGATTTGAAGTTGATGGGTCTGGATGATCGGGTGGTTGCCTGCACATTTTCTGAGTTTGGCCGGTGTGCCAAAGAGAATGGATCATTTGGCACTGATCATGGTACGCTGGCACCCATGATGGTATTCGGCAGGAATGTCAGGGCCGGTGTAAGTGGCACCAATCCGAATCTGGACAATCTGACCACCGACAATCAGTTGAAGGACATGCAGTTTGACTATCGCCAGGTATTTGGAACTTTGTTACAGGACTGGCTGGGTGCCAATCCGTTTGTTATGGAGGAGGCGACGCTGGGTGGTTATGAAAAGATGAAACTGATTGACAGGGAGTATCGCGTGGATTCAGGTTGCCAGTGGGGTGGTGCTCCTGTGATTACTGACGGATTCAGGCCTGTATCAGTTTTCCCCAATCCGGCTTCAGGTGTAACTGAAATTTCATTTGAGAATCGTTCCGGCCGGGCATTTCAGGCCATTGTTTCCCTGCACAGCCTGGGAGGCACACTCATTTCCAGCCGGACAGAAGTTATACAGCCGGGATCCAATTTTTATCTGATGGATGTAACTTCACTTCCTGAAGGCATTTATTTTGCCCGGGTACAGAGCCGTGATACAGGCCGCGCGGATATCGCCAAACTGAGCGTGGTACGAGGAGCCGTGCGAGGAAGGAGTTAAGGGTTGCAGGTACGGAGCGAGTGAATTTCGCCTGTAAAATAGTGGATTTCAATTTTTTGACAGAAAAGCTCCGGGTATCGGGGCAAGAGGAGTTCGTATCAGACCGTTATGATTGCTGAAAAGTTTTCGGGGAATAAAAAAAAGCCGCTCCAGATGGAACGGCTTTTTGATTGCAGTGGAGGATCAGGGATTCGAACCCAGGACCCCTAGCTTGCAAAGCTAGTGCTCTAGCCAGCTGAGCTAATCC
>CAILQK010000283.1 GCA_903836265.1 uncultured Bacteroidota bacterium | reverse complement strand
GTTTTCCCGGAAAGCCCCTGGCAATTGTTCAGGGTAAAACAATGATTCAACGGGTTTACGAACAGGCAAGCAAGGCTTCCATGCCCGACCAGGTAGCAATAGCAACCGACGACGAAAGGATATTTGAACACGCCCTTTCATTCGGCGCAACGGTATTTATGACCGACCCCGAACTGCCCAGTGGCACCGACCGCTGTGCAGCCGCAGCCGCCCATTATCCGGGAGCATCATTTATTATCAACGTACAGGGCGACGAACCGTTTGTTCAGCCGGAACAGATTGACCTGCTGGCCTCAGTGCTGATGAATCATCCTCAGAGAGAAATTGCCACGCTGGCCAGGCGAATTGACAACCCGGATCTGCTGTTCAACCCCAATGTCGTGAAAGTGGTTTTTTCACTCAAAAATGAGGCACTCTACTTCAGCAGGCACCCTGTTCCGTTTGTAAGAGGTGCTGAGCCCGAAAAATGGCTCGAAAAACAGGATTTTTTTAAACATATCGGCCTGTATGCATTCAAAAAAGATACACTGCTGGAGTTGTCGCGCCTCGCCCCGGCCTCTCTCGAGCAGGCAGAGTCGCTCGAACAACTCCGCTGGCTCGAAAACGGATACGGCATTGCTGTAGGTATCACGGATATTGAAACAACTGGAATAGATACGCCTGAAGACCTGGAAAGGGTTAACAGCGAGCAGTTCGGCACAAAATAACCTGTTCCGACAAACAAAAGCGGGTTTTAACAGTTTTAGTTGACTGTACTGAACAAGCAAACAAACCCGTTATGAAACGACGCGCCATCGTATGGTTCAGGAGCGACCTTCGTCTCCACGACAATGAAGCACTGACAAGCGCACTGCGCATGGCCGAGGAAGTTATTCCTGTCTATGTTTTTGATGACCGTATTTTCAAGGGCAAAACCCGCTTCGGATTTCCAAAAACAGGCAAATTTCGCACGAAATTCATACTGGAATGTGTAGCTGACCTGCGAAACAGCCTCAAAAACGCCGGTTCCGATCTGGTAGTCAGATCGGGATACCCGGAAACGATTCTGCCTGAACTGGCCCGCGAATTCAAGGCGTCATGGGTGATTTGCAACCGCGAAAGAATGCGGGAGGAAGTGACGGTGCAGGACGGACTGGAACAAAAACTCTGGGCGCAGGGCGTCGAACTCATCTACACAAGGGGAAAGATGCTATACCACACACAGGACCTGCCCACCCCTGTTCATCACACCCCCGACTTCTTTTTCCAGTTCAGAAAGGAAAACGAACACATCACTCCTGTCAGACAGCCCATACCAACTCCCTCTGAGGTACACCCGATACCACAAGGCATGGAAACAGGTGCAATACCCTCCCTCTCCGACTTCGGTCATTCACCTGTTGATGATAATGAGCGCGCCGCGCTGCAGTTCAAAGGCGGCGAAAGCGAGGCCCTCAAAAGGCTGAAATACTACCTCTGGGAATCTGATCTTGTCAAAACCTACAAGGAAACGAGAAACGGCCTGCTCGGAGGCGACTACTCCTCCAAATTCTCTCCGTGGCTCGCCCAGGGATGCCTATCTCCGAAAACTGTCTATCACGAAATAAAAAGATACGAACAGGAAAGAACATCCAATGAAAGCACTTACTGGTTGTTTTTTGAGCTGCTCTGGCGCGATTTCTTCCGGCTGATGGGCAAAAAACACGGAAACAGGATATTTCTGAAAGGCGGCGTTCAGAACAAAACCATGAAACAGTACCGCAATAACCGCGAAATGTTCGATCTGTGGGCCGCAGGAAAAACAGGGGTTCCATTCATTGACGCCAATATGCGCGAACTGAACCAGACAGGCTGGATGAGCAATCGCGGACGACAAAATGTGGCCTCCTTCCTCATGCGCGACCTGAAAGTCAACTGGCAAATGGGAGCCGAATACTTTGAAAGTCAGCTGCTCGACTATGACCCCTGCAGCAACTGGGGTAACTGGAATTATGTGGCCGGTGTAGGCAGCGATCCGCGCGAAGACCGCTACTTCAATATCCTGACACAGGCCAGAAATTACGACCCGCACGGCGATTATGTGAAACACTGGATCCCGGAACTGTCGAGCGTTCCTGTGGAGAAAATTCACCGGCCCGACCTGCTTTCGACCGCCGAGAAAAATCAGTCCGGCTTGTCAGAATACCCAAAATCTGTCGTAAGAATTGACAAGTGGGCTCATTGATTCTGTAAATATCCCTGATTCTCCCGACAGGTCAATAACAGCTCATTTTTCGTCATATTTCCCCTTTGCAAGGCAGGCAACCTCTGCTCCCGAAAGAGAGAAACTCACAAAAAATATGCCTGTTTTGATATCGGCAGAAAATCCTGAATATGCTCTTCTTACCTTTGCGCCCTGAAAATTCACATACATGAGTCTGAACAACACACGGGTTATCAAATCCGCCCTGGTTTCTGTTTTTTCCAAAGAAGGTCTTGACCCCATTATCCACAAACTGCACGCTCTCGGCGTCAAATTATACAGCACAGGCGGTACCCAGTCATATATACAGTCGCTCGACATACCGGTTACTCCGGTTGAGGAACTGACGGGTTACCCGAGTATTCTCGACGGACGCGTGAAAACGCTCCACCCGGCCGTGTTCGGCGGTATCCTCGCGCGCCGCGAGACCGCACACCTGAGCCAGCTCGCGCAATATCATATCCCCGAAATTGACTGCGTTATTGTTGACCTGTACCCCTTTGAGGACACTGTGGCCAGCACAACCAATGAATCGGATATCATCGAAAAAATTGACATAGGCGGTGTGTCTCTGATCAGGGCAGCTGCCAAAAACTGGCGTGATGTGGCAATTGTAGGGTCAAGAGACGAATACAGCCATTTCCTCGAACTGCTGAACACACAAAATGGCGAACTCTCCGCGGAAAATCGCCGTGAACTTGCGCGCAGGGCATTCGCCGTCACTTCGCACTACGATACGGCTATCTTCAACTGGTTCAGCAGAGACAGCAGTGAACACTCCTTCAGACAATCCATATCGGTATCCGAAACGCTCAGATACGGTGAAAATCCACACCAGAGCGCTGTTTTCTATGGCGACCTCACGGCTGTTTTCGATAAACTTAACGGAAAGGCCGTATCCTACAATAACCTTGTGGATATTGACGCTGCTGTTCAGCTGATGCGCGAGTTCAAAGACGGCGACCCGTGTTTCGCCATACTCAAACACACGAACGCGTGCGGGCTTGCGCGCAGGAGTACTGCAGTTGAAGCATGGAATGCTGCGCTGGCCTGCGACACAACTTCCGCATTCGGGGGTATCTTCATCACCAATACTGCCGTTGACCTCGCTACCGCCCGGGAAATCAACAAGCTGTTCTACGAAGTCCTCATCGCACCTGCATTTGAAGAGGATGCACTGGAACTTCTGCGCAAGAAAGATCAGCGTATATTACTGAAAATCAAATCATTTGATGTGGCAGGCCGATCTTTCCGCACCCTGCTCAACGGCGTGGTGGAACAGGATTCCGATTTGCGCACCGAAATGCCGGGTGACCTGAAAGTGGTGACAAACCGGCAGCCCTCCGGCGATGAAACAGATGCTCTTCTGTTCGCCTCCCGATGCTGCAAACACCTGAAATCAAACGCTATCGCACTGGTAAAAGACAATCAACTGATCGGAATGGGCTGCGGACAGCCCAACCGGGTAGATGCCCTCAGGCAGGCAATCGCAAAAGCCACACTTTTCGGATTCGATGTGCAGGGTGCTGTGATGGCCAGCGATGCATTCTTCCCTTTCCCGGATTGCGTGGAAATTGCCCACGAAGCGGGCATAACCGCTGTTATACAGCCGGGTGGATCGCTCCGAGACCAGGACTCGATTGATGCAGCGAATGAGCGGGGTATCGCCATGGTAACGACCGGGGTCCGCCATTTCAGGCACTAGCAGTTCGTCCGTTTTTTTGGAGAGAATGCGGAATACCGGCACTCACTGCATCTTGTCGCCTCGCAATGTTCTGAATCTGTTGCGGGCTTCTACCGCGTAAACGCTGCCGGAATAGTCCATGAAAACCTTTTCATACAGCGCCTGAGCCCTGACGGGGTCATTCAGTCTTGTCTCGTTCAGCTGGGCGAGAGCGAACAGTGCATTGTCGGCCCTTATCTCTTCCGGATAAAGCTGCACGATTTTGTCGTACAGATCAGCAGCCTTCTCCCACAGGCGCTGTTTCTCAAATATCTGTGCTTCCAGATAGAGAATATCGTCTTTCAGCGAGTGCTCCGGAAACAGGTTGCGCAGTGTATCCAGCTTTCCAAAGGCTGCATCAAACTGGTTCTGATACACCAGCAGTTCGGCACCCGAGTACAGCGATATGGCAGCAGCTGATGTGTCCAGATTGAGATTGTCCATGATAAACACCGACAGGTCAATGGCATCATTGGAAATCAGTTTGGAAGTGGAAGACTTCAGGATGTCGAACTGAGCCTGCGACCACTGGAAATCGCCGTTGAAATAGGCCAGCCGGGCATTTTTGAATCGGGCCTCCTGTCCCAGTGTCTCCTCTTTGAAATCTTTGTCCACCTGACTGTACAGCAGTGTGGCTTCCCAGATATCGCCGCTGATGAGGTAGTAGTCGCCCAGATCCAGTTTGGCACGGGCAAGCTTCTCGCGGTTCAGACCCGGCGTTTTCTTCAGCTCTTCCAGTAAAAAAACCGCCTTCTGGATATTGTTCATATAATAGGCCTCCAGTTCGGCCAGCTGCAGGATAATCTGGGCGGTCTGCGGGGTTTTACCGTACTGATTCAGGAAGGATTCATAATCCGACTCAAGGATATTCAGATCTTCCCTGGTGTATTGATATCCTTCGGTTACTTTCCTGCGACGGCATTCCATGCTGGCGCGCTTGGCGTCAAAAAAGAAAGGGCTGAGCGATCCCTTGTCGGTGATAACATATTCATATCCGGAAATGGCGGCATCGAAGTCGCCTGCTTCCGCTGCATCATCGGCAATGGCCATCACGCGCTGTCCGTTTTCTCCGAGGCGTTTGTCGAGTGCCCTGTACTGGCGAAGTGCGCTCCTGAAATCCTTTCGCTGAATAAACGACCACGCCAGCAATTCCACATAATCCGGGTTTTCATCCGTCTGAATACGTGTGTAAAGCTGAGTCTGCAACTCGTCAAAATCGGCCGGGGCGAGCGACTGTGCGATACGGGTCTGAACAATGGTGAGCTTGCCCGGATCGGAACCGAGCGCGTTCAGATAAGATTCGATCATTTTGGCGGTTTCACCCCTCCTGCGGTACAACTCGCCTATATTGAAGGCGAAACGCTGCGTATCCTTCGTGAGCTTTGCACCTTTTTCGTAGGTTTCGAGTGCCAGGTCAAATTTGGACATGCTGGTGAACTGCCTCGCCAGACGTTCAACAGAGGCGTAGTCGGCCGACATTTTTTCTACAGCCTTCTTATACTGCAGTTCAGCTTCCGCCGGTTTCGACTGTTTTTCATACAGGTTGCCATAGGCCACATAGAGCAGCGGATTCTCGGGAGTTTCCTTCAGTTGCTTTTTAATCACTTTTTCACACTCCTCAAATCGCTCCAGCGGAATCAGACTTTCCACATATCTGTTGAAAAAGTACTCGCTCCTTCGATCGCGCTCCCAGAGTTGCCCGTACAGGGAGGCCGCTTTTTCAAATTCACCATCAATGAAATACTGATTGGCAAGATTGGGATCCTGTGCGCAAACTGTACCTGTTGGAAAGGTGCCCAGCAGCAGCAGAACTGTAAAAGTCAGAGAGAAACGCGTGAAAATATTCATGTTGCTTTGTGGTATCTGGATGCAAAGGTATGAAATAACGCAGCAAGGGGCTG
>CAILQK010000282.1 GCA_903836265.1 uncultured Bacteroidota bacterium | reverse complement strand
TGCAAAGGTGCAGGCTTTTTGGGGTTATTGGTTCAAATTCATCCTGTTAAATTTCTTACCGGGATTTGATGAAACGTACCGGAACAACCGTACCTGTCTGTGTTGTCAGGCGCAGCAGGTATAATCCATCAGGCAGGTTACTCACCTCAATTCCGGAGTTGATCACGGAGATGGTGATATCCGATACGGTATTTCCATACTGATCAAGGATTGCACAGGAGCTGATTTTGCCTTCGAAGCCGGAAAGTTCGATATTAAGGCGATCAGATACCGGATTGGGCCACAGTTTTACACTGGACATATTTTCAGGATTGTATGTCCCTACAGTATTCGTAATAGTGATGGGGGCCAGAGCACTCGAACAGCCATTGGCGTCGGTGATGGTGAGTGCATAGTTGCCTGCGCCCAGTGCTGTGAGGTCTTCAGCATTGGAGTAAAACTGTCCGTTTTTGTTCCAGGTGTACAGAAAGCCACCGCCACCGCCCACGGCTGTGATGAAGATGGTTCCGACGCCTGCACCATTCTGATCGTTGGTGAACCCGTCAATGAGTATGTCGGGAATCGGGTAAACAGTTATGGAGAACGAACAATAGCCAGTATTGCCCGAAGCGTCTGTGGCGGCGAACACTTGCACGGTTTCTCCATCGTTGAACGGTGTTCCGCTGGCCTGTCCGCTGACGAGTACCGGTGGTCCCTGTAATCCGCAGTTGTCGGTGGCTGTTGGAGACGGATATGTAATGAAGTCGGCTCCACATCCGTAAATATTGGCCGGACAATTCAATACAGGCGGGGTAGTATCTTCAACTGATACATTTACCGACAGCGATACCAGGCATCCTGCATTATCCTGAATGGTTATGGAATATTGACCCACCGACAGGCCGGTAGTGGCAGCCTCGGTTGAACCATTGCTCCAGATATAGGTGTAGGGCTCCTGACCACCGGAAGCATTTACAGCAGCTGAACCATCATTTCCGTCAGGACAGGAAACCGGTGTTGATGAAATGGTCGCTGCCACATTGCAGTTGAATGCCCGTACATTAACCGACTGGGAAGTAGCGCAGAGATTTCCGTCGGTTACTGTTACAGTATAGGCACCCGGTGCAAGATTCTGGATGGAGGAGGCAGTTTCTCCGTTGCTCCAGAGGAAAGTATATGTGCCGGTTCCTCCTGACGGACTGGATGATGCAGTACCGTCATTGGCTCCCGGACTGGTTTCGTCTGTTGATGAAGCTCCTGCCGAAAGCTGTGCGGGCTCCGCGACATTGGCGCTGCCTGTAGTTACACAGCCCGCAGCATCGGTTGCTGTGACCGTATAATTGCCCGGTGCAAGACCGGAAATGCCCTGGCTGGTTGCACCGTTTGACCACAGATAGCCTACAGGTTCAGTGGCTCCTGCAACTGTAATTTCCGCGTTTCCATCAGCGCTGCCGTTACAACTTGCGTTTGTCGAAGAAATCTGGGAAGAAATATTGCAGCCATAGAAGTTGACAGTCACTGTTTGTGCGCCTGTACAGCCATTTGCATCGGTTACGGTAACTGTGTAGTTGCCCGGTGCGAGGCCGGTAACAGCAGCTGTAGTGGCATTATTGCTCCATACATAGGTGTAGTCGGGTGTTCCGCCCGATGGTGATGCAGTGGCTGTACCATCGCTGGCACCCACTCCTGTTTCGCCTGTTGCGATCGTGTTTATCTGCAGCTCGGCCGGCTGTGATATGGTTGCCGACGAAGTGGCGCTGCAATTTTCGCCATCGGTTACGGTCACCTGATATACCCCTGCAGTGAGACCCGAAACGGAAGACGTCTGGGCTCCGTTCGACCACTGATAGGTGAAAGCCCCGTTGCCGCCGCCTGCCTGGGCTGTTGCCGAACCATTACTGCCACCATGGCAGGAGATATTGGTTGATGTTACGGATACTGATACTGCCTGTGACTGGAATACCGCCACAGTAGAGTCGGCAGTACAGCCATTGGTGCTGTTGGATACCACCAGCCTGTAGTTTCCCGCCGCGCCCACAACGGGAGTGAGCGTCGTTTCTCCGGATATAATATTTCCATTGGCAGTACTCCACTGATAGGTGAAATCCGGGCCCTGTGAAGAACCCGCGCCATTGATCTGAATGGTCGCGTTCTGGCAGTTGAGTCGCGCGGGTGGTTCGATACCCGCAACTGGCGGTGTTGTATTCTGCAGTACCTGAACAGAATCTGTTCCGGTACAGCCGTTTGTCTGGGAGGTTACGACCAGATTATAGGTGCCGGTCACGCCGACAACCGGGTTCTGGATACCCGAAGTGAATCCTCCGGGGCCTGTCCACGCGTAGTTGAATCCGCCTGCTGGTCCTCCCGTCAGCTGAACCAGCGTATCGGTACAGGTAAGCGGGCCGTCGGCGGAAGTGGAAACAGAAGGAGGTGTATTGTCAATAAGAACGGCAGTCTGGGCGGTTCTCGTACAGCCATTCGCCGGATTGGTAGCTACCACGGAGTACGTGCCTGGCTGTGATACGGGCACGCTCTGCAGGTTGGAGGATACGCCTGGTCCGGTCCACAGGTAGGAAAGGCCCGAAATACTGGAACTGGCGCTTACCGTTACGCCGGTTTGCGTGCAGGTGAAGGGCCCGTCGTTGGAGGCTGCCAGATCAGGAGGTGTCTGATCACACTCAACCGCAACAGAGGCGGTATTGGTGCAGCCATTGGATGTATTGGTTACAACAAGTGTATAGGTGCCGCAGGCGTTGATAACCGGGAAGAGCGTGATTCCCCCCGACACAATATTGCCCCCGTTGGTGGCCGTCCAGGCATAAGTGAAATTGGGCCCGGTGGATGACCCTCCTCCGCTGAGTGTCTGTACCGGGGTGCTGCAGGTAAGATCACCCGGTGACGTGGCAATTGCTACCGGCTGATTGATATTCTGGTTTACGGTAACTGATGCTGTTTTGGTGCAGCTGTTACCGTCTGTTACCGTGACTACGTAAACGCCACCGGAAGTGATGACCGCCTGCGAGCCTGTTTGTCCGTCGGGCCACTGGTAAGAATAAGGCTGAGTACCTCCGGATGCCGTTGCCGAGAGGGTTACTTCCGGCGTCAGACAGGTAATTATGCCCGATGCGCTGGCAGAAGCATTCAGTGCTGTCGGCTGTGTGATGGTCGCCGAAGCGGTGGCGGTACCCGAACCGCTGGAGCCGGTTACCGTAACTGTATAAGTTCCGGCTGTCAGATTCACGGCTGTCTGGCTGTTCTGGCCGTTACTCCAGAGGTAGGTATATGGTGGCGTTCCACCGGAGGCTTCTACGGTTGCGCTGCCGTTGTTTCCTCCGAAACACGAAACATTTGTAGTGCCTGTTATGGTGGCAGTGAGCGGCGGTGCTCCGTTAAACGGAACCGTGGTGAGTGCTGATTCGGCGTAATCACCGGAAGTACCACCGTTGCCGTTCACAAAGTTGCCGATGTAGTAAAATTTGACTGTATTGCCCGGTACCGAGGCCGGAGATACCCAGTTGAACGTCCATGAAACAGCGCCTCCGGTGATATTCTTGGAGCCGCGCTGTTCCAGATATTCGCGATTTGAGAGGTTTTCGGTGCCAGTTTGTGCATTGGTGCTGACGAGGTCGCCGGCATCGGCGTTGTTGGCATCTACCACAACCAGCTGAAAGCCGCCGCGGGTAGGATTGCCCGAGGTAACAGTCATGGTCAGTGTGAGGGGGTAGGTTGTATTGGGCTCAATAGAGCCGGGGAGCCCGTCAACAGTGACGTTTCCATTAAAATTGCCTCCCGAATGACAGTCGCCGCAGCTTCCGTCGAACGGTGCGCCTGTTCTTCCCGTTGGGGGATTTCCGCTGTTGGCAAGCCATACCAGCGTGCAGAGGAGCAGGCCGGAGTAATGGATTATTCGGGTACGTGGAAGTAGTTTCATCGAAAATCAGCTGATTGGTTTGTTCGAAAATAGCATGTATGGCCTGACGAGGGTCAAGGCTAAACGAATACAGGAAGAAAAGGTTTATATGAATTTTGGTAATATGTTGTTTTGCTATTATCGTCCGGTAGAAAATGCGTGTATATAGTAGTTCTCGTCCACTTCCATTGACTTGACCTTGCCCAGTGTTTTCCACGTTGCCACGGGATAAATTATTTCGCTGCGCTTTCCGTTCAGAAGTACGCGCACGGGCATATCGAAGCCGTCCACGCAGTTGATCCAGCGATAATTGAGGGTTCCTTTCTCTGTATAGTATTCCAGTGCCGGGATATTGGCTCTGCGCAGGTACTGGTCAAAAACTTTTGACAAGTCGCGTCCGGCGGCTTTGCTGATATATTCCTCTATCTGTTTTGTTGTCACTGTCTGGTGGTAGAAGTCTTTGTTGAGTCCGCGCAGTATGCTTCGCCATTTTGCATCGTCTCCCACAATTTGCCGGATGGTGTGCAGTACATTGGAGCCCTTGTGATACATGTCGCCCGGCCCTTCGGCGTTCACGTTGTAGTCGGCGATGATCGGCTGGTCATTTTCAATCTGTCTCCGGCATCCGCGCAGATATTCGGCTCCGGCCTCTTTTCCGTAGTAGTATTCCACGAACAGCCCTTCGGCATAACTGGTGAACGATTCATGAATCCACATATCGGCAATATCCTTGTAGGTGATATTGTTTGCGAACCACTCGTGCCCCGATTCGTGAACAATGATGTAATCCCAGTTTTTGCCCCAGCCGGTACCCGAGAGGTCGCTTCCCAGGTATCCGTTTTTGAATTTGTTGCCGTACGTCACACTGCTCTGGTGTTCCATTCCCAGATAGGGTACTTCCACCAGTTTGTATCCGTCTTCATAAAACGGGTACGGACCGAACCAGTATTCAAACGCCCGGATCGTCTGTTTGGCCTGCAAAAATTGAGTTCCGGCTTTCTCCAGGTTGTCTGGAAGTACATAATAGTCGAGTGTGAGTACCCCTTTTTCTCCATTCATCGTGTCGGAAAAGTGTGTGTATTGGGCGATATTCACATTTACCCCGTAGTTGTTGATCGGGTTGGAAACAAACCACTCCCAGGTTTTGGTACTGTCCGGATTTTCCTTCATTCCTCTTAACCGGCCATTGGAAACATCCATGAGGTTGCCGGGCGTTGTGACGGCAATGCGCATGGAGTCGGGCTCATCGTACATATGATCCTTGCACGGCCACCAGGCGCTGGCGCCGAGTCCCTGACAGGAGGTAGCCACAAACGGCATTCCGTACTTGTCCTTGCTCCAGGAGAAACCGCCGTCCCAGGGGGCTCTTTTTGCCTTGCGGGGCGAACCTGAGTAATAAACCGTGATGGCCTCGCGCGCGCCCGGGCGCCCCGGTTTTTCCAGCTGCACAAAACAGGCAAAACGCCCGGCCTTTTTGAAGCCAAGCGTTTTGCCGTTCTGTGTTATGCTGTCTATTTTCAGCGGAGGCTGCAAATCCACCTGAAGTTCCTGTCCGGCCTCCAGCACCGTGTAATGAATGGTATTGAAACCGTGTATTCTTTCCCTGTCCGGCTCCACGCTGATGTTCAGGTCGTAATATATCAGGTCCCACCAGGATCGCTGCGGGGTGATGGAGCCTCTGAGGGTATCGTCGGCGGAATAGGTTGCCTTTTGTGCCTGACAGAGGGTGGTTGCGAGCAGCGCGGTGACAAACAGGAATACTTTCATTTCAGGTAATCGCTTTAAAACTTGAATCCCAGTGTCAGCAGTACGTCGCTGACAGCGTTGGTGGTGGAGGCAACGGGGGCGCCGGAGTAGGGCGCCACAGCACCCTTTCCGACATAGCGCCTCCAGCCGAGGTCAAGGTAAAACGACTGCAAACGAACACCGGCACCGGCGGAAATGGCTGTATTGAACCCGCTCTCTCCTTCCTGCGGCTTTCCGTACATGTTCAGTCCGCCCCGCAGTCTGAAGTCCTCTATGGCTACCTCGCCGCCTATACGCAGGTTCAGGGCCTGTCCGTAGGCTTTCTGAATATCGCGGTTGACTTCGCGTTCGGCTGCCTGGTTTGCCTGACTGGGGACATCGGCAGTGAAATTATATGCGTTGTTGGAGTAGTCAACCACTTCCACGTCGGCACTCAGAAAACCTGTTTTGCCGATTACTGCTGCTGCGCTGGCGGATGCGCGCCACGGTGTGCGGAGGCGGTAGTCTGTAACGCCATCTGTTTCCGGAGAGTAGGGTGTGCCTCCGTATGGATCTCCGTTCACGGTGTATTCGTAGGCAAACGTGTTGGTGTAGGTATCCGTCAGGCGAAGTGCGGTTGGCGTATGAAACGCTGCTCCGATGCGGAGTGTCTGGTTGAGCTTGTAAATAAGACCGAGCTTCAGGTTGACTCCCACGCCTTCTGTGCGCAGGTATTCGGTATAGGTGAGCCGGTCAAAAAACGGAACGGCATCGTCGCGGTCAGTTTCGATATATTCACCCTCGATGCGGTAGTTGACAAAGGGTATGCCAATGGTAGCACCCACCATCAGTTTCTCTTTGTAGTTGCCTCCGAACGACATGATCATTTCGTTCATTCTGCCGAAGGTGTTTACTGCCTGAGAACGGTTCAGGGCAGCATCTTCATTTCCGAGAAAGTCGTAAATCCACTCGCCGGTGCTGGCATCCTGATAGATGGCGCTGGCGTCGTAGGCCAGTCTGGTGTCGAAGGGATAGAAATCGTCGGCTGAACCTCCGTTGTTGACAGTCAGAACAGCATCGTTGTAGAGCCCGTTCATGATGGTGCCTGCGGCATCGCCCTCATAGTATATAGAGGCGGCGTAGTTGTTCTGCCTGTTAACACCCACAGCGAAGTTGAAGGTGGTCCATTTCTCGCCGGGCGTATCGTTGAAAAGCAGGCCAAAATTGTCGAATGCGAAGGTGCTTTTGCTGTCTTCGAGCGGCAGGTTGCCCTGGAGTTCCGCTTCGGTTCTGGCGAATCGCAGCGAGGGGGTTACAACCAGCTCGTCCGAGCGAAAGAGTGCAATGCCTGCCGGATTCATGCTGAGTGCGCCGAATTCGGCACCCAGTGCTCCAAAGGCATTGCCCGTACCCAGCGAGCGGGCTGTGCCGCCCGGCTGCAGGTACGAATAGCGCAGTACATCGGCGGCTGTCTGGGAAAATGCGGGGGAGGCAGTAATGGCCGCGAAGGCCAGTGCCGGAAGTATTTTTTTCATGGTCAGGTGGATTGTTTCGGGCATCGGGCTTTCCGGCGACAGGGCCTTGTGTCTGCTTCAGGCACAACAGGGTCAGTGTATGCGCCCCCGGATACAGACTGTTTGCAGCACCGGCGGACTGTGTCGCACGACAAACAGTCCGCCGGATGCCCGATAATGGTCAATTCATTTGTCAGTTTCTGCCACCGGAATTGCGTGTGGCGCCGCCGCCGGAGCTGCTGCGGGTACTGCCGCCGCCGCCGGAAGGAGCAGGTGTGCTGCTCCTTCCGGAAGAACCGGAGTCATAAGAGCGCGGTGTGCTGGTGGCCGGGCGACTTTCTGAAGAGCGGGACGGAGTGTTGTAGCTTTCGCTGCTGCGGCTCGGTGGTGTGTATGCCGGACGCTCCTCGGCGCGGCGTACGGGCCTTGCCTCTTCCTTCGGCTCACTGCGTTCCTGTGTATTGTAGCCGCCGTTCTCGCGGCGTGCCGGGCTCGGCGTTTCAGTACGCGGAGTGGAAGGTCTTGGAGTGGAAGGACGCACATCTTCGCGCGGGCGGGCCGGTGTGCGTGCATCGTCATTGCGGCGTGAAGGCTCTGTCTGACGCGTGGCCGGTTCCTGAGTGCGGCGTGTCGCTTCCCCTGAAGGCTTGCGGTCGGCCGGCGTCGGGGGACTGGTACGGGCTCCCTTCTCCATGTTGCGGTCGTCCATGCCGGCCGGTCTGCGGCCGGAGGGCGTTGACGGGCCCTGGGCGCGCTCTGCAGCGGCGTTGTTGTTTGCCGGAGCAATATCGCCGGCGGTACGGCCACGGAGGGCGGGTTTTTCCACTATCGGCACATCTTTCTGACCGGTATTCAGGCGTCCGCTTCCATCGGGGATACGGGCGTAGCCGGGATTTACCGAAGAACCGTGGCGACGAACGCCGGTGTACGTTTGTGGTACATAGCCGCCGTTATTTCCACCGCCACCGCCGTTATTGAAATTGTTGTTGTTGTAATAATTGTTGTTTACCCAGATCACATTGTTGCTGAAGTACGGGTTGTAACCGTTCCAGGTCCAGTACGGATCATAATAGTAGTTGTTCATCGCCCACGGGTTGTACCACGGGTTATACCCGGAATAGCAGCTGTTCCACCCCCAGGAGTTGAAGCCCCAGCCCCAGCCCCACGTATTGTAGGTGTTCCAGGTATTCCAGGAGTTCCAGCGGCGCCAGCGACGCCAGGTCCAGTAGTCGTTATAGTTATACACGTAGATGGATGCACCCGGAGAGAAGAACGGATCGTAGTGGTACAGATCCACATAGAACGGATCGAAGTAGTCAATTCCGTAAGACGGGCGGTGGAAACGGCGGATACGGGATGAATACTCGTAAGCGTAATCATCTTCCTCATCGTAGTAATAGTCTTCATCGTCCTCATAGCGACGGTTGTCGCTGTAGTCATCGCTGTAATTGTCGCTGTGTTTCTTCGCAGCGGCGTCGGTGGAGGGGTTGTAGTAAAGGTCGTCCTGGGCGCTGGCCTGGAAAGAGGCGAACAGCGTGACGAGAACCCAAAGCAGAGAACTGAATTTTCCTTTCATGGCGCGGAATGTTTTATTTGATGGCTTTCAGCGGGCCTTTTCAGATTTGCCTGCACTCATATAACACATACATGAGTCAGGAAGCCTGATTTCAGGGTCAAAAATATTACCTTTGCGCACTTTTTTTGGTTAATGTGTGATTAAAGCGAACTTTTGAGTGGTTAAAGTTGGTTAAAATTGCTTTTTTCTGCATATTTCAGGTCGAAATCAGGATTCATTCTCAATCATTCATATCATTTTTCATGGCAAAGGAAATAACACCCCGTTCGGAAGATTACTCCCAGTGGTATCTCGACATCGTTCAGAAAGCCCGTCTGGCCGACAACTCTCCGGTGCGCGGGTGCATGGTCATCAAGCCGCACGGCTTCGGTATATGGGAGCGCATGCGCGATGCGCTCGACGCAATGTTCAAGGAAACCGGTCACGTGAACGCCTACTTCCCGCTGTTCATTCCAAAGAGTTTCCTGAGTAAAGAAGCCGCCCACGTGGAGGGTTTTGCCAAGGAATGCGCCGTTGTGACGCACTACCGCCTGAAAAACGACCCCAATGGCGGTGGCGTGATCGTTGACCCCGAGGCAAAGCTTGAGGAAGAGCTCATCGTTCGCCCCACTTCCGAGACAATCATCTGGAATACTTACCGCGACTGGATTCAGAGCTATCGCGATCTGCCCCTCCTGATCAACCAGTGGGCCAACGTGGTGCGATGGGAAATGCGTACCCGCCCCTTCCTGCGTACTGCCGAATTCCTGTGGCAGGAAGGCCATACCGCGCACGCCAGCAGAGAGGAAGCGGTGGAAGAGACCCTCATGATCCTCGATATTTACGCCCGCTTCGCCGAAGAATGGATGGCCATGCCGGTCATCAAGGGGGTGAAAACCGCCAACGAACGCTTCGCCGGCGCCGATGACACCTATTGCATTGAAGCGCTTATGCAGGATGGCAAGGCGCTGCAGGCAGGCACCTCCCACTACCTCGGACAGAATTTCGCCAAAGCGTTTGATGTGCAGTTTCTGAACCGCGAAAATCAGCAGGAGTACGTGTACGCCACTTCCTGGGGGGTGTCCACCCGGCTCATCGGCGGTATGATCATGACGCATTCCGACGACGACGGACTGGTACTGCCGCCCAAACTGGCACCGATTCAGGTGGTGATTGTGCCTATCCCGAAACCGTCGCCCGAGCTGATGGAGGCCGCCGAAAAGATTGCCGGTCAGCTGCGCGCAAAAGGTGTTCGTGTAAAGGTGGACAACGACGACCAGAACCGCCCCGGCTTCAAATTCGCCGAGTATGAAATGATTGGTATTCCCGTCCGACTCGGACTCGGACAGCGCGATATCGCTGCCAACCAGGTGGAAGTGGCCCGCCGCGATACAAAGGAAAAATCGAACGTGCCGCTCGACACCATCGCCGACCATGTGGCCACCCTGCTCGATGATATTCAGCAGAACCTGTTTGAGCGCGCCAGAAACTACCGCGACGAACACATCACAAAGGCCGATACCTGGGCCGAATTTGTGGATATCCTCGAAAATAAAGGCGGATTCGTGTATGCGCACTGGGACGGAACCTCCGAAACCGAAGTGGCCATCAAGGAGCAGACCAAAGCGACCATTCGCTGTATTCCGCTCGGATGGGACGAGGAGCCCGGCGCCTGCATCCTCACGGGCAAGCCCAGCGAGAAAAGAGTGCTGTTCGCAAAAGCGTATTGAGGACAGTACCAATATACAAGGTGTCCGGATGCATGCGGGCGCGCACGGTTTCGTGCGCGCCCGTGTGGTTTTCATGTGTTGATAAAGTTGCTTACAGCGTAAAGAGGAAATACATCTATTTCATTGAAGCTGGAGAAGTTCTCGAGGGATAATCTGAAACCCTTGCCGCAATTTTTTTCTCTGAGGAAGACATACAGGCTTTGCATGGAGCCCTGCCGAGATGATTTTACCTCCAGCGGTATGATGTCGGTCAACCGCTGAATCACGTAATCTACTTCTGCATTGCTGCCCGGAGTTTCTTTGTGCCAGTAGAACAAATCGGGTGGTACGAACGGATTACTGTATTTGAGCATTTCAAGTCCTGCGAACAGTTCGGCAATAGCTCCTTTGTTGATACTCTCAAAATCGGAATTCAATAACAGATCAGACAACGGCAATCCGAGTGCGCGCTGCAGAATACCCGTGTCATACAGAAGCATTTTGCGTTTTCCCGAATCACTTTGAGCACCCAGAGGAATACCATTGGCCGCACTGTGTGTTACCGGAATAACCAGACCTGCCATCGTCAACAGATTTAAAGCTTCTTATCTAAAGTGGCTAGCAAACTGGAGCAACAGGAAGGAATACTTACTTGGCAGGTAGATCTTCAGGA
>CAILQK010000281.1 GCA_903836265.1 uncultured Bacteroidota bacterium | reverse complement strand
TTGCCGAAACGACTGGATTCTACCCTGGCCATGCAGATGTACCAGGTAATGAGGACAGGCTCGGCAGTGCTCGCAGGGGTGGTACTGGCCAAAAGCACACTCTCGACAGCCGAAATCGGACAATGGGAGATGCTGCTCTACGTCGGTACCACCCTTACCTTTTTCTGGGTGAACGGACTGCTTCAGTCGGTCGCAGCTATGTACGCCCAGGTGCCCGAATCGCGCCGTTCCGCTGTTATTTACAACAGCTTCGTTGTATTCTGTATCATCGCACTGCTGGTTTTTCTGCTCCTGGCGTCGGGGCAGACAGATATCCTCCGACTGATCACTGGTATCAGGGAAATTCCGTATCTGAAATGGTACGCACTCTTCCTGCTGTTCAACCTGCCCTCATATCCGCTGGAATATGTTTATCTGCTCCGGCAAAAACCGCATGCTGTAGTGTGGTGGGGCGTCTTTTCCTTCGGCTTCTACCTGCTCGCTCTCGGAGTGCCGGTTTTGTACGGTTACGGACTGGAAACCGGTCTCGCCGCGCTTTCGGCGCTGGCACTGGTCAAGTTTCTTTGGACACTGCGCGAAATCTCCGGCTTCAGGTGGTATTCGCCCGACTGGCCGCTGATACGGCAATACACCCGCTTCGCTCTGCCGCTGGTACTGAGCAGTGTAGTGAGCAACCTCATGCTTATTTTCGACAGCTGGCTGGTTAACTGGCACTATGAGGATCCGGCTGTGTTCGCAGTTTACAGGTATGGAGCCCGCGAACTGCCGCTGGTTCCCGCGCTTCTTTTCGCACTCGGGGCTTCGCTTGTGCCGGTTATCGCTGAAAATCAGGCGCACGGACTGGCAGAGCTCAGGCGCCGTACCACCGGTATGATGCACGTGCTGTTTCCGCTCACCGCACTTGCCATGCTGACGAGCGGGTGGTGGTTCCCGCTGGTGTTCAATCAGAGTTTCCGGGAAAGCGCTGTACTGTTCAATATTTATCTGCTTACGCTGTGCAGCAGGGTTCTGTTGCCGGCCGCTGTCATGTTGTCTAAGGGCGACACAGGCGCTGTGTTCCGGGTTGCACTGGTGGAGATGGCTGTGAAATTTATACTCGGATTGACATTTATCAATTTTTTCGGGCTTCCCGGACTGGCTTTTTCGGCAGTCATTTCATTTTGGGTTGAGAAGGCCGGACTGATCTGGTTGCTGGAGAAAAAGCACAGAGTCAGGACAACCGACTGGGTGGACTGGCGCTGGTATCTGGGTTATTCGGCGGGACTGATTGCGCTGTTTGTTTGTTTATATAACAGGTAACACGAGTTTCAGCAATGCGAGCTGAAGAACCGGACCGCAAACAGTGGTAAATTGGTCGTTTCCCGTGTCATTTACTTCCAGTCTGCTGCTGAACCGCTGCAAATAGTTTATGAAGCTCTCGTGCAGCAGGAATTTCCCGTGTGAGTCAGTCAAATGAAACAAACATTGTATTTCCTGCTCATTGAAGTAAAAGTCACGCAGGAAGTCTGTCAGATACGTCTTTGAAACGTGAACTTCTCTGCAGGCTGTTTCGTTATAGGTTCCTGATTGCCACAATGCTTCTGCTTTGAGCAGTTCGGGAAGATCGGCATACCATTTTTCTCTTTTGGGTATCATTTTTTGGCTGCCCGGTACCCGAACACGTTATATCCGAAGGTGAAGTAAAACAGATTGCCATCAAGGGCCGGTATTCCGTTTCCGAAATTGAGCCAGTTGTATCCAACGCGCACCCGGAATCCGTTGTAGGAGCCTTTGGGAAGATCCCAGTTTGCGTAATTATCCCTGAACAGCTTTACATCCGCTGTCAGTGAGGCGCCGAGGTGCCCTTCAAGCAGCTGAAAGCTGTCATAATAGACAGGGATTTCTTCCGGAACATCAGCGGAAGACGGAGGAGCCAGGAAGGCAATTCCGACTCCTGCCGAAGGGAAGATCCTGACTTTTTCGGCGTTTATGATATCATACCCGATTTCCAGGGAGTAGTTGCTGTAGCTGAATGGATCGTTCCCGGGCCACACATCAAGTCCGTCGGTGATATCCCTGCTGATTCGCCCGCCTGCGAACGAAGCACCGAACTGTACATTCCATTTGTCAATCCAATAATAAAAATCGAGAGAGAGCGCATAAAGAGGTGGCAGTGATCTGTCGGCCTCGTCGGTCCAGCTGCCGCTCTGCAGTCCGATTGCTGCGCCGAAAGCCTTGTTGGCTGGCTTCAGGATATTCGGTTTCACGCCCGAAAGGAAGTACAGATAAACGGACTGTGGGTATTTGCTTTCAAAAGCACTGATTTTTTCTGCCCATTCTTCTTCATTTCCGTTGATTCTGAGCAGGTATTCGAGTAAAAGGATGGAGAAGGCTTTCTCTTCTCCGGTCAGAAATGCGTGTCGAACAGCCTGAAAAGACTCGTACCTGCGCGCGTACATGAGCGAATCGGTGATTTCAAACAGGCTGTCGGCGGGTGGCTGTACTTTTTCGGACAGGTCGTATCTTTCTGCAGCCCCCATTTGTGCTGCCTCGGAGAGCAGTGCGCCATAGTTTTCTGTCCAGTAATACAGGAGCCAGCGTTCATCCCAGTTCAATCCTGTGTAATACCGGTTTTCGAGTCTGGAGAGGGAGTCTATCCACAGGCCCGCTCCGGCAGGGTCATCTGCCGATACGGCATATTTCAGTTCCAGGCGCCCCGATTTTATTTTGTCTTTTCTCGACTGCTGATCGTTCGTCTGGGCAGTTATATCGTGGCAGAAAAGAAAAAGAAGAGCCAATAAAGTTGCAATTGCTTTCATTGGAGTACAGTTATGGTCAGGTTAATTCCCTCCAGCGACGCCAGAGTGACAGGGCGAATCCGAAGAGCATCAGAAGTGAGCCGGCCCACACCAGATTGATACCCGGAAACAGGATTGCCTCCAGGACAACATAATCGGAGCGCTGCACATTCTCGGCCAGCTCGAACGGTATGGGGGGCACATTTTTTGGTATATCGGCCACTCCGATGGTCAGAATGCCCTTTGCGGGATCAATGTCCTCGAATCTGAAGGAAAGTCCGGCTTCTGTGTTCTCGTCTTTCAGGCTGAACGGCGTATTGTCGCGGATAAGGTACACCGGATGTGCCTCTCCGGTTTTCCCGTCGGGCGACTGGATACCAATGTTGGCAGCAACGGCTATATCTCCTGCCTGCGGACTGTAACCCGGGTTTTTTACGTTTTTCTCTACATTTTTGAAGGAAAGCTGATACCCCCTGTAGCTGAAATTGTCGCCTTCTTTCAGCTGGAAAGGTGTGTATTTCATTTTGTCCTCGGCATCGAACACGGCCTGCAGCGTTTTCTCGTTGAGCCTGATCTTCAGTTCCAGCGGATTTACCTGCGCCGGATTGGTGAAGCCGCCCTCGGATGGCCTGATATACATCATGGGTTCAGCCGGGTATTCGGTGGTATCTTCCGTGTCGAATACCCTGAATTTGAGTCCCAGTGCCAGATCGCCCTCCTGTGGCACGTAGTCGTGGTGATCCGGTGTTTTGGTAACGCCCTGCAGCACGAGGATATTGTTTTCAGTGCGCAGCGTGTCGCCCGGCGACAGGGCGTACGGAACATATTTCAGACTGTCCTCCTGCTGTCGGGCAAACTCCGGATCGAGTTCGGCTTTGGGCAGCGAAGTGATCATGGTGAATATGTCGTAGTTCCAGTAGTGTCTGGTTGACGGATTGTTGGCTACAATCTTGCTGAACTGCCTGTCGTACATCACATTGGGGTACAGCTCGAAGGATTCTCCGGCTGTATTGCCACTTTCATCTCTGCCTTCAAACCGGATGGAGAATGTTCGTGTCTGCCGTTCTACCGTATCTTTCAGGTAGGTAGCGTTGAAATTCCTGATGGGAAGGGCGGAACCTCTCAGCAGAATCACGTTTTTATTCAGTTCATCCTCTCCTGCTCCTTCGATGACATCCCGCATCACAAATTTGTTGGTGGATATCCAGGCTTTGCCCAGTCCTGTACTGAGTACTCCAAGTATCAGCGCGCCGAACCCGACGTGTGAAATGGCGGCGCTGGCCATTTTTATATTTCCCCTTGCTGCCGTGATGATATAATCGAGATTGGCGGCCAGTGCGAACATACCCGAGAAGAGCAGGGTATAAAGTTGCCAGGCATTGATCTCTATCCACTGCCTGTTCAGAACGGTCAGGATACCGGCTGCAACGGCAGCAATACCGATATGCATCCCGAATGTTCTTGAACGCTCCTTCCAGTTGCGTTCATTGTATCGCGTGAAAATTCCGATTCCGGTCAGGAAACCGATGAAAACAGCTATCCACAGCTGGTAACGGTTGTGGTGCTCAACGGGGTCTTTAAGCGCTGCACCCACGTAATCCGGGTTGAAAAACTGGACTATTTTATTGAAAACAGGCAGCGAAGTGGCACCTGTAATGAGTACGGCGGAGAAGAGCAGCACGAGTGAACCCAGGAACATCCAGAATTCACGCGACTGTATGGTCTCTTCCGCTTTTTTGGCTTTTTCACCACCGCTGGCAGCGGTCATCACATCCGGCACGTCTTTGTAACGGGACACAAAGAGCCACAGTCCGACAGCAGCAAACAAAACCACCAGCAGAATAAGCTGATATCCGAGCCCCATTTCCGTGAACGAGTGAACGGAGGTATCACCAAGCACACCGCTCCTTGTCAGGTAGGTGGAATAGAGTATCAGTACAAAGGAAAGCAGATAGAATCCGTAGGTGCTTCTGATGGAATAGCCGGTAGAACGCGCTATCAGGTTGGTATGAATACCTGCAACCAGGGTCAGCCAGGGCACCAGCGAGGCGTTTTCAACCGGATCCCAGGCCCAGTAGCCTGCAAAGGAGAGTGCCTCGTATGCCCAGGCGCCCCCCATCAGAATTCCCAGTCCGAGGATGCCCGCCGAAAAAAGTGACCAGCCCAGTGCAGGCTTCAGCCACGCCTTGTGCTCTCTGTACCAGAGTCCGGAAACAGCAAAGGCGAAGGGAAATACGGTTGAAGCAAAGCCCAGAAAAAGGGTGGGCGGGTGTATGGTCATCCAGTAATTCTGCAGAAGCGGATTCAGGCCCTGTCCGCTGATTTTGGTCAGATAATCGGCCTGCTGGAATATCGGCGCGCTCATGGTGTCGCGCAGGAGGTCGAACGGACTGGCGCCGAGGCGGAAATGACCAAAGTACAATCCAAGCAACATACTGGCGATAATCGCTTCTGCGAGCGCCACAACCGTCAGTACAGGAGCTTCCCACCTGCCACCCCTGACCATAACTATGGCAGAAAGTATGATATGCCAGAAGCTCCAGAGCAGGAAACTGCCCTGCTGCTCCTTCCAGAAGGCCGAAAAGACATATTGTACAGGCAGATCATCGGATACATTGGCCCAGGCATAGTTGTATTCATACATTTTGCCAACCAGAATGTAAAACAGCAGGCCTATGATGGAAAAGACCGTCAGACCGTGCAGCATGAATGAGAAACGGCCCAGCCTGAGCCAGTCCGACTCCTCCGGGGTATTTCTTTTGCCGGCAGACTTGAAGTATGAAAATGCTGAAAGAAGAGATGCAACAAACGACAAAACGACACAGAAGTGTCCGAGTTGCCCGGGTATGAGGTTTTCGCCGATGTAGTTCATGCGTGGTTACTGATTGAAGCGCAAAAATACGCCACAACTGTATGCTGAAGGCTATTTTTATCAGCCGATTACCCGCGTTTTGGAACTGATTACCGAAATTTTACATTAAATTAATCACGTCATGGTAATCAGACCCTGTTTCTGAAACTAACTTTGCAAAAAAACAGCCGTTATGCAGGGAAATTCACCTTTGAAAAAAATCCTGATTGTTGATGATGAGCCCGATATCCTCGAGTTTCTCAAGTACAATCTGAAAAGAGAAGGCTATGATGTGGTGACAGCACCCGACGGCAGACAGGCACTGGCAACAGCCGTTGCCGAAAAACCCGACCTGATTATTCTGGATATCATGATGCCCGAAATGGATGGTGTGGAAGCGTGCAACCGCCTGCGAGCCATGAGGGAGTTCCAGCATACACCGATTGCTTTTCTCACCGCCCGCGACGAAGACTTTTCCCAGATAGCAGCACTCGACTCGGGTGGCGATGATTATATTACCAAACCCATCAAACCGCGGGTGCTTGTCAGCCGGATACAGGCACTGCTGCGGCGCAGCGGGCGCCCGGCCGATGAGGAAACCAGTGAAATCAGGCTTCACAATCTGGTTATTGACAAACAGCGGGTGGTCATTTTCAAGGACGGACAGCCTATCGAACTGCCCAGAAAGGAATTCGAAATCATCTGGTTGCTGGCGTCCCGTCCCGGTCGCGTTTTCACACGTGAAGAAATTTTCGACAAAATATGGGGCTCCGATATCATCGTGGGCAATAGAACAATTGACGTACATATCCGCAAGCTGCGCGAAAGGGTGGGGGAGGAATATGTTAAAACTGTAAAGGGTATCGGTTATAAATTCGATTTTT
>CAILQK010000280.1 GCA_903836265.1 uncultured Bacteroidota bacterium | reverse complement strand
GTTCCTCACAGCTAAAGCCGAAAAGGAAGACTTCAGAAAGGGTATGTCGCTCGGCGCCGACGACTATATCGTGAAACCTTTCGATGATATTTCTCTTCTCCAGACAATAGACGCCCGTATCCAGAAAAGTGAACGCCTCAAACAGGCCTCCACGCAGGGTAATGGCACGCTCGACCGGTTTATTGATGAAGCCAGGGCTCTCGACGCCATCAGGCATCTCTCGGATAACCGCGAAGTACGACACTACAGGAAAAAAGACCTGATCTTCCGGGAAGGTGAAACGCCCCGCTGGCTCTATTTCATCGAAAAAGGCAAGGTGAAAATTTTCAAAACCAGCGACGACGGCCGCGAACTCATTGTCAAAGTAGGCCAACCCGGCGATTTCCTCGGCTTCATCGCGCTCTTCAAGGAAGACTCATACCCCGAAAGTGCCGCAGCACTCGAAGACTGCTCCATCAAACTGGTGCCAAAACAGGACTTTGCAGCGCTCGTTTTCGGCAACCGCGATGTCAATGTGCGCTTTATCAAAATGCTCGCCAATCATATCGCCGAACGCGAACAACAACTCATCGAACTGGCTTATAACTCCGTCCGCAAACGCGTGGCCACCGCTCTCGTAAATCTCTGCGAACAAAGCGGCCCCAATCTGCACTTCCTCCGGGAAGACCTCGCCGCACTGGCAGGTACCGCCAAGGAAACGCTCATCAGAACGCTCACCGATTTCAAAAATGAACACCTGATTGAAATTCACGACGGAACTATCTCTGTCCTCAAACTGGACAAACTGAAAGGAATGCCCAACTGAAATGGCAAAATCTCATTCCGGGGAGTCAAACCCTGTTTCTTTTTCTGTTATTACGGTTGTATTCAACGGAGAAAATCTCCTGCGCAATACAATGGAAAGTGTGCGGATTCAGTCGTGGCCACACATTGAATATATCATTGTAGATGGCGACTCCTCCGATGGCACGCTCGATATCGTGCGGGAATATGCAGCCTCCATGCCCCGCCTGACCTGGATCTCTGAAAAAGATCGCGGACTCTACGATGCCATGAACAAGGGGCTGCACATGGCTACCGGCGATTTCGTGCAGTTTCTCAACTGCGGAGACTGCCTTCACAATGCCAGTACCATCGAGTTGCTGGCAAAAAGTATTACTCCTGACACCGATGTGGTCTGCGGAGATACCATGCTGGTGGACAACCACAGGCAGCCCGCCGGACTGATGAGCGAACTCGGCACCCGAAAACTGCCGGAAAAACTGAACTGGAAACAATATACAGGTGGTATGCTGGTGGTTCACCAGTCTTTTATACCGCGCCGCACCCTGGCTCCCGATTATTTACAGGACAATCTGTGCGCAGATTACGACTGGTGTATCAAAATACTGAAAAAAAGCCGGAAGGTCATAAACACAGGTGTTGTAATTACCGATTACCTGATGGGCGGCATGTCGAAAAAACGACACCGGCAAAGTCTCCTCGACCGTTTTTCTGTCATGAAAACTCACTTCGGCCTCGCGCGCACGCTCGCCGCACACGCGTGGATCGTGATCCGCGCCGTGCTTCACCGTATTTTCAGGATGGGTAAAGCGCGATACTGAAAATATTCGCTTACTTTGGCCGCTCCAAATTCCAGTCACTTTTACTGAAAACAAACCATGAGAAATTTCATCTTCCTCTCTCTCGTACTGTTATCCTGTACGCTCGGCGCTCAAAATGCCACTGTCAGTGGCAAAATCAGCGATGCTGCCACCTCCGAACCACTCACCGGCGCTACCGTAAAGGCAGGCAACTCGGGCGCCTCCTCCGACCTGAACGGTCTGTTCAAACTGTCGCTCGAACCGGGCAATTACGAACTCTCTGTCTCGATGGTCGGATATGAAACAACCTCCCGTCAGATCAGGGTGTCGGCTGGTGAAACGCTGTCGGTCAGTTTTTCCCTGAGCGATGGCGCAAACCTGCTGCAAACAGCTACCGTCACCTCCGGAAAATTCGAGAAGCCACTGGGTGAAGTTACCGTCTCCATGGACGTGATCAAGTCCAGACTCATCGAGAATGTCAATTCAACCTCCGTGGACGAAGTGCTTGTGAAAGCCCCCGGCCTCAATATTGTTGACGGTCAGGCCAGTATCCGAGGCGGTGCAGGCTTCTCTTACGGCGCAGGTACCCGGGTTCTGGTTCTGCTCGATGATATGCCCGCCCTCCAGCCCGATGCAGGCCTCCCCAACTGGGACGATTTTCCCGTTGAAAATATCGCCCAGATGGAAATTCTGAAGGGCGCTGCCTCCGCCCTGTACGGATCATCGGCCATGAACGGTATCATCAATATTCGCACCGGATTCGCCAAAGACAAGCCCGAAACATCTTTCGCTACCTTCGGAAAGGTGTGGGGCAACCCCGCCGACGAACGCATGAAATGGTGGGGTACCGACACCTCCTCCATCCTGCTGCCCGTGGAAACCGGCGTGTCTTTCTGCCACAAGGAGAAATTCGGCAAACTGGACTTCGTGCTGGGTGCCTACGGATTGTACCGCGACAGCTATAACAAGGATACCTACAACCGATACGGACGGATCACTCCCAACCTGCGCTACAGGGTCAACGACCGTCTGACTGTAGGTCTGAATACCAATATCAACTTCGGACGCAGCGGCAGCTTCTTTATCTGGGGTAATGATACCACAATGGCATTCCAGCCCGGTGCAGGTTCCGTCAGTTATACAAAAGGTCGTCTGCGCTTCATGATTGACCCCTACCTGCAGTACTTCGACAAGAACGGAAACAGACATAAAATCCTTTCACGGTATTTCTATATCCACAACAACAACTCAGGCAACCAGAGCAACGACAGCCGCCTGTACTACGGTGAATACCAGTTCCAGCGCCAGATGAACAAAATCGGTCTGGTTACTACAGCAGGTGTTGTAGGTATGTACAATGTAGTGGACGCCGAAATTTACAGTAACGGGTACTTCACATCCCGAAACCTGGCCGGATACCTGCAGGCCGACTACAAGGCCTTCGACCGGCTGAACCTGTCGGCAGGCGTCCGGTACGAGTATAATAACCAGACCAGTCCGGATACTGTCTGGATTGACCAGAACAGAAATGAATTCGGCATAATTCCCGACGGAAGAGTTGTCGAAGGAAAACCGGTGTTGAGAATCGGCGCCAACTACCAGGCCGGCAGGGCCACTTTCTTCAGGGGATCGTGGGGACAGGGTTACCGCTACCCCACCATAGCCGAAAAATTTGTCAATACCGCTTTTGGAGCTGGAAGTACGGTCGTGCCAAACCCGGCCCTGGTATCTGAAACCGGCTGGACGGCGGAACTGGGCGTAAAGCAGGGATTCAAACTGGGTACCTGGCAGGGCTTTGTGGATGTCACCGGATTCGTGTCCGAATATCAGGATATGATGGAATTCGTCCTCGATACCCTCATTTTCAGCTTCGGCCCCAACGGAATTCAGGGCAAAAGCCGGTTCAGATCCGAAAACTCAGGCGATACACGCATAACCGGATACGAAATTTCTGTGCTGGGCAACGGCGAACTGTGGGGCGGCACACTGTCTGTCATCACAGGATTTACCAATATCGTTCCCCGATACAAAGTGTTCGACAAGGACAACCCGTCGCTCAACTACGGCTCCTCCGATACCTCCAATGTGCTGAAATACCGGTTCAACCAGACCTTCAAGTTCGATGGAGAATACACGAAAAACAGATTCTCCGCCGGTCTGTCTGTACAGTACTACAGTTTTATGCAGGCCATTGACGAACTGTTCGAAGGAAAAATCAAGGGACTGATTCTCCCCGACAATCTCGCCCCGCCCGAATTCGCCGCCGTCAGGCGCTTCAGGGAAGGAAACAATCAGGGAAATACCATCGTTGACCTGAGGGCATCCTGGAAAATCAGCGACAAGATGAAGATCAGTGCGCTCTGCGGCAATGTTTTCAACGAGTCTTATGCTATCAGACCCGCACTCATGGACGCTCCGCGAAATTACACTGTCAGACTTGACTACAAGTTATGAATATCTTGCGTTCCCTGCCCGTCATGCTGACAGCCGTTCTTTTATATGCCTGCTCCGGCAAACAGCAAAATACTCATGCCGGCAATACCCCCGGCGGCTTTGTTTTCAGCAATCAGCAGCCCGAAACAGGAAACGACTTCTGCAGGAAACTGCTGCCTGATGCCGTGGCTATCAACGCAGATCCGGCAAACACCAACAAACGCCTCTTCCTGATGTCAGGAGGAGGCGTTTACAGGGTGACTGCCGACTTCGGAAATATCGCGGCGTCCTTCGCGCTGCAACAAACCGGAGAAAATATATCCGTACTCACCAGCGACAACTACCCCGAATGTCTCTCAAACCGGAAATATTTTACTGTAAATGAAGCCGGAAATATCCTCAAATACAACAACCAGCAACATATTTTCTTCGATCTTTCGTTTGAAAAACAGAGCAATGGCACGTTAATTGTCATGGAATATCCAAATAATACTTATTACGGTATCACAGTACGAAAATAACACGTATCTTACGCGCCTCTTTTTAATCAAACTGGTTACATCACAAACAGGTTATTTCACGAATGCCAAGATTCACCTTGTGCGGGCTGGCGCTTGCCACGCTCCTTGGTTGCACAAACACTCCGAAAAATACAGACGGCACTATGTCCTCACCGTCCGAAGTCGAAAAAAGTGCCGGCCCTGATGGCTCCGACCTGTTGCGAACGCTGCAGGGCAAATGGCAGAGCGAGCGCGATCCGTCTTATGTCATTGAATTTGCGGATACAAGGATGATTCACACCAACAGTGGCAGGGTTACCTACGAAAGTGAAATCGAAATTGACGTACTGTGCCAGAGCAAAGTCTGTACGGCCGACAGCACCGACCTGTCGGAAGGATGGTGCTTCACAGAGAGAAGTGGTTCGGAGCTTCAATGCAATTGCGTATTGATATGCGACAAAACAACACTTTCCTACATTGCAATCGGTGCTGCCGGCGGGAATCTGAATTTCAGGCGCGCGCAATAGAAATCAAACGACTTCAAGTACCGCCTTGCCCAGACCGTTTCTGTCTTCTATTCGCCTGTGGGCAGCACGGAGGCCCTCCACTGTCCAGGGGAATATATCCACCAGTGTAGTATGAATCGTGCCAGCATCCACCAGCGCACTTATCTTGTCGAGAATCTGCCCCTGACGGGATAGTCCGGTATGGAAAAGCCCTTTGGTAAACATCAGTTCATATACCAGACTGATACTTCTGGCAAAGAGAGATGATGTATCAACAGCTCCTGAAATGGGAAGGATACAGATAATCTTTCCAAATGGAGCAACCAACGGCATAATCTCCTCAATATTGACCTCCGGTTCCGATGTATGAAACACAATATCTACGGCACTGATTCCCAATTGTTCGAACTGGGGAGCCAGTGGCTCGTGGTGATTGATAATATGATCCGCTCCAAGTTTTCTGCAGTGTTGCACCGATACTGCCCTCGATGCTGTGGCTATTACCTCAAAGCCAAGCACTTTTTTCATGATCTGAATCGCAATACTGCCTACACCTCCTGCACCACCAACCAGCAGCACTTTTTTCGGAGCTCCTGTTGCATCCAGACTGAATCCGGCGTTGTCTATCAACCCCTCCCAGACTGTAAGGCTGGTCAGCGGAAGAGCCGCTGCTTCGGTAAAACTCAAACTTGCCGGTTTCCTGCCAACCACACGGCTGTCAACGATACTGTACTCTCTGTGGTGACCCTGCCGCGCAACGCTCCCTGCAAAAAAGACCTCGTCACCCGGCTGGAAACGTCCGTCAGCATTGGGTCCAACCGTATCCACCACACCAGCAGCATCCCAGCCGCTGATAACAGGGTCGGACTGCTGCAAATCACCGAACCCTCCCCAGTTCGTCCGGACCTTTACATCCACAGGGTTTATTCCCACCGCATGAATTTTTACACGAAGATCGTGACCGGTTACCTCCGGCACTGGCATGTCAAGCCATTCAATAACTTCCTCACCGCCATAACGAGTGTGACCAAGCGCTTTCATGATAAACAGATTTTCACAGCCCCGGCCATATCTTTAGCCGGAACTGTCGGATAAACAATAATGAGAACGGCTCGGGGCGGCACAAGATACTCATCAGTAATTCCCTTATTTTGCTGACTTTTGTCACCTGTATCAATTACACACATCATGATCTCCCTTTCCAACAAACAGAGCTTGATTTACAGGCTGTTTTTGTTCGTTTTGACAGTTCAGCCATTCACTGCTGCGACTCGCGACTCGTCTATACTTCAGCTGAAACTCCACAGAGAACTGGCACTGGGCAGCCTCGGTGTGGTATCGGCAGGTTCATCCTTTCTGACTGGAAGAAATATGCCGGGATTGTCCGTTGCCCAGATCAATGCTCTCGACCCGAACAGTGTGCCAGCCTGCGATCGCCGGAGCATAGGCAATTACAGTCATTCGGCAGCCATATCAAGTGATGTTATGCTGTATGGAAGTATGATAGTACCCGGACTGTTGCTGATGGCAGATCCGGCTGTCAGAAAGCAGCCACTGAAACCGGCTGTTATTATGTCAGAGATATTTGTTGTCAACTACGGACTGACCTCGCTTGCCAAAGAGCTCGCGGGTCGCACGCGCCCGTATGCGTACAACCCGCTTGTTCCGATCGAAAAACGTATGCAACGCGATGCCCGGCGATCATTCTATTCAGGACATACCTCCACATCCGCCGCCATGAGTTTCGGTTATGCCACGCTGTGGAGCAGCTACCACCCCGACGCTCCGCTCAAGCCACTGGTATGGGCGGGCGCTGCTCTGATTCCGGCCGTCACAGGCTACCTGCGTGTACGCGCAGGCGAACACTTTCTGAGCGATGTACTGGCAGGTTACGCCACCGGGGCACTTTGCGGGTGGCTGGTAGCCAGGTGGCATAAAAAAAGATCAGGGAACTGATTTGTCTTTTTTTGTTCCTTTGCGTATTCATCTGACTGACAAATTATGAAATACTGCTTCTTTTTCCTTCTGCTGCCCCTGACGGCATTCTCTCAGCAGGGCGCCGATTACAAGGTGGCTTCCATCGGTTTTTACAACCTGGAAAACCTGTTTGACACACTTGACACCCCTGATACCAATGATGCAGATTTCCTGCCGGGCGGGCGCCTGTTGTGGAATACGGAGAAATACATCTCCAAACAGCACAATATGGCCAATGTAATCAGTCAGCTGGGCACCGAACTGTCGCCCGACGGCGTCGCTCTGCTGGGTGTAGCCGAGGTTGAAAACAGGAAAGTGCTGGAAGATCTGGTATCTCAACCGGAATTGAAATCAAGGAAGTATCAGATTGTACACTACGATTCACCCGATGAAAGGGGAATTGATGTCGGACTCCTGTATCAGCCCAAATATTTCGTACCACTGGGCAGCAGGGCGGTTCCGGTACTGCTCAAGGACCCCAAAACGGGCGACAAGGACTATACCCGCGATATTCTTTATGTAGCCGGCACCTTCGACGGCGAACCGGTACATGTAATGGTAGGTCACTGGCCCTCGCGCCGGGGTGGCGAGGCAGGCTCGGCCTGGATGCGCGCTGCAGCTGCACAGGTGTGCAAAAATCTGGCCGACAGCCTGAAAAAGACAGATCCGAATGCCAAGATTGTCATCATGGGCGACCTGAACGACGATCCCGACAACAAGAGCCTGACAGATGTACTCAAGGCCCGTCGAAGTACAGAAGAGTTGAGGGCCGATGAACTGTACAATCCCATGTACGACCAGTTCAAGAGCGGCAACGGAACGCTGGCATACAAGGACTCCTGGAACCTGTTCGACCAGGTGATCGTTTCAAAAGGTTTTGTAAACAAAAAAACAGGCGGATGGCAACTCTACAAGGCCATGGTATTCAGACAACCCTGGCTCCTTCAAACGGAGGGCGCCTTCCGCGGTTACCCATTCAGAACCTTTGTCGGTGATATTTTCATCAACGGTTACAGCGACCACCTGCCCGTTTTTCTGTATTTTCTGAAAAGGAAGTGAGGGTTTGGGGTAACCGTTGAGAAGCAGACGCAACGAAATTCATTGCGCTGCCTCTCAACGGTCAGTAAAAGTTTCAGTTTCGCACTACTTTTTTCACAGCAGTACCTTCTTCCGTCTCCAACTTCACGAAATATACCCCGGAAGGAGCGTCTTTCGCGTTCCACAACAGCGCGTTCGTGCCGGCAGAGCCCGAAGTGCGCTCATCCAGTACAATTCGACCCGCCATGTCGGTGATCACCACCCGTGCGCGCTGCGCATGCAAGAGCGTGAAGCGGATCGTCGTACCGTCCGTGAACGGGTTCGGAGCCACCTGCAGCGACTGCCCGCTCGCAACTTCCGCAGCAGCGGTCGTGGAGTGGTAGCCGAAGGGTATCGGCGACTGTACGCTGCCCTGGTGCAGGTTCGCGGTGAAGTACATCGTCTCCGTCAGGTTCGTCACCTGAC
>CAILQK010000279.1 GCA_903836265.1 uncultured Bacteroidota bacterium | reverse complement strand
TATCGGACTTGCACTCGTTGAGGTAAATCCATTCGGGCCAGACCACAACCATGTGTAGGGTGCAGTGCCTCCCGAAGAAGAAGATGAAAGTACTACATCACTGCCCAGACAAACAGGAGATGCACCGCTGGCGGTTACCGCGGGAACAGTATTCACCACTACGTTACCAGATGCTGTTGAAATACAGCCTCCGCTGGTCGTGACGGTTACCACATACGCACCCGAAGAAGCTGTTACAGCATTGAATGCAGGTGGATTTTGTACAGTTGAACTGAAGCTGTTGGGGCCCGACCATGTATAACTGTATGGAGTCGTGCCTCCCGTGGGTGTCACAGTCAGAGTCACGGGCGCACCCGTACACACGGGCGTGCTCGCTGTGAGCGAGAGTGCTGCCTTAGCCTCCGAACGGAAAACTACCGACTGCGCAGCACTCACAGTACAACCTTTGTTGTCGGTAACCACGAGCTGGTAGCTGCCTGCTTTGGAAGAAGAAGCGGCAAACGGAGCCGGATCCTCCAGCGAGGAGGTGAAACTGTCGGGGCCAGTCCAGGAAAAACTGTAGGGAGCCGTTCCTCCCGCCGGCGAAGACAACAGGCTGATCTGATCACCAGTGCAGACAAGCGAGGACGAGCCGGTCAGGCTGACTGTGGGCGACTGGTTCACCGTCACGCTGGCTACACCCGTACACATCACGGCATTCGTCACAGTCACAGTATATGTACCGGCAAGGGTTACTCCGATACTGGCTGTGGTTTGAGCTGTACTCCACAGGTAGGTACCCCCTCCGGTGGCCGTGAGCAACGCAGAGGTGGTCAGGCAAACCTGTGTGGAGCCACCATTGATCGCTGGCGCAAAGTTCTCCACAGAGTTGTCAGTAACCGTAACCAGCAGATTGAGATCGGCTGTCAGGCTGTTTGTATTGGTAACACGAATGGTAACCTCATACACATTGTTGGTATTCGCATCTCCCGGATTTTCGAAATCAGGTGTAAAATTATTCCAGCCCAGCTTCCCGGTGGTTGCGTTGATGCTGAACCTCGACTGATCTGCACCGCCAGTGATGGAATACGTCAGACCACTGCCTTCTGTGAAATTGGGATCGTACGTCTGGGCATCATACAGTTCCAGACAGGTGTTTTCCTGAAAACTCACGGCTGAGGCAGAGGTAAACGCCGGATTGGCACTGTAAAAGCGCGTATAACTCGCTGTAGAGGTATCTCGCCGCGAACTGAGACCAGAATACGGACAATCCCAAACCATATAGTTTACAGGTAACGTTCCCAGCCAGTCGTTATCGTTGATGGTAATACTGACCACACCTGCCGGATTGATTGTGGGGGTTAGCGGGCAGAACTGAATGAGATATGGCGAACCCGAAGTTCCCGCAGATCCACCCGACACAAAAGCCAGTGTGGTGGGAAGGGTATAAAGATACTGCCGGCTGGCATCATAAAATTTGAAGGTGATATTGCCTGTACCCAGATTGGCCAGGGTAAGTGTATAGGTAATATTGGGTGCTGATCCGGACGGGCTGGCCTTCCCGATCAGGGTAGTACCCCGGAATGCCGCCAGCTCGGCGCCCGCTCCGGCAAGCTGTATATCATCGAACAGCGGACGGGCGATCACCGTCATGGGGCCCGAGCCGGGCGGGGGCGCTGTCCAGCCGGGATTGGTTGCCGTTCCGCTGAAGGGTGTTACATAGTAATCGAAAGCGCGGCAAGGGCCTGTAAAAGTCAGGGAGTTATCCAGATCATAATCATCAAACGGCTGACCCGTATTTTTACTCTGTGCAGGAATGGCTCCCAGAACAGGCGGCGCGTAAAAGGCATTTACCGTGAATTTTGGAGTAACCGCCGCACTTTTCAGGTTGGCTGTCTGCTCCGTGGCAATCACACGTACCGTATCGGTACCCGTCCAGGTTCCCGATACCGGGCTGACCGTGAGCACAGAACCGCTGACCGTGGCGTTCAGGTTGGCGCCCGGAACAGCAGAATAAACCACGGGATCACCATCATCACTCACCAGATAACCGACCAGATCAATAGTTTCAAATGGAATGCCCACCAGCGTGGTATCGTTCGATATGGTATTGAGGTGCGGAGGCAGATCAGAAGTATTATCCACATCAATCCAATAGGGAGCAGGCAATTCTCCTACCAGGGCATTGGTTGTGAACGGGAGCGATTGCAAGGAGGTATAAACAGCATCATTTGGCTGGTAATACACCCTGAATTTCAGATTTTCACCCGATGCCAGATTGGAATATACCGTGATAAAATAAAACATATCGCCCGAAATATCTACCGGAGTTGCCACTCCCCGGAGTTCATTACCCACAAAAACGCCCACGATATTACCCGCCGCATTGGTGGGCGCACCCAGATACCTGGCTCTGGCGATAATGCTCATATTGAACTGATATGCACCCGGGTCAACCGTCCAGCTGGGAGGAGTTACCGGTTGATTGGCAAGTGAAACACTGCCCGAAAATATCAGAAATATTCCTGCAAGAAGTATTCCCGGCAGCCGCAGGTATGCCCGCAATCGCAGCATACCCGATATAGAGATGTGTGGTTGTGTCATGATTTCAATGTTTCACGAAGAAAAGACGGGATTACCAGCCTATCGCTGAAGCATTACTTTTTGAATGGCTATTCCTGCATCCGTTTCCAGTTTCACGAAATAGACACCCGATTGCAACGGTACTCCGCTTTCTGAAGTACCCTTCCATTCAAGGGCGTTGACGCCCTCTTGTCCATCGCCTTCAAAATAAGTCACCACCTTGCCATTCAGATCCGTAACGGTGATATACACCTCCGCACTGTGTTTCAGGGAGAACCTGATTTCTGTTGACTGACTGAACGGATTGGGCCTGACATCGAGACTCAGATAGTCCGGAATTTCCTCTGCTCCGGAGAGCCCGTTGTAAGTGAAGGGAACGGGTATATCCACACTTCCCTGGTGGTTGTCAGCCGTGAAGAACATCGTTTCGTTGAGATCGCGAATCAGGCCGTTATCGCCGTCATACAGTTTGAATCCAATCGGATCGCCATTATTATTGGAGTAGTAAGTCAGGAAGAACAGATAACTGTTCAGCGGTTCCACATACATGGCCTGTGCAGAGCCGCGCACTTCGCTACCCACGAAAGCACCCAGTTCCATAGATGCACCTGTCAGATTGGTACCGTTGGCCGACAGCATACCGATCAGGGTGGCGCTGCTTTCGTACTGCGACGGATCCACCGACCAGAAGGAAGGCATGTTACCTCCCCGATTGGTGACAAGGTTGCCCTCTCCTGCAAATCCCTGCGGCGGGTACGTCAGTTTGGCGCCCGAAACACCCGATCTGGTCAGCTTGAGCTGATAGCCGTAAGGAGGCATCATGTATTCCAGATTGCCGAGCCAGCCCGTGTAAACCGGATTCACGATGTACTGGGCAAAACCTGTGCGACTCTTGATCAGATCGCCCGGCTGGATCCAGCCATCGGTTCTGAGTTTCGACAGTGCATTATTAACGGGAAGAGAGTATGAGGGCAGATAACCGATCCAGTTCCAGCCTGTTTTTACATATACCGACATGGTATCAGGCAGGCAGAGACCGAGCATCTGCACTGTATCTGCCTTGTCGGCGCGATACTGGTACATTTTCCTGTTATCAAGTGTGGCGAGACTGCCCACCCAGGCAGATCCGTAGTAATTGGCGAACTGAGTCTGACTCTTCATCAGGTCATTGGCCGGGTATTTCAGGCTGCCGAGCGCCTGGTTGATTGCAGGATTGGGGAAAGCGAGATTGAAAGACACCCAGTTCCAGCCGGGAGTAATCGGAATTTGCCGGAGCACCATGCTGTTGGTGGTGGCTGTAACCGGTGTATTGGCATCGCCGACGATACCATCGGGAACAAAGGAATAACTCTCTGTGACAGTACCGTACAACAGACAGGCAGATGCATCCCAGATTCGCAGGCTGATCGGTTTGTTCAAATCAGCAGCGGCGCCATAGACAGTCAGATATGCCAGGTAAACACTGTTACCCGGATAGCTCACCTGCGGAACATACTGTACCGTCGCGCGCCCGCGCAGCTGACCATCAACAAAGGCACCGAGTATATCCTCCTCATCAGTTGAAACAGTACCCTGCACGTTCAGTCTGACCACGAGGTTCATGCTGTTTTCAAACTGGGCCGGGTCGAGGTTCCAGTCGGGCGGACTGCAAACCACGCGCACACCCAGGGGAATGCGCTCGTCGCCGCCCATGAATGCCAGCGGGGGCGCCACACCTGTCAGCGTGCGGAGCGTGACAGAATCCTGCCAGTAACCGAACGCCAGCGTGGAGTCGGAAGTGAAGCTGATCGCCCGTATTTCGTTGGGGGCCAGCGTGCCGGTGTTCGGAACCACATGTACCCAGTCGGGATAATCCCTGATTTCAAAGGGAACCGGATACCCGCCGCTGTTGTGGATATTCACCTGAATGGTTTTGGTATTTTCCATTCGTTTGGTCATGCCCACCGAGTCGGTGAGCCAGGCCAGCTCGTTCCGGTTGACATAGAACTCGGGGACTTTGTTGAGCCATTTCATGGGGTTGTTACCCGTATTGTTACCAACCAGATCCTCGAGGTCTTTCAGTTCCAGACGCAGTATTTTATTTTCGATGAATTTGTTCAGGATATTCGGAACGATATAAATCCTGTTTTCATAGGCTGTCACGGTGGCGTCAATCAGGCCTGTACCTGCAGCGGGAGCTGTATCAAACAGATCCACTTTGCCCAGCGGGTTTCCGGTTGGCGGCGCAAATCGCGAGGTATTCAGCGGTTTGTCGAAAGTCACAGAAATCACATCTCCGGGGTTATAAACTCCATCAGAAGGTTCAAAAGCAACAATTTTGGGCGGATCACGGTCAATTCTGATAGGAATATAATAGGAAGTGCCCTCCATACCGGCAGCTGCACCCGAGCATACCGAGATGGCGCGCAGTTCATACTCGCCATCAACCAGTCCGGCCGTTTCCCATTTGAAAGTGGTGGAGACCGGACCGAGCGTATCGGGTTTGGGACTGCCCGTCCAGCCGGTGTAATCCGGATTTTTTGTATTCCAGCGTTCGTACGGGTTTGAAGCCGAGAACGTGGCCGGCGCGAGAATATTGGTCCAGATGCCATTGCCATCAGCACGGCGGTACTGTACCCTGATTGCCTGAAAATTCGGATCAATCAAATTATAATTATTAACAATAATATCACGAATAGTTGAGTTGGTGGGTGTGACTGCCAGGTCATTGCGGAGAATGACATAGTTGTTGCGCGGGTAGTCAATATCCACTTCGCTGCACGGGCGCACAAAGGAGACACTGATTTTCTGGCTGGAGTAGGCAAGCGTATTGATTGTTGTGAAATCCGATTCGAGAGCGGGATCCAGGGCCAGTGTTCCTGCGCGTTCAGCTTCGCATCCGGAGGCAAATTCAAGTACCAGATCATTATATTCGTACTCTACCGGACCGCGTTCGACCGTGATTGTAACCGGTACAGAGCCATTTGAATTAACCTCATAACCTGCATCACTGTTTAGTACAGCTCCATTCAATTTTATTACTGCTCCGTCCGGATTATCTTCACCCGTGGCAGTAAAATTGTAGGAGCGGGTTTCATACGTCTGGCTGTTGTTGCCCAGGTTAAACCTGAAAATGGCAGCCTCTCTGGACGGAATATTAATCGCCTGAAGCGGGTATCCGGCCACCGGTTCGAGTACAGGTTTGTCACGCGAGGCAGTACCCTTCTCCCAGGGGCAGGAGGACTGGCCTGATTTTATTTTGAAGACAGGGGTTTTGAAGACAGGATCATGAAATACATCAACACTGAAGGCATCCCCGGGATCGTCGTCAGCAAGAACATAACCTATTGTAGTTGCCTTTGATGTGACATCTTCATCGCGCCATATCTGACTGAAATTGACATCCAGTGTCCATGTTTGAGATGATCCGCTTCCAAAAAATTTAAGTTCCGAATTAATGAATCCTGAGAGAAGCTGTGTAAAAGTATTTTCATCTGCCTCAAAATCATCACGTGAAATAGTACTGGCACCTTCATAACTGGTACCCGCATCGAACGAGAAATTCTTGTCAAATTTGGCTGCATTTTTGGTATCTGCATTCAGCTTGACGTATGATTTCCACAAATTAACCGAATTCCGCATAATGGCAGCACTATCCGTTTTTCCCAATCCATCGTAGGCAATAGCCAGATTATCGAGGTAGGGAATCAGGTAGCGCTTGATATAATATTCGGAGTAGCGGAAAATTGTGGGACTTCCTGGCTTGAAAGTGATGACCTGATCGGCCTGTATCACACAGTTTTGTACTTGTAAACGGTCGGAGGTGCCGAAAATGATATTCTGTGCATTTCCTACGTACACATCACCTCCCTGTTCACCACCCACGATAAGATCTGCATCACTGGTACTGATGGTACTTCCAAGGGTTGTACATGTTTGCCAGCCACTTTCCTTGATCTGGGAATGTACAAGCGAAACACTGAATCCTCCTGCAACACCGGATTCAGCTGAATTGATCGTTCCCACTCCGACGCCAGTGAATGTTACCAGTTCTGGAGAGGCGTCATACTCATTTTCGAGTGTCAAGCCCTGCTCGTTTGTCCATCCGAAAGTGTAGGCTTCACACACCGTCGAATCCTTCGATATATATGCATAACTCGCATCTCCCGGCGGATCGCGGAGAATCAGTGTTGGACGCTCGGGGAGGTATGTGGTAAATCGCTCGCCATTCGGACGCGTACCACTGATGACAGCCACCTTGTCGGTTGATCCCTGACGACCGTCTGGTGTGGTAGCAATCACCTGCATGGTTTTGTAGTAAGGACTCACCGGATTGGTGTCACCTACCTTGAATTTATAGGTATGAGTGGTGGCGGGATGAGTTCTCCGTGCTATTCCGCCATCCTGCATATAACTCCCATTCATCACGGTGTCCACTTCCACTTTCATGAAAGGCGCCCGGGCATTGGGATACCAGGGGACTTCTGCAAATGTACCCTTCACAAGCGTATCTCTTTCCCCCTTGCCCAGCACAACGCTGTAGCCACCGGTACCATTCGTCTTGGCCGTGTGAACCTCCCTGTAAAACGCATCATCCACC
Source organism: uncultured Bacteroidota bacterium (assembly GCA_903836265.1). Classification (GTDB taxonomy): domain Bacteria; phylum Bacteroidota; class Bacteroidia; order Chitinophagales; family Saprospiraceae; genus M3007. The sequence continues at coordinate 10,851 of CAILQK010000279.1, read as the reverse complement.
GGCGACAGGATTGCCGGCTGCAATGTCAGTCGAACCTTCACATTTTTATTGGCCAGCGGATTGCCGGAAGGTGCAGAAAGGACTCCCGAATGTGAATAGGAGGCAGCCACGAGACTGGTATCCTTTACTTCATCAGCCAGTCCGTTTACAAAACGCAAATCAGCTTCATTGAGAATGCAGGTGCCTCCCGGATACTGTTCCTCCACCCGCAGTTTGATTGTCTCATCCATTCCCTTCTCCAGCACCGTTTTGGCCTCCGATGAAGTCAGCGTATATTGATCAGCTCCAATGTTGACAGTACCGGCACCAGTATTGATCGGGTACTCACTGAAGTAATACTTCGTTGTATCAATCTGAATTCTGTTATTACTGATTAAATAATCCTGATTGTTGAATTTTACCTTCATGGCAGTGTAATCGGGTGCAGCACCAAGCGGCAGAGGCGGACTCCATCTGCGCAGTTTGCCGGCGGTAAAATCGGCCGTGGCGCCTGCCGGAAGAGGGGGATCCCAGTATTTCAGCTCCGGGCAATTCTCGGAAAGTCCATCGTAAATATCCACTTCCAGATCGGGATTACGGTAGATAAACTCTACTGCCGTGTCTCTCTTTGTAACATCAATCGTATATGCTCCCAGCGACTGAATGGCATTTTTAATGTCATTGTTTTCATGCGAGAATAATCCCACATTGAGTTGTCTGAACGGTGGAATACCTGTGAAAGTGTAGGTAATTCCATTAGTCATGGTACCATAACGTTCATAACAATCATTTTCTGCATTCCGTATCTGAAGTTTCAGGCTGTTATACGGGGTGCCCAGGTTGTTACCCAGCGTACTCACCTTGCAATCGCCACCCGCAACGGTAACTTCCACTGTACGGGTAGTAATATCATTGAAAACTATGCCTGCGATCGGAGTGGTCACTTTGGTTAATTCCCACAGAGCCGGTACAAACTGGTGATCCTCGAATTTGGGAACCAGTTTGAAGCTCTTTCCGGGCTGGGCGTCAAGGGTGAATTTCCCCACTGAGTCTGTCAGCACACGGGGAACAAATGAAACTCCATCGTTGGTTATCTCGATTCCATCTGCAAAACAATCAGTATTGCGATACCGCACAAAACCTGTTACCGGTATGGTCGAAATATCCGTGTAATTAACCTGATCCACCGAAGTCACACTCGGATTCAGCGTAACCTGCCGTGAAGCAGGTGTGAACTCGTGCGGACTGGTTTTGGGGAATTTTGCATAGTTACTCCACCTGATTCCATAGGCCTCTCCAAATCCGAGCGGCAGTGATCCGCAGTTGTTCAACTTGTAACCTTCTCCTTCATCCAGCGGGAAATAAACCATCAACCCGTCCTCGGTCATATCGCGGGCAACCAGGTTATGCTTCTGTATGGTCAGTAAATCGAGCAGCGAGTTATACACTACAAACTCATCAACAAGACCAGAATAGAAATTATTGAAATTATTCGCATTGTTGTAGTTCCCCAAACTGGCTCTGTCAGCACCCAGTACCCACCTTGTGGTGGTGTCCGACCAGTTTCCGGTGACATTGGAGAATACATTGGCTGAAGTCTGTATTCCATTAACATACGTGGTAATCGTACGACTGCTGGCGCTGGTACTGTCAATGGTAAACGCGAGATGAGTATAACCTGTGGCCAGTTGTCCCACCACACTGGACTGACCTGTACCTCCATTGATGTCAATGATCAGATCACTTTTGGTCTGATCAGACTGATTCCTGACTGCTTTCAGGGAGAAACGGTTGGTTCCCCACCATTTGGACAGCAATGTCTGTGGAGCGGGATCGGGACCGTCGCTGTAAACGGTCATTTCGATGGTTGATTGCGGAGGCAACGCAAAATCCGGGAGCGTGGCGTACGACTGGCTGTTTTTGAAAAACTGAATAGCCCAGTTGAGATAAAAATATTTGGAAGGACGTGCAATGAATGTTGTGCCCGTACCGTAACTGGCGCTTTCAATAGTGTAAAAGCCGGTACTGTCTGTTCGCGCGGAAGTGCATACCATCGGTATATCTGTACGCGATCCGCTGTTGAATGCCGCAGTTGAGAAATAAGCCCCGCAGAAATGCAGTTTTATCCGGTTGATGATATCGAAAGATTTATCGCCGAGCTGTTCGTCAAACTTCCAGTAATATTTCAGATCGGGCGTGGAAGAAGAAGCTGTGCCGGCAATTACCTCACGCAGATCAATCTCGTTCAGTCTGCGGTGATAAATACGCAGTTCATCCAGGTTGCCGCGCCAGCCGGTAGCTGTCCTGTTTTTATTACCCAGGAAGAACCGGGTACTTGACGCAGCGGGCAAACCCGCTGATGCCAGTTTTTTCAGATTTCCATCCAGATATACACGTATTACCTGTCCTGTATGAGACAGGGCAATATGATGCCATTTCGTCTCCGTTCCGGCATCAAAAAGCACCTTTTCTGTCACGGCGGCACCATTTAAAAACACCTGCACCCCGTCTCCATACCCACGAACCTCCAGCGGATACCCGTCAAATTCAATCAGGGTGCCGGTGAAGTTTCCCTTGTTCTTTACCCAAAAGGTCAGGGTGTAGTCCTGGGTGCCCGTGAGCGGAAAGTATTTGGTACCTGATGCAGTATCAATGGCTACCGCACCTCCATGAGCACCGGAAACCGGGTCGGCATCCAGTTCCAGAGAATACCCCTGCAGCGGCATCAGCGACACAAGCACATCAGTAACAGGATTTGCATTGGGCGATGAAACCCAGCCGGTAACGGTACCGTTCGGAACCATAAACCCTACCGCTTCAGACGGACAGCCGTCACCGTATTCATTTACCCCTTTTACCGAATATTTGTACGCTCTTCCCGCAATTACATTGTAATCGTTGTAATTGAATGTATTCGGATCAAGCAATGCCTGATACACTCCATCCCGGAAGAGCTTGTATCCTCCGGTTGGCGCTGCTCCCAGCGGATTGGGTGTCCAGTTAACCTGAACCCTGTCAAGAAATTCTCCCTGCGAAGCCGATACAGTGGGAGATAATGGCGGCACAAGAAACTGTGACCAGTAACCTGTAACCAGCACATTGGATGTACTGAGACCAGTTTCCACCAATGGCTGACCCACTGTACCGCTGGTCCGGTACTGGGTCGAAAATGAATTATTGGCAAAACCGTAGTTCAGCAAAACAGTGGTCTGATAATCATCAGCCGCAGGGGGCAGGCAAGTAGTGGCAGACTGTGCAAAAATGGAGGAGGCGGCAGCACACAGGGCCGCAATCACACCAAAGTACCTTATACTCATCGGTGCAGTATTTACGATTCAGGAAATTGGAGGAATTGTTCAGTTGATCCGGATATAAATCCAGAAGTTCAGGTTCTCGGGGCGTGTTTCGGAACCACCGGAATTATTGGTGGTAAAATCGTGAGAATGCGCGCTGCCATCCGCACGAATAAAACCAGTGCCACCGTTATTATTAAAATCATAGCCTCTTCCACCGATATAGACTCCTACTCCGTCAAAATCGTCGTTATCCGCAATGGCAGCTTCCTGATTCGTGTGTTGATGGGCTCCATCATTATCTGTTATACCCGTGTGATTGTGAGCCTTGAACGACTCCGCCTGCACACTCCCGGGAGCTGTATTGTGATCTCTGTCGGGATCATTGTTACTGGAGTTTCTGGGTTTCCAGGATTCTGTTCCGGCAACAGCACTGAAATCCTGGGCACGAAGGAACCTGCCACCGGCATTGGGAAGTGTTGTAACGCCGAGTCCGTACAGTTGATCGGTATTGGCCAGCGAGCGACCATCGAGCGGCACCCAGCAATCGCCGTTCACATCCTTGAATTTATCGGGCGGAAGAATGGAATACTTGATATCGCCCACAGCACCCGAACAGACCACCTTCTGTGCACTGGCTACAGAAAATGAGAAAGGGGCATAGGTAAACTCTGTTCGCGGCAGAATATCCTTGCCGCCCACTTTGATATTCAGATAAACCGGCCCCTCAAAGTTTTGGGGATTCAGCGGAGTGACTGAGCCAAGGTTATGAGAATAGATCCCTCCTGCCACTCCAAGGGCTACGGTTTCCGACCACTGACTGGACGGGTTATTGAAGTCTGTAGCTCCGATTTTCAGCAGCTTGTCGGAATTGGCGGTGCCATTCAGCGACTTCCAGAATGAAAAGGTAAACGTATATTCACCATCCGGAACAGGTTCGCCGGAGGCTGTTTTCAGTACACCCTGAAAACTGATTTTGGGCACAATCTGGCTGTAAAGCGGTTGCAGGCAGAGGATGAAAAAGCCTGAGAGAATCAGGTTTCTGAACAATGACGTAAATAAAGACTTCTGAGTCATGACGTGTGGTTGAACAATATGAACTACAATGCCGACTGCAGGTACGGGATACCCGGGTCAAAGGACAATTCATGTCCCCTAACAAAGAAATATCGAATAATTGCCAATACCGGAAAGTTGTGACGAACGTACCATTTTTTGTGACGCAGCGCCACGGATCAGTCAGATTCTACCCTGTCACCCGATGGGGTCATCCCGCTCTGTTTTTCTGATCTCCACACGGACGGTCGTGCCCTGCCCTTCCTGACTGGTGATTTTCACATGACCTCCGAGCCGGACAGCCAGCTCCCTGACAAGTCTCAAACCGAGCCCGGCACCCTTCTCTCCTGCTGTACCTGATTCACTCCTTGTGGCTTCGGATGAAAACAGCAGCTCTGTTTTTTCACTGCTCATTCCGACTCCTGTATCCCGGATTTCTATAAAAAACCCGGCAGGTATTTCACCTGCTTCTACATGTACCATATCGCCCGGATCAGAAAATTTGACCGCATTATCCGCGAGATTGCGAATAATCACGAGCAGGATATCCGGATCAGAAACAACCCTGAGTCCGGGGATATCCACGTTTATTCCGACGCTTTTGGATTGGGCAAGTGGCGTTATCGGAGCAAGTGCATCTTTTACAAGTGACTGAATATCAACAACTATATCCTTTACTTTCAGGGTGTTTCGCTGTGAAATTGCCCAGATCAGGAGATTGTCTGTCAATTGGTGCATGGCCTGCGCCTGTTGTTCGATCTGCGCGCCCAGTTTGTTGAGCAGCTCGAATTCATTTTTGCTGATCAGGTAATTGACTTTCCCGCTGATCCCCCGCAGTGCAAGAGCGGGCTTCCTCAAATCGTGCCCGATGATGGCGAACAGCTGGTCCTTGGTACTGTTCGACATTTCCAGCTCCTCATTTTTTCGTGAGATAATTCGGTTTTTAGTTCTTGCATTTATGAAAAAGAACAGTCCGAGTATTGCAAGGACACCAACTGAAACGGCAATTATTTCGTTCTGTATCGCACGTGCATGAAGCGCCGACTCGCGCTGTTGCTGTTCGGCTGCTGCCCGCTCCCGTTCCAGCCTGAACTCGAACTGCTGGGTTTTTACTGTGAGTTGCCTCACCCGCCCGGAGCTGTTGACCGAATCTTTCAGCGCCCGGTAGCGTTCGTGCATCAGCAGGGCAGTTTTGTAATTACCCGCCAGTTTGTGCGCTTCATACAAAGTAGCCAGATGCTCAATCTGATTATTCAGAAAACCCTCTTTCAATGAGTTTTCATAAGCGATACCCGCGGCCCTGATGGCCTCTGCCGCTTTGTTCTCCCTCAGGTATATCCGGCCCATCAGTCCGATTGCATCTTTTTGAACGCCCTCCTGCCCCATTTTTCCGGCAGTTTTGATGGCTTCCTGCAAAATTGTTCGCGACTCTTCCAGTTTTCCCAGAAATATGTAGGCCTGCCCAAGGGATACCAGTATATTCGGACTGATTCTCGAGGGCCCACTCTTCTTCACCATATCGTTGGCCTCCTCCAGTACCTCTGCAGCACGGTCGTACCTTCCTGCATTCAACCATACCAGTCCCAACTTGTACATCACCGACAACAGGTCATCAGTACTTTGTATTGATTCTGCAAGCGCTCTTGCCTGTTCGAGGTACCGTACCGCATTGTCATGATCACCCACCTCTGTATTGATACTCGAAATACTTCCCAGCGCAGATATCATCAGAGCGTTGTTGTTTTGCTTCATGGCGTACTGATAAGATTGCTCCGCAAAATCCATGGCACGTGCATAATCTCCCATTTTCAAAAAAACTCCGCTGATCGCATTCAGTGTATTGTACAGGTCGCGGTACATTTTCCTGCTCTCCCTCCAGGCCTTTACCTTCATCAGCAGTTCCAGCGCTTCCGAATTATTTCCTCCATCCTTCAACAGAATTGCACTGTTGTGCATCGGTCGCATCATTCCTGCCGTATCTTTCAGTATTTCATACAGTTCAGTTGATTTTTTGTAGTAAATCAGCGCCGAATCCCTGGATCCGCGATACTGAAACAATGAACCCATCTGGTTATATACCTGCGCCATGACCTCCCGGTAACCTGCCCCGGAAGTCATTACCTCCCGATATATCTGCTCAGCCCTGTTGTAATCACCTTTCAGACTGTACATGATACCCACCCTGCACCAGGCGTTGAGCGCCTTGTCCTGCTTTCCGGCTGTCAGGTAAAGATCGCGGGCACGCGCAAACTGAACGCGCGCTGAATCAATCTGGCCACCGAGATAAAGCAAACTCGCATGCACTTCTGTCTCGTAAGCCAGAAATTCTCTGCTGCCCGTCCGGATTACTTCCTCATGCAACATGGGCAGATAGGTTGTTTTCACCTGCACTTTGTCTTCGCTGAGCAAAAGCGTGATCAGGCTCCGCAAAACCTCCATACGCTCCTGCGCGGGAAGGCTGCGACCCAGTTTCTCCTTCAGTACATCAGAACCCTGCCCGGGAAGTGAAATCACTGACAGAAAAACAAATATCGAACTTACAATATACTGTCTTTTCATAATTTCAATTAACAGTGATTTGACCGGATTGTACGGGGATGAACAGGGAATCAGGAACGTACCCGATCCTGATTGTTCGATTTCTGTCATCCAAAAGTACATATTTGAGCAAATATCAAGTATTTTTCACCAAAAAGTAATACTTTTATCAGAAAGAGATACCTTTGGGTATCTACAGGTAACCAAGTCAAGTCGCTGTCCGACATTATGAGCGAACTCCAGATTCTTGTTGTTGAGGACGATCTCTCTTTTGCCCTGGAACTGGAAATGTTGCTCCACGATCTGGGCTACAACAACTTTTCCCGGACAGACAACTCTGCGGAAGCGCTCGACCTCATATTCTCCGGAAAACCGGACATCATTTTTATGGATATCAACATCGGCGGACGCCTCACCGGTATAGATGTCGGAAAGGCCACAGCACATCTGCATATTCCGGTTTTTTATATGACAGCGCTGATTGACCCCGTCTATGAGGAGGAAACCCGAAGCCATCTGACGTTTGGTTACCTGAGAAAACCGGTTGAAAAACATATACTTACAGATGCCCTGAACAATGCCCTCAGTCGGGCTGCCTCATTTAAAGACCATGCTGCCGGAACAGTTCCCGATTTCTTTTTTGTCAAAAAAAATGAGGTCTTTCACAAGATACTTCACACCGATATCCTGTTCGCAGAGTCAACAGAAAACTACTGCAAAATTGTTTCAGACGACGGAAAGTCATGGATGCTCCGGATGCCCATGCAGGAAATGCTGTCGAGACTTCATCCGGATCAGTTCATCCAGATACACCGGAGGTTCATTGTCAGAAGGGAGCTTATTGACCAGATAAATCTGAAATCGGGAAATATTCTGATCAGGGGTCACCAGTTGCCGGTCAGCAAATCAAACAGGGCCAAAATCAGGGAGCTGCTGGGCCGTGATGAAAAACAGTAATTACAGCCTGCTCAGCCGGTCATCTGTACAATCTGCCAGTATATCGGCATACCCACGGTAATATTCATAGGGAATGTAACAGCCAGCGCCATGGGCAGCAACAGACCCGGATTTGACTTCGGCGCCGCAATTTTCATGGCCGCAGGCACGGCGATATAGGATGCACTGGCCGCCAGTATTCCGAATATGAACCGGCTGGAAGGATCGTGGGTTACCAGCACGCTGACCCAGGAAAAAAAGCAGCCGTTGACCAGCGGAATAATAATGGCAAACAAAAAAGGAAACCAGCCAAACGAGAAGAAGGATTTCAGGTTTTTACCGCTGGTAATACCCATATCAAGGAGAAAAATTGCCAAAAAACCCTTGAATATGTCGTTGGTAAAGGGCTTGATGCCCTCCGCCTGCTTGTCGCTCGCCAGCAACCCGATTACCAGGCTGCCCAGTATCAGCAAAACGCTTCCGTTGGTGAATGAGTGAAGTATCACTTCCTTCTTGCTTACTCCGGGTGTTTCTTCCTTCGCGTACAGCGAAATGAGCAACAGACCGGCAATGATAGCCGGCGATTCCATCAGTGCCATGATAGCTACCATGTGCCCGTGCAGGGTCATCTGCTGAGTCTCCAGGTAGGAAGCCGCTGTAACGAAGGTCACGGCACTTACCGATCCGTAAGCCGCAGCCAGTGCGCCCGAGTCGTGTATGTTAAGCCGGCGCTTCAATATGAAAAAACTGTAAACAGGTATCAGCGCAGAAATGAACAGTCCGAAAAGAATAGACCACCATACCTCGGCCGTTATATGCTCGTGCACCAGCTCCTGCCCGCCCTTGAAACCGATGGAAAACAGCAGGTACAATGAAATAAATTTTGAAGAATTGTAGGGTATTTCCAGATCGCTCTTCAGATACACCGCCAGTACTCCGAGGATGAAAAACAGCAGAGCCGGGTTCGTCAGATTCTCAATCAGCAAGTCTAAATTCATGGTCTCTTGTTTGCAATTCTGACGCAAAATTACCAACTTGTCTATTTTTTCAGCTTATTATTAACCAGACAAGGGAAGTGATGGACTCTGTGAAGTAATTTCACGGCCGCTAATCAAATTTTTCCAAACGTGAGAAAGATACTGTTACCTCTGCTCCTGCTGTCTGTGCTGTCACTGCCTGTAAACGCACAATCCGACAGCAAAACCGGCGAATCTGACCTGAATGCTGTCTTCAAATCGGTCAAATGGCGCAATATAGGTCCCTTCCGGGGTGGTCGTTCAGTGGCTGTTTCAGGGGTTCCCGGCGATATGACCACGTATTATATGGGTACCACGGGCGGCGGTCTGTGGAAAACAACCGACCTAGGCCTCTCCTGGAACAATATTTCCGACGGCTTCTTCAAAACCGGCACTGTCGGCGCGATTGCTGTATCGGAAAGCGACCCGAACGTCGTGTACGCGGGTATGGGCGAGCATGCGGTGCGCGGGGTCATGACGCACTCGGGCGATGGTATGTACAAATCCACCGACGGTGGCAAATCCTGGAAACAATCGGGCCTGGGAGCATCACGCCACATCGCGCGAATCGTTATTCATCCCTCCAATCCTGATGTGGTATTCGTGGCTGCACAGGGCGCCCTGTACGGCAATTCCACAGAAAGAGGTATTTTCAAATCCACCGATGGCGGCAATTCATGGAAAAAGGTGCTCTACGTTGACGATAAAACGGGCTGCACTGAATTGTCCATGGATATGAATAACCCGCGCATCCTGTACGCTGCCATGTGGGAACACGGCCGGCGCCCCTGGCAGGTTATCAGCGGCGGACCCGGCAGCGGTCTCTATAAATCCACAGACGGCGGCGACACCTGGGAAAAGATGACTGAAGGGCTTCCCACGGAAATGGGAAAGATGTCCATCGCCGTTTGCCGATCAAACTCCGATCGGGTATATGCACTCATCGAAAGTGATTCTGAAAAGGAGGCAGGCGGACTGTTCGTTTCCAATAACGCCGGCAAAAGCTGGTCGAGGGTTACCAATGATCACCGACTGATCCAGCGGGCATGGTATTATATCGAACTTTTCACCGATCCGAAAGATGACGAAACGATATATGTACTGAGTGCTCCGGCGCTCAGATCCACCGACGGCGGCAAAAACTGGGAGGAACTTTCCGGCACACACGGCGACTACCACGATCTGTGGATCAATCCGCACAATCCGAAAAATATGATTATCGGCAACGATGGCGGAGCAGGTATCACGGTGAACAGGGGCGCTACCTGGAGTACGCAAAGCAATATGCCCACCGCGCAGTTCTATCGTATCAATGTTGACAATCAGTTCCCATACCGCATTTACGCGGGTCAGCAGGATAATTCCTCGGTGTCCATTGCGCACCGTGAACTGGGCAGCAGAAGTATCTCGACTGCCAGCTGGACTTACTCCGCCGGCGGTGAAAGCGCTTTCCTGGCCTTCGATCCCGACAACCCGCGTTATGTGCTCGGCGGCAGCTACCAGGGCACCATCGAGGTGCTGGACAATAACGCAAAGGCGGGTTCCAACATCATGGCAGCACCCATTCAGTATCTTGGTATGGATGCCAAAGACATGAAATACCGTTTCAACTGGAACGCGCCCATTATCTGGTCGAAACACGAACCCGGCACATACTACCACGGCGCCCAGGTACTGCTCAAAACCACCGATATGGGCCGAACCTGGACGGAAGCATCGCCCGACCTGACCCGTAACGACAAGTCAAAACAGGGCCGACCGGGTGTACCCTTTACCAATGAGGCAGTCGGCGCCGAAAACTACGGAACACTCAGCTATATCATGGAATCTCCACAGGAAAAGGGAGTAATCTGGACCGGCAGCGACGACGGACTGGTACACCTCACCCGCGATGGCGGCAAAACATGGAAAAATGTAACACCTGCCGGACTGGAGGAGTGCCTGATCAACGCCATTGAAGTATCTCCTCACGACAAGGCAACAGTATATATCGCTACCACCCGGTATAAATTCAATGACCACCGGCCCGGACT
>CAILQK010000278.1 GCA_903836265.1 uncultured Bacteroidota bacterium | reverse complement strand
TGTCGGTCTGTCCTGCCCCTGAAGTCAGCTGCTTTAGCCCTTTTTCAAACCAGGCCAACCTGCTGGGCCGGTTTTTACTGCTTCAATTCAAAGGAGGCACTGTTGGTTTGTGCTGAACTGCCACCAATCATCACCTGAAAAGTACCCGGCTCGGCCCTGAACTCCAGTGCGTGGTTGTAAAATGCCAGCAGGCTCTCGTCTATGTCGAAAGTGACTGTCTGTTTTTCCCCGGGCTTGAGTGTGATTTTTTTGAAACCTCTCAACTCTTTTACCGGACGGGTCATGCTGCCCACCATATCACGGATATACAACTGCACGGTCTCCTCTCCGGCGTACTTGCCTGTGTTGGTAACAGTCACTGAAGCACGTACCTTCTCTCCGCTTTTCATTTCATTTTTGTCCAGACTAACCTCCGAATAGCTGAACGTCGTGTAGCTCAGGCCATAACCAAAAGGATAAAGCGGAGTATTCGGTGCATCCAGGTACTTGGACGTATATTTGTTATTGGCATCAAATGGTCGTCCGGTGTTTTTCATATTGTAAAAAATCGGAATTTGACCTTCCATACGCGGGAAAGTAGTCGTCAGTTTCCCGCCAGGGTTGTACTCGCCATAAAGTACGTCGGCAATCGCTGGCCCGGCCATGGTTCCCAGGTACCAGGTTTCCAGAATGGCTGCCGCTTTTTCATCCACCTCAGGAATACACAGGGGGCGACCGTTCATCAGCACCACCACCACTGGCTTGCCCAGCATCTGGATACGGTTGAACAGTGTCTGCTGAATACCAGGCAGTCCGAGTTTGGCACGGCTGGCAGCCTCCCCGGTCATATCCCACTGCTCGCCAAGGCACATCACCACTACATCGGCGTTCTGTGCAGCTTTCAGGGCAAGACTGACATACTGCATGGAGTCATCGCTGATATTGCAGCCTTTCGAATATGTAATCATACCCGGAGCGGCAGCCTCCATGGCAGGAAGCAACGGACGCGCCTTCGTCCAGTCGCCAGCGGCTGACCAGGAGCCGATCAAACTGCGCTTGTCGTTGGCGAAAGGGCCAATCAGTGCAATTTTCTGCGACTTTTTCAATGGCAGTGTCTCGCTGTCATTTTTAAGAAGCACGATTGATTTTCGGGCAATACGACGGGCAGCGTCAAGGTTTGCCTGCGACATGACCACGCGCTTTTCCCGCTCCTCATCGCAATATTTATACGGATCATCGAACAGGCCAAGATCATACTTGGTTTTCAGAATTCGGCGAACGGCATCATCTATGTCCCTCTCAGTAATTTTGCCTTCTTCGAGCGATTTTTTCGTGTAGTTCATGTAAATACCGCCCTGCATATCCATGTCCACTCCTGCATTCAAAGCCTGCTCGCCTGCCTGCTTGTCGTCTTTGGAATAACCATGCGGCACCATTTCATTCATGGAGGTGTAGTCTGTCACCACAAACCCCTTGAAATTCAGATCCTTGCGAAGCACGTCTTCAATCAGATAAGAGTTTCCGGTGGCGGGGATACCTTCAAATTCATTGAAGGAGGTCATCACTGTTGCTACACCTGCATCCACACAGGCCTTGAAAGGCGGCAGATACGTGTTATACAGTGTCTGACGAGAAATATCAACGGTGTGGTAATCGCGACCTGCCTGGGCAGCTCCGTAAACGGCATAATGCTTGACGCAGGCAGCCAAGGTATTGTTGTCCCTGAGGCTTTTGCCCTGAAATCCGCGCACACGCGCGGCACCAATCAGTGAACCGAGCCAGGTATCCTCTCCCGCGCCTTCAGATATCCGACCCCATCTCGGATCGCGGGCAATGTCTACCATGGGCGCGTATGTCCAGTGCAGTCCCTGTGCGGAGGCCTCCTCCGCAGCTATACGGGCTGAAGTTTCCATTTCCTGCAAATCCCAGGAGCACGACTCTCCGAGAGAAATCGGGAAGATCGTCTGATGTCCGTGTATGACATCGTACCCGAACAGGAGCGGAATTTTCAGGCGTGTGTTTTCAACGGCAATACGCTGCAATTCGCGGGTGTATTTTGCTGTGTAGGCATTGAATACCGCCCCTACTTTCCCGGATTTGATATCATCTTTGTACTGTGGACGAAGGGAAGGGCCCGTAACGTCCCAGTCGGAAGTGAAAAGAGTCATTTGACCAATCTTTTCATCAATGGTCATTTGTCCGAGCAGGTTCTCCACAAAGGCATCTCTGTCCTGCGCGTACGCCTGCGCGAGAAAGCCTGACAGGAAAATGGCAAAAGTTAACAGGTGTTTCATGTTGAGCAATATATGTAATTAATAGGTGAATCCAAGCTTGTTTGCACCCACAGCTACCTCCGGCGCACTCATGAACAGCTGCCAGAGTTTTCCGGTGCGGTGATTTTCGATCATGACAACAATGGGGCCCTGGTCAATGGCCAGGAACGAATCTGCATACCAGCCTGCTGTCGGGTTGAATGCATCGTAAAAGCCGTACTGACCCCACAGACGGTCGCCAATCTGGTAGTAAAAGAATTTCAGCGCTTCCATGGACTCGGCGGGAGTATAGGGGAATGAACTGAGCGCCGCCGTCGGACTAATCACTCCGAGGTCGTTGTCGGGTGCATGGGCATTATATCCCTGCTGGTTATCACTGGCCGTCAGTCCCCAGCACTTCTCGCTGTAACCGATCTTCCCCAGCGGATTGGCCACACAGTACGCCCGGTTGATCAGGGTGTGGTTCCTGTTCTGGGTCCAGTAGTCAGCATACGTGTCCTTCAGGTTTCTGGGATCGAGGCCGAGGAAAGAATAATGGGCAAAAAAGAGCGGGCCGCCGTAAGCATAACCCAGCGGCAGGTTGTACCCGTAGTAAGTGTTATTATTGCGAATCTGGCCGTTTCTGGCCCAGCCCTGATGATAAACAGATGCCGGAATGGGGTG
>CAILQK010000277.1 GCA_903836265.1 uncultured Bacteroidota bacterium | reverse complement strand
CACAAGAAGGAGTGCCGTCAGGTACGCCTTGAATTGTGAAATTACTTTGTTCATGTTTTAAAAATTTGTTTGATAGAAGAAGAGCGATTTAAAAAGCAAAAGCGCAACACCCGATGCAGTGATACCACATCAGAATGTTGCGCTATTGTAGAATGACAAGCCTGTGTACGGCAAAATCAATTGATTCGTAATGAAATCAGACAGTAACGCTATACAGTTTCGGAAAAAATTACCAGGTAAGGAGCAGGTGATGCTATCACGGATGCTCTACAAAATGACCGGCCCGCAGGGAGCAGCGGAACCGCATGGTCAAGTTGACAGAGAAGTTTTACAGACTTTACCGGATGGTAAGGATTAACGGCATAAAAAAAGCCATCGCAAAGTTACGATATTTAATCGAAACCACAAAAAAATATGAAAAATCAAAAAGCCCCCCTCCTACATCAAGGAGAGAGGCCATCCCAAAAACCAATTGTTAAAGACAGTTCGAGATTTTATTGATTGCCATCTGAAGGAGCAGCTTTCACCTTGCGGTCGAGGCTGTAGGCAATGCTTATTTCATGTGATCCTCCATTATATCGCTGGAAGTCAGAGAAAGACAGTTCATAGGAATAGAAGACATTATACTGGTTGATTTTAGTTCCGAGCAGGCATACTGCGGCACCATTCACTCCTGGTCGGAAAGTGAGTCCGGCGATCAGCTTGTCTTCCATGAAGCGCCCCTGTACATTGATATCAACCTGTGAGGGGGTATTTCTGAATTTGCGAAAGGTGAGCGATGGCACGACCTTGAAATTCTGTGCTGGTACATTAACGATATATCCGAGCTGAAAGAGGTAATGCTGGCCATCTGATGAGCCGCCGCCGCCATCAACCGGGACTTCATCCAGTCGGGTTCTGATTGCATTGGGCAGGGCAGCCGAAAGAAAAAACCGGTTGTCATACTGGAGATGTCCGCCGAGTGTTGCATCGAATATCTGCTGTCCGTCAACGAGTCCTTCCAGTACCAGATCATTTCGATCCACGTTGAGGTTGCTGAGCAGCGATGCATCAATGGAGCGGTTCAGGAATTCGGTGGAGAGTCCGATTCCGATATTCAGTTTTTGCAGCTTGAATCTGAAGGCGTAGTTGAGCATCAGCTTTGTGGAAGACACATCGCCAATCTGCTCGGAGAAGAGGCCGCCGCCCAGGGCCAGTTTGTCACCTATCGGCCCGTTATACAACAGGGTGTAGGTTTTGGCGCTACCCGGGAATCCAAGCCAGGATGCGTGTGCATTGACAAGCACCTGATGTTTTTCTTCAAAGCCCGTATAACCCGGATTGACAAGAATCGGGAAAACCTGATATTGGGAGTAAACAGCCTGTTCCTGAGCTCTCGCAGCGATCACTGCGAGAGAGAATGTCAGTATGGAGAATAATTTTTTCATTGTTTTGTCAAACGATTAACAATCAACTGATGGGAGGAAAGTGATTATTTCAGGAGGTTGATATGCCCTTTGATCTGACGTCGTTCGCCGAACGAGTCAACCACTGTGAGTACATAATAATATACTCCTTCGGCGAGCGCCTGACCTGTACGGGTGAATCCGGTGAAAGTAGTCAGCGGATCGGCCACATTGTTGGAGTATGAATCTGTCTGGAACACAAGCTGCCCCCAGCGGTTGTAAATCTCTATGGTATGATCAGTGCCTTCGATGCAGGTGATGTAAACGAAGTCGTTATTCCCGTCCTGCTCGCCGGGAGTGAGTACCGGGCGCACATCAAAGCAGGCGTCTGGCGGATAGGGCACTGTATCGTACACTGTCAGAGAGCAACCATTGGCATCCTGTATAATATAGGTGATGATGTCACCGGCGCAGAGATCGGCTGCACGTTCGCCTGTTCCGTTTTGACGCGAACGACTGCTTGCCCATGTGTAGGATATGGGGGCTGTAGCTCCGTTTACCGTGATAATACGTTCACCGTCGCAAACTCCGGCTTCATCCGGATCAACAGATGCAAATTCGACAGCAAAGGGTTGTGGTTCGGGTACATTCACATTGAAAATTTTCTGTACACCGTTTGCATCGGTGATAGTCACCTTGTAATCTCCTCCATCGAGACCGATAGCCTGGGAAAAAGTGGAAGCAAACACGAACTGATCGTACTGGTTATTTGGCCAGAGCACCTGATAGGGTTCGATACCTCCCGAAATAAAGACTTTGGCGGAGCCATTTGACAGGCCGAAACATTTGGGACTGATTGCATTGCTGGTCAGTGCCAGTGCGGGTGGCGCGGTAAGTTCGCCTGTCCAGGAGTCGGTACAGCCCTGTGAGTCGGTCACCGTTACCGAGTATTCACCACCGCAGAGAGTACTGTTTACCGGGGTGGTTACGTCATTGCTCCAGAGGATAGTCACGTTGCCTACTCCACCTGTGAAAACAAGGCTTGCCACGCCGTCACAATCTTCAGCGCCGCTGACCTGCGTGCCACCGGGTGTAATGGAAAGTTCATTGACGTTTGTGATATCTACTGTTGTTGGTGTGGCAAGAACAATCGGCCCCAGCACCCTGATGGAGTCCCGGGCATCTGATACCGTTACGAAATAGTTACCCGGCTCGAGATTGGAAACATTCTGGCTTGCGTTGGTGAATCCATTGGGACCACTCCACTGGTATGTGTAGTCAGGGCCATCTCCACCCGAAACGGCAATACTGATTGAGCCGTTGTTCTGGCCCCCGCAACTCGGATCAATTTCCTGTGTGACCTGTGCGATGAAATTCTGATACTGACGGTACAGGCGAATATGTACTGTATCAACACAGCCTCCGGGGAGATTATTTGTGATAGTAACGATGTACAGACCCGAATCAAGATTATTGCGGAAGCTGGAAGTTGAGCCGTTATCCCAATTGATGGTACAGTTTGAGGCAGGGGTCAGCGAGATGCTTCCGTTTTGGAAATCATCATAAGGCTGTACCAGGGTAATGAGGCTAAGTTGTGCCGGCGGGCTCTGTACTACCTGGGCTGCAAGAGTAATGACGTTATTATTCGAAGCGGTTACTGTAATATTGTAAACGCCGGAAACCAGTCCGGTGATATCATAAGCCGGCACATAGGCTGTTGTTGTACTGTCACAGATCAGTCCATTGCACCATTTTACACTGAATGGTCCGGATGCAGATGCTGCGGATGGCATGACAACAGTTATCTTGCCATCATCCGAGCAGGCGGAAGAGCCTGTGGCGGTTGCTCCGTTGAGTACATTGGGAGACTGTACGACATAGGATCCGGATACGGAGCAGGCATTGGCATCAAACACTGTTACGGCATAAGTTCCGGGGCTCACACCGGTCAGATCCTGAGTAGTTGCTGCATTGGACCATGTGTAGGTGTATGGGGATGTACCACCCGAAACGGTTATATCAAGATCAGCAACAGGATTTGCAATCAGGGGCACTGGAGGGCTCAATGACAGGGCGGCGGAGGGGCCTGTGACGGCTACAGCAGAGATGGTGTTTGTGCAGTTCTGTGCATCGGTAATGGTAGCTGTGTAGCTGCCCACGCCAATATTCAGCAGACAACTGCCCGATCCGGAGGCGGTACCACTCCACACAACGGTGAAGGGAGCTCCGTTACCTCCCGAGGGTGTGATACAGATACTTCCGTTCGTCTGGCCAAAACACTGTACAGGAGTGACAGTAGGGTTGCCACTCTGAATGGCAGTTTGTGCGCCTCCTACCATGACTGAACGAGTGGTGGTGCAGCCACCGTTATCGGTAACAGTCACCACGTACGTTCCGGAGGATACTGCAGGCTGATCCTGGATATTATCCTGAAGTGCGCCTGGCCAGTCGTACGTATAACTTCCCCATCCACCGTTTACCGTGAGATCAATGGAGCCGGTAGTCTGGCCAAAACACAATCCGGGTGTTGATGTATGTGTAACGCTGAGTGCCGATGGAGCATCTGCAATCACTACCGGGGTGGGCAGTGTGGCGGTACAACCGGCGGCATCTGTCACTATTACATTGAACGTGCCTGCGGGCAGGCTTGTCGGATTCTGGTCGGGTGACACCTGCACGTTGTCTGAAACTCTGCGCCAGCTGTAGTTTTTATTTCCTGTGCCGCCATTGACAGTAATGGTGGCAGTACCAGTAGCGGATCCGAAACACTTCACATCTGTTTTGGTGCCGACAGCCACCGTCATCTGTGGCGGGTTGGATATGGTGAATCCATTCGGGTACACATAAGTACACGAGCGGGAGTCGGTGATGGTCAGATTATATGTTCCGGCAGACAAGTTGCTCAGGTTCTGGGTTGTGGCGTTGTTTGACCACATGAAAGTGTAGGGAGATGTTCCACCAGTCGGATTGATAGTGACGGCAGCATTACTTCCTCCAAAACAGCTCAGCGATGTAATCACAATATTGTTGTTCGGGATGTTCATTGGTGTTGGCTGGCCAACATTGATCGGAGACGAAGTGAACTGGCACTGATTGGCATCTGTAACAGTTACCACATAATTGCCTGTTTTCAGGCCCGAGACATCCTGTGTACTTTGAGAAAACATCATGGGGCCGGCCCACGCATACACGTAAGGGGCTGTTCCGCCATTGGGTGTGATATCAATAGCGCCATTATTGCCTCCGAAGCAGGAAACAGGCGTGGCAACCTGAGACAGGGTTATGGCCGGAGGGGCAGAGAGTGTAACGGAGGCGGTGCTTGTTCCGCTGGATCCATACGTAACAGTGACAGTATAAGTACCAGCAGCAACCGCAGCGAGGTTTTGGGTAGAAGCTCCATTAGACCATATATAGGCTGTAGCAGTACCATTTGTTGTATTGGCAACAGCACCGGTTGCTGCACCGTTACAGATCGGAGAGGTTCCGGCCAGTGTGGGTGGTCCGTTCTGGGCAATGATTGTAACAGAGCCGGCGTTGAATCCGAAAGTAGTTCCCGCGATAGTGGCAGCTTTTTTCATTACTGCGAGCGGAGTCGGGTTGGGACACGACGTCGTGGCAAAGTTGACCGGAACTACAGACCCCGAGGCTCCGACAGCGGTGAAACATACCGAGAAGACAGTTGTGTTATCCGGAACGGTTACGCCTGCATTGTTGGCCCATTTGAATTTGAGGGTACCTGTGCCTGAAGCAACCGCGTGTGTAAAGTTGGCAGCTGCCAGATTAAGTGATGTAGCAGGAATAGTGACCGGTGTAACGAACGTGAGCTTCGTGGCATCGTAAGTCATGGCAAACTCTGCTTCGGTGATGTTGGAGAAATTTTTCACCTTCACATCAATACAGGTATTCATATTTGGGCCGACAGTATCTTTGTCGGCTGTAAATGTAACAGCTGTGGCAGCTGGCGGGTCGGGCTGAACAAGAACCCTGGCTGGCACACCGGTAGATCCGTTCACCCAAAGATTATTACCTGCTGCATTGGCCGCTTCGGCAAACTGCGTGGTAAAATCGGGCGGGAAGCCGAAGCCGAAACCGTCAATCGTTATGGCAGACTCAGTACCGGGAGCACCAGTAGCATTGAAACACACCTCGAATATTCTGCTGCCATCAGCCTTGGTTACACCAGTACCCGCGAGCAGATTCGGATCTTCCCACTGAAGCAAAAGGGTGCCAGGTGCAGCTGCAGGAGCGTTGAAGGTAGGTACAAGCGGCGCTGTTGCCCCCCGCACACACTCATAGGCGAGCTTTGTCGGATCCCAGTGCATGGCAAATTGCAGCAGCTGGATATTATCAAAATCATTTACAGAAATGGGTACACAAACACGGTTACCCTGTTTTGCATACACTTCTGTGGCGATAATTTTGAAGCCGGTGAGCGGTGGTGGCGGTGGTGCACCGGCGCCGCCAGTAACACTTGCTCCGTTGCCGCTGCTTCCTCCGCTGTTGAAGATCGAGTTGTTGAACACCTCGTTACCCGCAGAATTGATGACCTCAATAGGTGTGTTGGGAATATTGGTAGCCATATTCACCGAAGAAACCCCGTCGGCGAGTACGGTGAACCAGATACTCATCAAAGTCACATTGGAACCCGGAACAGTGTA
The DNA here is from genome assembly GCA_903836265.1 of uncultured Bacteroidota bacterium. Lineage (GTDB taxonomy): Bacteria > Bacteroidota > Bacteroidia > Chitinophagales > Saprospiraceae > M3007. The sequence continues at coordinate 35,039 of CAILQK010000277.1, read as the reverse complement.
TCCATCCGGAAAATCGAGCGGACTGGGGAACCAGGTGATTTTGATAACACCGGGTGTCGGGTGGGACGACGGGAGCAAATCCGTGTAACCCGGCAGTACCGGATTGGTAATTGAATCAAAGCGAAGTAATGTGTTGTTGAACTTTATCGGATAAAGAACAGACACTATTTTGGTGAAATTATTCACTCTGAAGTCAATTTTGACCTGCGTACCAATCGGATAGGGACCTGGGCCTGAACTCGGAGACACTACGAAACTGGTGCTCATATTCTGGCCACTCACCTGGCCTGAAAGCGCAATCAAAACTGCGCAAAGCATCGTGATAATGGGTTTCATACCTATGAATGAAATTGAGGGATAATTAGTGAGGAAAATGTTCGGTTACTGGAATGAAAGTGGTCGGACGGTTGTTTGCGAACCGGCCTGTATGGTCAGGAAATACGCCCCTTTGGCAGGGAATATCTCTCTTCCGAACGTCAGTTGATGTGTACCGCTGTTCAGTGCGCGAAGTTCCTGCCGATGAATAACCCGACCGGCAAGATCGGTAATGGTTGCCTGCACATCTGAAGTACGCTCCAGTGAAAAAGAAGCGATTGTTTTGTCGGAAAACGGATTGGGTGCTGCCTGCATTTCCAGTTCACCATCGTTTGGCTCATCGGCAGATACCGTGTAGCCCACAGCAACAAATCCATTGACGAGGCTGCAGCCCTGCTCGGTAAAAGCAGCCAGGGTACTGTCGGGAGACACCACCTTTACTATTTCAAACTCCGTAAAAGGAAACGAGTAGGTGATTTCTGTAAATCTGACCGGTGTACTGCTGGTATCAGGCCCGATTACGCTGTATTTCAGGCGAAAAATAGTCGAACCATCGGGCAGTGTCACGCCGGGAAAAGAATTGGGACCCTCCCACAGCAGACGAACGTAACCGCTGTCAACAGCTTTGGTAGCGTTAAAGTTGGTAAGACCAAGATTGGGGAGTGTACCGAAACCGTCAATTCCGGTGTACCTGATGATGGCAGGGTTCCAGCGAATAACGAACTGCATGGAAACAACACTGTCGAAATTGGCTACCCTGACAGGCAGATTCTTGACAGAACCCGGTGCCGCGTTGTTCACGTAGGGAAGTGACAACTCTACCTGGGCGTTGAGGCTCAATGAGCCGAGCAGCCATACGGCTACTGCAACAGAACAAATACGAATGTTCATGGAAACAATTGGTTTAGCCTGACCGAAGCAGGTGATTATGGATTAAAAAAAGGAAACACAGAACTGAAAGGTCCACATCTTGCACGCTCTTGTGTGAAAATACAGTATTAAAAAATCGTGCCAAAAATGGTTTTTACAGTCATTGTATTAATTTTTTTTATTTTATGTGCACAAAAAACGGCGAAGCGCGCTGAAAAAGATCATTCAGATCTGCTTTCACCGCGCTTCGCACAGGTATTGTGAGGATTTTACTCTGCAACAATCATTTTCCTTGTTGCCGTAAATTTCCCGGAGGTCAGATGATAAAACAGCACACCGGGCTCCAGATCACTGCGTTTCAGCATGATCGTATTCAGTCCGCGGGGGCATATACCGTTTACTGTTTTCAGCACGCGTCCGCCGGCATCGCTGATTACGACCGATGCCTCGCCTCCTTCCGGCAAATTGAACGTGATGGCGGTGCTGTTGCCGACAGGGTTGGGCACGTTCTGCAGCAGTTCAAACCCTGCAGTATTCAGTACACTGCCAGTCATATCGTTGAACCGCAGGGCGACATCCCACCTGTTCACGACATCTGCTCCTGCTGTCACATAGGCCTCAGAGCGCGTAATACGGTGTGATATGTGCATCATTTCACTGATTTTGCCTGATTTCAGGGCCCTGAAACGGAGTGCGAAGGGCGCAGATTCACCAACTGACACAGTAACGGCATCATCAAACACACCGAAGTTGCCGGCATTCACCCGGTCACCTGAAGGCAGTGATGCCACTTCCAGTCCGCTCAGACCGATTGTCATCTGATAACCGGCCACTTCCGAGGCCGGGCCAAAGGCCACTTCAAATACCTCTCCTGCACTGACGACGCGGTCTTCCGTATCCAGTATCAGTGTACCCGTTGTTCGATCATCCGTTGCCCCGGCCAAAGAACTGGATATCGCATTGCCGTTTACATCTCCCACCTTGATACCAACAAAGTCATCGCCCTGCTGATTAGTCTGCATCTGCTGTACAGTCCGGCTTTCGGGGAAGCTGGTCAGGAAAGGATCATTCGGATTGACAAACACATGCGACTTGTCCACAAACCTCCAGGAAGTATTATCGGGAAGGCTCTGATACACACCAAGGACAAGTTTTCGGATTTCCACAATATCGAAGGTTGTGACAGAGTTTGACTTGTTGGCATCAGCAGCAATGATATCATAGGGGCTTGACAACGGTTGTGTTCCCAGGATATGTTTGGAAATGAGTACGATATCAAAGGTGGAGACTCCATTCAGGGGATTGTCGTCGCGGAAGGGTGTAATCGTATAGTCCGAGCCAAGCGGAATGGCGTTGGAAAATGAGTAGATACCATCACTGTTGGTGAGGCCGAAGACACTCAGGGAGGGCAGTCCGTTGGGCGGTGTCCCGTCGAGGACTACTTCTGCTCCCTCTACCCCATCCTGTGTTTTGGTTTTCAGGGCTCCCGAAACAGAAGCTTTTGATCCGGCGCTGCATGCGCCTGTATTATCCTGCACCAATATATATGTCTCGCAAAAATCTGCATTGCCATACAGGTCAATTGCCCACAGTTCCACGCCCTGTGTACCCAGGTCGTTACAATCGAAAGTAACGGATGATACCGGATTTCCGTTTGCATCGAACGGGAAACCTGCTCCGGTTCCCGATTTGCGCACGCCATAACGGATCAGGCCGGCAGGTGTGGCATTATCATCGGAAAACTGGAGGAAATCAGAAACAAACATGGTTATCGAGCCTGCGGGCATGATATTGACGGCCAGTCCGTTAAAGCAAACTACGCTGGGCGCCTCGCAATCCCTGACTGCAATGGCATATTCGCACACTCTTTCGTTTCCACATCCGTCGGACACAATCCACTTGATTTTGTGGTTTCCGTATGGCAACTGGGGTGTGACATATACACCCTGAGCCACCTGTGTATTGAATTTTACACAGGCAGTCCTTGTATTTCCATTTACGGTTTCCTGAATGGCGAAGCCCCACTTCTGGTTGTTTGGAACAGAGCGACCATCGAACTGCCTCATATCCGGTGTTCCGGTCAGATTGCCATAAGGTACACTGTTCCAGCCGAGTCCGCCGGGCTGTGAGCCCAGCTGCGTGCTGTTTATTCTGGTTTCCATAACTCCGTCTCCATCCAGATCGAGCAGGAGCTGGTACTCTATGTTTATATCCGCACCGCTGCAGGCATCCGATGCTGAAATACAGATATCGGAGGGAGCGTCGCTCAGGTCGTGAGTCTGGTGTATGTTATCCCACCAGTACATCTGGTTCCACAGGGCGGCATCGTTGGCCGAAATATCACAAATGGTATCAGGCGATGTCACGCACTGTATTACCGGCGCCTGTCCGTCGCTGATCTTGATGATCTGTTTGTAGGAGTAGCAGTTGGCGTTGGGATTGTAAAAAACAGAGTAGTTGGTGGGCGCCGGATCCGTCGCATTTACTTTTACAACAGTTGATTTCCATGGATCGCCAGCGGTCTGTATGGGAGAAACGACCGGTCCCGGAAGATTGGAGGGATGATTGGTAATGGCATTGGGGTTGGGATTGGGCACACTGACACACTGGCCGTTGGGGTCGTATGTACACCAGTTGATTATTTTCCAGTTTCGTTCAATCATGAAACAGGCATCCGGCACTACAGTAAATACCTGATCCTCATAAGTTACCCCGAGGAGTTCGCAATCTTCACCATAAAATTCGGGTTCGCCGTAGTTTCCACTTCCGTCGCATACGGCGATAATTTTATCGTCGGGAAACTTCACGAAGTAATCCTGTTCATAGTTCACCACAACACGCTGGGTACACTGGCTGGAGAAGCCCGAGCGATCAAAAGCCCTGAAAGTTCTGACAATTGTGCCTTTGTTGCACAGGGTGTCAAAATTCGTGTAGCTGGCGGCGTGAGTGAGGCCCTTTTGTCCGAGATATACCTTGGTGGAGTCGAGCGTACAGTTATCGCTGATAGCGGCTTTTCCATACAGCCACAGACTCGGATCGAACTGCTCGCAGGATACAGTATAGTTTGGCGGAGGCGTACAGGTCGGCTTGATCTGATCCTGTACTTTCACCTGAATGGCGCACTCGTTGAAAAGCGGTTCTCCACTCCAGTCGAGGGTAAATGATCCATCCGGGTTGAGCTGATAAACGCGGAGGATGACGGTTTGTGTTGTTCCGACTTCGCAGCAGTAAAACTTGATGGAGTCGCCCTCGGCAGTAGCCCGCTCGAACTCGCTCACCGGATCCTGTATTCCATCGGAACAGCCGGGGGTACCGCTCACCTGATTCAGGCTCAAGACACAATCGGAATATGGCTCGGCGCGGCGTATGGTGAATTTGATGCCATTACATTCATCATAGGAGCCGTCATCGAACGTGGAGGCGCGTACGTAGGTGACACCTGCGAAATCGCAGCCGCCCGTTCCCGGAAGGTAGCAGTCGAAAGGGTCATCCACATTCAGTGCAACGACGGTACTTTCGTCGCAGGCAGCTGTTGGCGGCACGTCCTCTGTAACTGTAACGGTAAAATCGCAGACAGAAGTATTGCCGCAGTCGTCGGACATGATGTACCTGACCGGGTTGTCGCCCACGGGCAGATCGCTGGCAAAGCCGATTATGGCCATGGTATCGGGCGCCCACGGATTATTTCCGGGGAAGGTGGTGAACGAGCCATTCAATCCCCTGCCAATACCGTTGTAGTCGGTCCAGTAGGCCGTCAGCGACGACATCCTGGAACAGGAATCGGCCACAATAAAATCGGGAAGGTTATAATCGCGGTGGCAGTCGTTCGGATTGGTACTTACCGTCACATTTTCGGGGCACTGCGGCACCGGAGGCAGGGTGTCCACCACTTTGATAACCTGTACATGATTGAGCGGATTGGAGGGGCCTGCCGGGAAACATGACTCGTGAATTACCCATGTGCGAACAATTGTTGTGGAGCCGTCGCAGACTTCAACAGGCAGATCGGTATAGGTGGAGCTGAAGTCACAGAACCCGTCGGAAGGCCAGACAGGCCAGTCGAGACCGAACTGTCTGATACGGGGCACTCCTGTGATCTGTGGCTCTGTGTCGGGCGACTGGCAGCTGAGGGTTATACCGGCCGGCAGCACAAGATCAGAGAGTCTTTTGCGTTCGAAGTAAAGATACTGGTTACAGGATCCTGTATTTCCGCTGGCATCGGCAGCCATCCATTTACGCAGAATATAGGCACTCATTCCAGACAGGCCGTTGATTGTTGCTCCACAGGCAACCTGGCCCCAGGTGTCCACATAAGACAGGGTGCTGTTGCTGCAGTTGTCAACAATATCGGGATAGGCCTGGGCAATTCCGAGTGTTCCGTCGAGGTAGGCAGGTGTATAGGAAGTAACCGCACAATTCAGGAAAACATCCTGACAGGAAAGAACCGGCTTTATATTATCCCGGATAGTGAGATTTCCCGAACAGGAGTTGCCGGAAATCAGGTCGCGCACCCTGTACTGGAGCGTCTGGTTGATATTGGCACCCGTTGCCACGAAGTTGCCCGTTGAGGGGGTCCAGATGCCGTTTATTTTCACCTGTACCTGCAGATTTCCGTTCGGACAGTTATTCCCCTCCAGAACATCATCGGGCATAATTTCGGCCTCACAGTTCTGATCCAGCGCGATTTGCAGCAAATCGTTGCAAATGAGCGTACACTGCGCACTGGCAGTCAGAAAAGAAGCAGAAAACAGCACAGAAACGATTCCGAAACGGACAAGGAGACTCCTCAGATGTGTAAAGGTTGTAACCATCAGCTATGGCTTTTACCCGGCAGAGAGCCCTGAAAGCAGGCCCTCATGCGGCAAATTCAGAAAAAACAGGAAAATTGCTCCGCAGATATCACTGCGACAATCCGGCTGTTCTATCACAAAAACCGTGCCCTCCGGTCGGGAGAGCGGCGCTAATGTAGTCAGTTCTGTACATTTGAGTCAAAAAAACGGTTTTATTTCGCGCAAAACGTTAATAATCACTATTTTCGAACAAATTCATATTTTTAAAATTTAACATTCAACAACATTGACCGGAATATGCAGAGCCAGGCCGCCGTCTGCTGTTTCCTTGTACTTGTGGTCCATATCGTGAGCGGTTTCCTTCATGGTTTTGATTACTGCATCCAGCGATACCTTGGCCAGATCCGGATTGCTTTCGAGAGCTATCTGGCTCGCTGTGATAGCCTTGATGGCTCCCATGGTGTTTCTTTCAATACAGGGCACCTGCACGAGACCTCCGATAGGGTCGCAGGTCATCCCGAGGTGATGCTCCATGGCTATCTCTGCAGCCATCATCGCCTGATCGTAAGTACCTCCCAGACATTCGGTGAGCGCGGCGGCAGCCATGGCAGAGGATACGCCTATTTCGGCCTGACAGCCACCCATGGCAGCAGAGATAGTTGCACCCTTTTTGAAAAGGCTGCCAATTTCGCCGGCTGTGAGCATAAATTTTATGATATCACTTTTCACATACCGCTCGCTGAAGCAGACGTGATACATCAGTACGGCCGGAATTACGCCCGCGGCACCATTGGTAGGCGCCGTAACCACCCGGCTGAAAGCGGCATTTTCCTCATTGACAGCCAGCGCGAAGCAACTTACCCATTTGAGTATATGCTGGAAAGTGTGGCCTCCGCGACCAATTTGCAAAATCCATTCATCAGCACTGGAATAGGGCTTGTCGGCCAGCAGGCGGCGGCTCAATGGCGCGGCTCTTCTGGTTACACCCAGTCCGCCGGGAAGGATCCCCTCTGTATGGCATCCTTTGTATATACACTGCTTCATAACCTCCCAGATCTGCATCAGGTCGGTTTGAACTTTTTCTGCCGGACGCCAGCTGAGCTCATTGAGCAGGACGATTTCATGAATGGCCCTGTTTTCCTGTTTACACCAGCGTTCCAGATCCTCCCCCTTGTCTATCGGGAAAGGCAACGTTACTGTGCCAGCCATTTTTTCTTCTCCCTCTTTCACGACGAAACCGCCACCCACAGAATAATAGGTATGGCTCTCCCCTCCCCCATCGTTATAAAATGCCCTGAAGATGAGCCCGTTGGCATGGTGCGGCAGCGACTGGTCGAAGTAAAAAACGATATCGCTGTCGGGGTTGAAGGAAATAATCCTGCCTCCATTCAATTTGATGGATCTGGTAGTGGCAATCTGTTCAATGGTTGGGTAAACGGCCTCCACCGGAATAGTCACGGGGTCGTCGCCATTAAGACCGAGCTGAACAGCGAGGTCGGTACCATGCCCCCTGCCGGTTTTGGCCAGAGAACCGTACAATTCCACCTGAACAGCGGCCACCTTGTCGAGATTAATCTCGCTAAGAAAGCGCTGGGCGGCTCGCCAGGGGCCCATAGTGTGCGAGCTGCTTGGGCCGATACCAATTTTAAAGATATCAAATACAGAGATTCGTTCCATAGCGTTAAAACAGGGCGGCAAAAATTTTGTTCTTTTGCGAGCACACTGAAATAATGACAAAACAAAAAAATGACGCCTACGCGGCACTTCGTGTCCGCGACTTCCGCTGGTTCCTGCTCATGCGCCTGATGACCACCCTGACCGTTCAGATCATGTCGGTATCCGTGGGCTATTACGTATATGAACTTACCAATGACCCCCTCATGCTCGGACTGATCGGGCTGGCGGAGGCCGTTCCGGCAATAAGTATCAGTTTGTGGGCAGGCCATCTGGCCGACAAGCACAACAAGCGGAACATACTGGCGATATGCCTTTCCGTACTGACACTGTGCTCGGGCTCGCTGCTGATGCTTGCGTACTGGAGTGAGCACATGACGAAATCAGGCATACTGGGCATTTTGTATGTCATTATCTTCTTTACCGGGATTGCGCGCGGCTTTTTCAGTCCGACCAACTTCGCCTTTTTATCCCAGATAATTGACCGCGACAAACTGCAGAATGCCATTTCCTGGAACAGCAGCATCTGGGAAGTGGCGAGCATCACCGGACTGGGCATTGGCGGACTGATTTATGGTTTTGCGGGGGTAAAAATCACCTTTGCCGTCATGGCCATACTTTGCTCACTGGCGCTCATTTTCTGTTTGCAGATACCTGCGCGCCCTTCACCCCGGCCAGTGGAAGGCGAATCGGCAGTAAAGCGCATTGCCGAGGGGCTGCAGTTCGCCTTCAGCAATCAGCTGATTATCGCGGCTATTGCCATGGATTTGTTTGCTGTTTTTTTCGGCGGAGCTGTTGCGCTGCTGCCTGTTTTTGCAAAGGACATCCTCCACGTTGGTCCGGAGGGAGCCGGAATTCTTCGTGCGGCCATGTCTGTTGGCGCCATCAGTATGGCCCTGTTTCTGGCGCACCGCCCGCTGGGCAAGGGGGCCGGCAAGATCATGCTGGCCTGTGTGGCCGGTTTCGGCATCTGCATCATCATATTCGGACTGAGTACCAATTTCTACCTTTCTTTCGCCGTATTACTGGCGGCGGGCATGCTGGATGAGGTCAGCGTATTCATTCGGGCGGCGCTGCTGCAATTTCAGACACCCGACAACATGCGCGGGCGTGTATCTTCGGTGAACTCCATGTTTATCACTTCCTCAAATGAACTTGGAGCATTCGAAAGCGGACTGGCAGCCCGGGCAATGGGCACAGTACCGTCTGTTGTATTCGGCGGAATGATGACCCTGCTGGTGGTAGGTATCACCTGGTGGAAGGCGCCGAAGTTGCGCGATTATCACTTTGAAAAAGAAGAGTAGAAACATGAAACCAGCTGTTCTGAGACAATATTTACTGCTCGCATATATTCATTTACCCTTCTTCGGCGGGGCCCAGCAAACAATTCCCGTTGCGGATCAGACTTTCCGGATGGATGGGCAGCATACCTTCGTATATGCCTTTGCAGAGGGCGATGCTGTGGAGCTGGGCGTCACGGAACTCGGCGGGAAAAAGATAAAAACAGTCGAGTTTCTGCCATTTGCCGGGAGTACCATCTTCAGCAGCTATGAAACCGACTCCATTGCCAGGCAAACCATCCGTATTCCGCATACAGGTATTTATCTGCTGCGTTTCAATGAAAGCGGGGCCGGAAAAAAAATATGTCGTTTCACCCTGCACCGCACCCCTGCGGGCAAAGAAACCACCCGTTTCTCTACTGCCGTCCCCTGGGATCTGAGTGAATTCCCTTCTTTCCGGGAGGTGCGCAAAAGTGTACAGACAGGCGTGGACACCGTTATGGTTTCCATGAGCGGCCAGGTAAGCGTGAGCGCCAGAAAGATGTACACAACCAACCCGGTCAATGCATGGCAGTTTACGTTGCCACCCGGCACCAGGCAATGGGCCTACCGGATTTCGGTGGGACAGGGCGCCAGTGAGGCACGACAGCTCGATGCCCGCAAACTCAGTCAGGCACTCCGCAGCGGCTCCATGAAGCTGATTACCTTTCAGCCCGAAACGGCACTCGCCGCCTTTGCACTTGGTGCGGCCATAGACATGACCATTTCCACCACCGGAGAGGATGTGACCTATGCCATTACCGACGGGGAAAACTGGCAGAAATTTTCGAAAGAAGAGCCCTGTCAGGCATTTGTTTACCAGGGAAACATCAATGTGGATGTCCAGCGCAGACACACACCACTGGAGGGCACATATTTCTTTGCCCTGAAAAATGACAACCTGATAGACGATATCACCGTTACCCTCGAGATCGAGGCCGTCACCGAAAAGCCTGTTTTTGAAACACAGATTGTACTGGAGCCGGTGAAGTGAGGGGGCACAAAAGTTATCAACAAAAAGTTGAAGAAGTTGCTGTCCGCTTCTCCTGATTACGGGGAATCACGTAACTTTGGCGGCAGCAACACAAATATCCCTCTCAATATGCCGAATTTCGCCCATCTTCACTGCCATACGCAGTTTTCGCTGCTCGATGGAGCCGCCTCCATTCCAGGTCTTTTCAAAAAAGCCGCGGCCGACGGGATGAAAGCGCTGGCCATTACCGACCACGGTAATATGTTCGGGGTGTTTCAGTTCGTGGCGGAAGCAGCCAAACACGAAGGGGTCAAGCCTATTGTGGGCTGTGAGTTCTATGTGGTACAGGATCGCCACCGCCGCTCTTTTACCAAGGAGGACAAAGACAGGCGCTTTCACCAGCTCTTTCTGGCCAAAAACGCGGAAGGATACAAGAATCTGGTCAAGCTGTGCTCAATCGGTTACATGGAGGGGCTGTACGGCAAATATCCGCGTATCGACAAGGAGCTGATCCTTCAATACCATGAAGGGCTGATTGCTACCTCCTGCTGTATTGGTGCCATGGTACCCCAGGCCATCCTGAAAAAAGGTGAACAGGAGGCGCGAAAGGAGTTCGAATGGTGGCTCGATCTGTTCGGCGAAGATTATTACATCGAAATTCAGCGCCACCAGATGGCCGAACAGGATCAGGTAAATGAAGTGCTGTTGCGATGGGCCAAAGAATACAACGTCAAGACGATCTGTACGAATGACTCGCACTACGTTGATCAAAAAGATGCCAACGCGCACGATATCCTGCTTTGTATCAATACCGGAGAAAAGCAGGCCACACCGCCGATCCGCGAGTTCATTGATGAAGGCACCGTCATGAAGGGTGGCCGTTTCGCCTTCTGGAACGATCAGTTCTACTTCAAAACGCAGGCCGAAATGGGAGCGCTGTTTCACGATGTGCCGCAGGCCCTCGACAACACGCTCGAAATTGTGGACAAGTGCGAGCACCTGAAACTGAAACAGGACATTCTTCTCCCCAATTTCGTCATACCCCGGGAATTCCTGACGCAGGATGACTATCTGCGACACATCACCTTTGAAGGCGCCCGGGAACGCTACCGGGAAATCACTCCCGAAGTGGAAGAACGCCTAAATTTTGAACTGAATACCATCAAAACGATGGGGTTCGCCGGCTACTTTCTGATCGTTTCCGACTTCATCCAGGCTGGCAGGGATCTGGGCGTGTTCGTAGGACCAGGCCGCGGTTCCGCAGCCGGCAGCGCGGTGGCCTACTGTATAGGTATCACCAACATTGATCCAATCAAATACCAGCTGCTGTTCGAACGCTTTCTCAATCCGGACAGGAAATCAATGCCCGATATTGATACGGACTTTGACGACGAAGGCCGACAGAAGGTGATTGACTATGTGGTGGACAAATACGGGAAACAACAGGTGGCACAAATCGTAACTTATGGTACGATGGCAGCCAAAATGTCTATCAAGGATGTCGCGCGTGTACTTGATCTGCCGCTCGACCAGTCGAACGCACTGGCCAAGCTTGTGCCCGACAAACCGGGTATTTCCCTGAAACGGGTACTTACAGCGCCCATACACGGGGATGGCTCACTGGCTGAAAAAGAGAGTCTCGTCACCGAAGACCTGGAAAACTGCAAGCGCCTGCGTGAATACATGGAGGCCGGAGGTACGCTGGAAAGTACCGTACTGCGGGAGGCACTTGTCCTGGAAGGATCTGTCCGCGGGACAGGCATACATGCAGCAGGTATCATCATTGCCCCAAAGGAACTGACGGAAATCATTCCCGTTTGTACCGCAAAGGACTCCGATCTGCTGGTTACCCAGTACGAAGGCAGTACCATCGAAGACGCCGGTGTTATCAAAATGGACTTCCTGGGGCTGAAGACGCTCACGATCATACGTGATGCCCTGCGGATGATCGAACAGAATCACGGTGTCAGGATTGATATTGACACTATTCCGCTTGACGATCAGAAAACGTACGAACTGTACCAGCGCGGGGAAACGAACGGCACTTTCCAGTTCGAAAGTGCTGGCATGCAGAAATACCTGCGCGAACTGAAGCCCGACAAGTTCGACGACCTGATCGCCATGAACGCACTCTATCGCCCGGGTCCGCTCGAATACATACCCAACTTCATCGCGCGCAAGCACGGGCGCGAAGCCATTACCTATGATCTTCCCGAAATGGAGGAATATCTGAAGGAAACGCTGGGTATCTCTGTCTATCAGGAGCAGATCATGTTGCTGGCACAAAAACTGGCCGGCTTCTCCAAGGGCGATGCCGATGTGCTTCGAAAGGCCATGGGCAAAAAGCAAAAAGCTGTACTGGACAAAATGAAGGGACAGTTTGTAACCGGTGCGGTAGCCAAGGGCCACCCGGCCGACAAACTGGAAAAAATATGGACAGACTGGGAGGCATTCGCATCTTATGCCTTCAACAAGTCGCACTCTACCTGTTACGCATTTGTGGCCTACCAGACTGCTTACCTGAAGGCACACTACCCTTCCGAATACATGGCATCGGTACTCACCCACTCGCAGGGAAATATTGAGAAAACTACTTTTTTCCTGGAGGAGTGCAAGCGAATGGGACTGAACGTAAAGGGGCCGGATGTCAATGAATCCATGATCAATTTCGGCGTAAACAGGCGAGGCGAGATCCGCTACGGCATGGGATCGGTCAAGGGAGTGGGCGAGGCTGCCGTGGAATCGCTCATCGAAGAGCGCAAGAAAGGCGGTCCTTTCCGCGATCTGTTCGATTTCATGCGCCGCTGTAACCTCCGCACGATTAACAAGCGGGTTATGGAAAATCTGGTTTATGCCGGAGCATTCGACGGCTTCGGCCTGCCACGAGCCACCTTTTTCACCGAAGACGAAAAAGAAGTTCCTTTTCTCGAGCGACTGCTCAAATACGGATCTGCCTGGCAGGAAGACAAAACCATGTCGGCCAACTCGCTGTTCGGCGATTTGTCGGACTCTGTGAGTATCCCGGAACCGGCTGTACCCAAAGCAACCGAATGGGGGCTTATTCTCAAACTGCAAAAAGAAAGGGAAGTAATAGGCCTCTATCTGAGCGGCCACCCTCTTGATGATTTCCGCTACGAATGGGAGAACTTTGCCACGCCCCTCGAAAAAGTCGAGAATTACCGGGGCAGAAAGGTAAATGTGGCCGGTTTTGTCACCAAGGCAGAGCACCGTATCAGTCAGAAAGGAACCGGATGGGGCCGGTTTACCATACAGGACTATACCGGATCGCTGGAAATCACCATGTTTTCGGAAAGCTATGCCAAATTCAAAACATTTTTTGAAGAGGGCACTATCGTATATGTTGAAGGAGAATACAAGCAGCGCTACAACTCGGACGAGTTTGAGTTCAAGGTCAATAACGTCAGATTGCTGGAAACTGTCGGCGACGAGAAAACAAGTTCCATCACGCTGAAAATCCCGGTCGAGGTAATCTCCCGCGAACTGCTCGGCAAAATTGAACAGCTCTGCTCGGCCCACAAAGGCAAGCACACACTGAAAATAGAACTCATTGACCGGCAGAACAAGGAAAAACTGTCCTTCACCAGCGGTGCCAGAAAGGTGACCGTAGGCAATGACTTCATCGCAGCCATGGAATTGCTGGGAGTAGAGTGCGGTGTGAACTGACACCCGACTCTACTCCACCACCAGCCTGCCCAGTCGCATGAATTGTCCGTTTTCCACCCTGTAGGCGTAAACACCCGCAGGTATGTTCTCCAGTGGCAGTGTTCCGGCAGTGCTGAACACCATTTTCCGAACCTGCTGGCCTTTTTCATTGAAGAGCCGGAACACACAGGGCTCCTGACTGTCGCACGAAAGCTGCAGCAAGCCCTGAGACGGCGCCGGATTGGGAAACACACGGATATCCGGAGACACCTCCCGATCTTCCCGGCTCCTCGTCTGAATGCTGTTTTCACGGGCGCCGCCCGGTACCTCCAGCCAGAATTGTCCGGATTGGGTCACCTGATTGCCAGCCCTGAAAGTTATATCAGATTGCAATCCCGGAGTCACCTCGTCGCTGTTGTCGAGATATTGCCACACGGGACCGTGCGCCAGTGCATCGCGGCGCCAGAGTTTGCAGTTGTTGCCTGCATCCGCGGGCAAACCGCCCGTCTGGCCAAAATTCACTGCGGAAGGTGCCACGAAAGTGCCGCTGGAGCCAAAATTATGCAGTATCCAGTAATCGGAAAACTGACTGGCCGGTATATCAGGAAGGGTATCAGGTATCACACTCAGGCGCGATACCACCACTTCACCGTTCGGATAGGCGCCCTGTGCGGGGAACTCCAGTGTGAGACCCGTATCTCCGAATGGATAGCGCTTTTTGCCTGCCACCACATTCCTTCGCGAACTGACGCCCTTGCCTGCAGGTGCCGTGGAGCGTTCCCTTTTGACTGTGGGCCCCACCAGCGATCCATGACGGATACCAACCTTGTCGAGTGCCGGCCCAGCCGGTTCGTTGAACTGGTAATAGCTGACCAGTTCGGGGAACTGCGCCGGATCTTTGGTCAGGTGCATCAGTTCTCTGATTTCAGCCTGTGTCAGTGATTTATTGTAAACACATACTTCGTCTATGGTACCCTTGACAAAGCGACCGCCCCAGCCCTTGTAGTTGCCCAGCCGGTTGCCCGAGTCAAAATTGACCGCAGGAACAGTGAAATTGTGCCTGGCCCCTTTCCCATTGACATAGATCGTGATACCTGTGGGGTCAGCAACCATGGCCACGTGGCTCCACTGTCCGGCGGGAGCCGTCAGGCCGCTGTTCCACCACCAGGCGCCATTGGGCCAGTGGTAGCCAATCTGGTTTGATCCGGGCAGAAAATTGAAGCCCGCAGTAGCTCCATCGTGCATGAAGATGGAACTGTAGTCCGGCTGAATCCCGTCCGGTTTGATCCAGGCAGTCACGGTGATCGTGTTGGTGTTGATGTTCAGCGGCGGCAGTGCCACATAATCTTCCGAACTGTTGCCGCCGAGCGTGACTGCCGAACCGGGTATGGTGTCGGCCCGACAGGCGTCGTTTACACGGATCGTCAGGGAACCGGAATAGGTACCATTGACCGTCAGCGTTGCCGTGTAAACACCGGACTCGCCGAAAACCACTTTGGGGTTGCGCGCATGCCCATCGCTCGCCCACCGGGGCGCGGGACTGAAAGACCATTCCCATGTGGCACCGTCATGATTCAGTACCGAATAATCGTCGAAATAAACGGTATCCCTGCTGCAACCTGTTTCCAGTGCACTGGCCATAGGCTGCACGATGATCTGCGAGGGCTCGAACAGGGGCGCCTCCCAGACGCCAAATCCCCAGGTGCCGTTTCTGATTTTTCCGTCGCGATAAAAGGGTTTAAGGCGGTTTGTTTCCGCAGAAAGCGGGAGGGCCGTGCTGTAGGGCTGCCAGTCTGCCATACTGTTATTCCGGTAAAACACCCCTGCATTGGTACCCAGATAAACACCACCATCGGTACCGTACTGGGCCATAATATTTGTGATCCGTATATTATTCAGAATCGGAGTGGTCAGATTTACCCACGATACACCGCCGTCGGTTGTTTTATATATTTTCCTGCCATTGGAGCCATAACTTACCGATGCCCAGAGGACATTCTCATTTTCGGCGCTCAGTGCCAGTTTAACCCGGTCGTTGTTGTTGGGCAGCGGGAGCTTGGTCAGCTGCGTCCATGTTTTGCCGCCGTTGTTACTGCGCCACATGGCATCGTCGGTTCCATCCCACTGTGAGCAATAGATAACTTCCGGATTGGAGCGGCTCACTTCAATATCATAAACTGCATTGTCGCTGTTTCCCGGGAAGGTGTAGAGGGCAGCGAATGAAGTGCCACCGTCGCTACTCTTCCATATTTTATTTCCGTTTCCGAGATAAACGATATTCCAGCAGCGCGGATCCCACACCATTTCAGAGTTGGCGTAGTAGGCATAAGATTCGTTGGGGAACAGCCCAACCGGAAAATAGCTCACGCCATCCTTGAATCCGCCCTTCAGACGGTAACCGCCAATGTCAGAGTGGTAGGTCTTTCGTGCATCACCCGGATTGACATACCCGGTAGCTGCCTCCGCGCCACCCATCCGGTAAAATTTTCCTTCCGGGAAGGACTCATGCCAGGCCATATTCCCGTTGTGATAACGGCCACCCACCAGTACGTCCTCATTCCAGCCGGCATCAAAGCCCCAGTTGTCGGAGCCGGAAATACCGTTCATGCGGGCGTCCATGGAAGCACCAAAGTCGGGAGAGTAGTTGATACCACCATCCGAGGTAATCCACAGGTCGTTTCCGATGGCAGTCAGTGCCTGAATATCCGGATGACTCCACGACAGTCCGCCAACATAGCCGCCGAGTGGTTCCCACGTCTGACCTCCATTATTGCTTTTAAACCAGGAGCAACCTCCGGCAATCAGCTGGTTATCGTTATTGGGGTTCACAACAATCGCCATGTCGTAAAAACCCTGTGTGAACCAGTCAACCCCATTGGCATCCATCAGATTGGTATGGTTGGGAATGGAGTAAGGCTGTCCGATATTGTTGAACGGATTGGTATTCGTCCAGCTGGCGCCGTCATTTACGCTTTTGAAAACACCGATATATCCGCCCAGATTTCCACCTTCACCGCACAGGTAGGCATACACTTTCGAGGGGCTTGAGGGGCACACGGCTATAATTGCCCCGGTTACCGACTGTCCGGCGCCGGGTGCCCACCAGCCTGTACCGGCGTTGGCAAACGTGGCACCTGCATCTGTGGAAACCCTGAAGTCGGACCCCGAGCCACTTTTCCTGACGGTGAATACCGTTGAAGGTGTACCGGGTTTGAACTTGACCGTCCAGGTTTGCTGCACGTGTATTTTCGTCCAGCTGGCACCCCCGTTGGTTGTTCTGATCAAACCCTGATCGGTAGCTACCAGCACCACATCAGGCTGATCGGGTTTGATGGCCAGTTCGTTTGTCCAGAGATTATTTTCTGTATAGGCGTTCGTCCAGGTGATACCGCCGTCGGTACTTTTGATGATTTTTCCGCCCGTTCCGGCGTAAACAGTATTCGGGTCGTTGGGGTGCACGGCGACTGCTCCGAATGCTCCGTGCGTGATTCCGGCCGTGAGCAGCGACCAGTTCATGCCTTTGTCGGCAGTTTTCCAGAGGCCGCCTGCTTCGCCCCCTGCGTACAGGACATTCGGACTGGAAGGAGCCACCGCAATGGAGTAAATATTCGTCTGCCAGGTAACGATTGTCTGGCCGTCTGTATCGAACGTCTGTCTGGGCCCCGCGAACGTCCAGCCTGCTGCCCCTCCACGCTGCTGAGCCTCCTGTGCGCGCAGGAGCAGGCGCTGTTTCTCCTCCGCATTCATTTCCTCCACCGATGGTTCATGAATTGTTCCGTCGCCCTGCATGAGCGGGCGCGCCCACTGCATCCAGCGTTTGTAAAACTGGGTATAGCTGTTTTTTTCGAAGGGGTTTGACTCGTAATAGTTATTGTACGCCTGCTGAATTTCAAGGACATTGGGATGATCGGATACCATCATGTTTATCCATTCGGGGGCATCGGGACCCAGATGAACCGATTCAGGTTTCTGCTGGGCAGAAAGATGAAGCACGAGAAAAATGGGGAGCAGGGCGAGCAATCTCATATTGAGCCGGTTGAAAATGATGAAGGGCAAATATAAAGATCATTTTATACCCTGTATGAAAACCGTTGGTCGCTCTTTGGCGTTCTGTGTGCTTTCACTGCGGAGCGTGCGCCAATATGCGTATTTTGCGCCGCCAAAGCGATGGCAAACCAGTCAGTTACATGGATTCACTTACTCAGATAGTGTTGGGTGCGGCCTGCGGCGAGGCAGTCGCCGGAAAAAAAATAGGCAATCGGGCCATGGTATGGGGCGCAGTAGGCGGCACCATACCCGATCTGGACGTACTTGCCGGTCTGTTCACCGATGAAATTACGGGCACTTCGTTTCACAGGGGCTTCATGCACTCTATCCTGTTCAGTATGCTGGCGCCATGGGTACTGGCCTGGTTGGTCAGATGGTTTTACGACGAGCGAATACACCAGAGAAAAGGCTACAAGGGCGCTCTGATGTCCATCTGGCTGTTGTTTTATCTGGGCGCGGCCGTGGGTATCAACTTTATTCCGGTAGCCCTTGGCGAAGGGCTCAGGTGGCAAATCCTGATTCCCACGCTTGTGCTGGGTGCGCTGTTCGCTTACCGGTTGTGGCGCGACTACTGGAAACGCGAGCTGTCACCCGTCAATACAGATTACAGAACCTGGGTGGCCGTGTTTTTCTGGAGTATAGCTACACATCCGCTGCTCGACTGCTTTACGAGCTGGGGTACGCAGGTGTTTCAGCCGTTCGACGACCTGCGGGTACAGTGGTGCACAGTGTCTGTAGTGGATCCGATCGCTACCCTGCCCTTTCTGGCTTTTCTGCTGCTTGCCACCCGCTTCAACCGTGAAAACAGCAAAAGAGCCCTCACCAACTGGCTCGGCATCGCCTGGTTCTGTGGCTATATCCTTTTTTACACGGTATGGCATAAATGGATTGTAGTCAATGCCTTTGAGGCCTCACTGAAAGAACAGGGCATACAGTATTCGCGTATCTACACCAATCCGACCATTTTCAACAATATTGTATGGGCGGGTACAGCAGAAGGCGACACCGCATACTACTTCGCACTGTACGGATTCAATGATCGGGAGAGAAAAATCGGGCAATTTTCGGTTATTCCCAAAAACCATCACCTGATGAGCCATATTCCGGCCGACGACCGGGCTGGCCGGTTCCTGCGCTGGTTCTCGGACGGGTACTACAACGTACTCCCCTACAATGGCGATACCCTGCAGGTAAACGACCTCCGGTTCGGAATAATGGGTGAAACCCTGCGAGGCAACAACTATGTTTTCCCGTTTCTGCTGTTCAAAAATGAAAAAGGCGAGTGGGATGTGAAACAAAACAACCGCAACCGGGAGCACATGGAAGAAAATAAGCAGTCCTTTGCCGAACTTTGGCGCCGCGTAACGGAGGGCAAGGATTAATTCAATCAACAGAAGATTATGATTCAACGCACTGTAACAGGTATCATCTTCAGCGCAATCATGCTGGGCGGCGTTTTCGGAGGTAAAAATGCTTTTTTCGCGCTGTTCGCACTCGTAACTGCAGGGTGCCTCCTGGAACTGACCGGCCTGCTGTTCAGAAATGACCGGTACGACAGACTCCGACAGGCAGCCGGAACAGCGTGGGGCACCAGTGTTTATCTGCTGCTTGGCGGAAGCAGTCTGGGACTGCTCGGCGGATCATTCTCTTTCTACGGGATCGTCCTGGCAGTGCTGACTGCACCTGTATTCCTTGCCCTGGAACTTTTTCTTCGCCCGGAAAAGCCGTTCGAAAATGCCGGATACCATACAACCGGGCTCTTGTATATCAGCCTGCCATTTTCCCTGCTCACCTGCCTGTCTATGCCGGCGGGCGAGTTCTTCGGCACGGGCGATTACGACCCCTGGCGCATTTTCGGCCTGTTGCTGCTGATATGGTCGAACGACTCCTGGGCTTATATAATCGGCTCCAGGTTCGGCAGGAACAAGCTCTATGAACGTATCTCTCCGGGTAAAACATGGGAAGGCTTTATCGGCGGAGGGGTACTGGCAGTGCTCACCGCATGGGGACTTTCATTTGCCATTGATTCATACACGCCGGCCCAGTGGATTGTACTGGCAGTGACTGCAGTCATATTCGGAACAATCGGAGATCTGGTAGAGAGCATGCTCAAACGGAGCCTGCAAATCAAGGACTCGGGTTCCCTGCTGCCCGGACACGGAGGTTTGCTCGACCGGTTTGATGCCTTCGTATTCGCTATCCCCTTTTATTGGCTCGCGCTGATTTTGCTGAGCCATTTCCAGGATTTTACTGCCAGAGTGTAGTAAAAACAATCACCCTTTCCAGCGCACGAATGCTTCCATGGCCTCGTATTCTGCCAGTCCAAGTGCGCTGTACTGAGTTGCTGTATCGCGGTTGCGATCCTCTGCACGCTGCCAGAACTCCCTCTTGTCATCGCCCGGGAACGGCGGACGGTCCTTCTGGCTCTGGTGCATGAATATAGCCTGGCGCTTTTTGCGCAACTGCTGCGGACTCATTGGCACGGCCATTTCAATTTCATATACAGGCCACTCGTGCCATGCACCGCGGTACATCCACACCCAGCAGTCCTTCATCCAGTCGTGCCCGCCGCTCAGGCGACGGTATGCTTCAAATATCGCATCCAGACAAACGCGGTGTGTTCCGTGCGGATCGGCCAGATCGCCAGCTGCAAATATCTGATGCGGTTTTATGCGCTCGATGAGTTCCATTACAAGATGGATATCTTCCTCACCCAGCGGTTTTTTACGGGTACGGCCGGTTTCATAGAAGGGCATATCCAGAAAGTGAATTCTTTCATCGGGCAGTCCGGTGAATCGGGCACCTGCACGGGCCTCACCCCTGCGTATCAGCCCCTTGATACTGCGCACTTCCGGAATATCTTCGCTGGAATCATTCTTTTTGTTGAGAAACTGTATAATTTTTTTGAAGCGCTTTATTTCCTCTTCGGGCATGGTCTGGTGTACCTGACCGAATTCAAGTACAAACTCGGCGTACCTGAGCGCATCGTAGTCGTGAACGGCGATATTTCCTGAAGTCTGGTAGGCAACATGCACTTCGTGGCCCTGATCTACCAGGCGCTGGAAAGTGCCTCCCATGGAAATCACGTCATCGTCGGGGTGCGGGCTGAACAGAATGATCCGTTTTCTGGCAGGTTTGGCGCGTTCGGGCCTGCTGGTATCGTCGGCGTTGGGTTTGCCACCCGGCCAGCCGGTGATGGTGCGCTGCAGGCGATTGAAGATACGGATATTCAGTTCGTAGGAGTTGGCCTGTTCGATGATCAACTCACTGAGACCATGCTCGTTGTAATCCTCATCGGTGAGTTTGAGGATGGGCTTACCGGTAGTTTGCGAAAGCCATACCACCGCCTTGCAGATCAGATCATCATTCCAGTTGCATATACCCACGAGCCAGGGTGCGCTCATGCGCGTGAGCTCCTCGCTGGCGCTTCGGTCGAGCACCACTTTCACATTCGGGTGTTTCTGCAGGAAAGTAGCTGGTACCAGGGTAGAAATTTCTCCTTCCACAGCCTGCTGAACAATGCTTGCCTTGTGCTGTCCCCAGGCCATCAGATACACGGTACGGGCCTTGAAGATACTGCCGACTCCCATCGTGATGGCACGATAGGGCACATCGTCTTCACTTTGAAAGTCCTTGACAGCATCGTGGCGGGTGAGGTGATCGAGACGTACCATACGCGTGGGCGATGTTTCCCAGGCACCCGGCTCATTGAAGCCGATGTGCCCGGTTCGACCAATACCCAGAAGCTGAATATCAATACCACCGGCCAGATCAATCTGCTTTTCGTATTGCTCGCAACTCGACGCCACCTGCTCCATTTGCACAGTTCCATCCGGAATGTGGATGTTCTCGGCCAGTATATCAACATGATCGAAAAGATATTCGTGCATGAAACGCCAGTAACTCTGACGAGCCGTGCGCTGCATGGGGTAATATTCATCGAGATTGAAGGTAATCACATTTTTGAAGCTGAGACCCTCCTCCTTGTGCATGCGGACCAGCTCTTCATACACCTTGATGGGCGTACTGCCAGTTGCCAGACCGAGTACAATCTTTTCTCCGTCCTGCTGCTTCTGCCGGATAGCAAGCGCAATCGAACGCGCCACATGCCGCGATGCCTCCAGAGAATCATCCCAGATCTTCACCGGCATCTTTTCAAAATTCTTCAGCTCGTATTTCAGGTAACCGTTGTGCGTTTTTGCGCTATCCTTCATGGAATCTTGTTGTGTGGATTTGAATAACCGGCCAAATGTATTGCGGGCATATTGAAACAAAAAAACGAATCACCGGTTTTTTTGTTGTTTAAACACTAGCCGCGCTATTTCAAGGGGTATAAAGTCCCGAGTTACCGATCCTTTCCTGCAATTTCAAATGTACGTTCTATCCTGAATCCGTTGCGGTCAACCAGTGCAAGCCGGTGCATACCCACTGTTGGCTGCAGCGACATCTGGTGAAACACCTTTGTGCTTCCCAGATACACTCCGTCGAGATGCCAGAATACCTCCATGCCGGCATCCCGGTGAGCTGCCTGAAAAATGGTACTGCCCAGTTTCCCGTCCAGATCAACGGGCACATATATCCGGGTGAAATTTTTGGGGTACAAGAGCTGCATGGGTGCCGATCCGGGCGTTTGTCGCGCATCATCACAATCGGGACGGAACGGCGGCGGTATTTCATACCACGGATTTTTGCTCTTGAAATAAAACTCTTCTTCCGGTGGCAATACAAACCACGGAATGTGCTGCATCCGCGCCGGCGATTCGCAGTCGCTGCTCACCTGCCACTGACCCGAGGCATCCAGGTGGAGCAGCTGGTGGTAGGTACATACGCCCGAATTGATACCACTTTCCGGTATCCACGCTGTATCGGATTCGCAATACGTACCTGCCAGCATACCGCTTTTACGGCACACGGGCACCTGCTTCATATCATCGTAGGGAGGATCGAACCAGCGGGTATCCGATGAAAGCTGATCAAATATCTCAAACAGAACGGGGGCTGCAAACTCGACGCCAATGAGTCCGGGTCTACCCTCGCCATCGGCATTGCCCACCCATACGCCCACAGCGTACTGCGGAGTAACACCGGCAGCCCACGCATCTCTGAAGCCGAAGCTGGTTCCCGTTTTCCAGGCCACCGGCTGTCCGGCGCGAAACAATTCCCAATCCCCCGAGCTGTTTGGCCGCTCCACTTCCCGCATGGCCTCAAATGCAAACCAGACAGAACCGGCAGAGAGCAAATCGCTGTGTTCGGTCAGCGTTTTTCTGCTTCCGGAGACTTGTTTCCGGTATAAAAATGATGGCTTTCTGAAATCGTCGGCAGCATAGCGCCCGTCGCGGCTGTAAAAAGCCCCGAGCGAACGCCCCATACAGGCATACGTATTGGTGATATCCAGCAAATTGGCCTCCGCGCCACCCAGAATAAGCGACAGCCCGTAATAGTCCGGTGGTCTGTTCAGGGTGGAAAGCCCGAGCCGCTGCAGGTTGTAATGGAATTTCTCCAGTCCGTACTGCTGCAGAAGCAGGACAAAAGGAACATTCAGGGAACGTATCAGCGCCCGACGGGCAGGTACGGCGCCATCATTTGTTTCGTAATAGTTCTCCGGGCGGTACTGTCCCAGCTGCGTGGGAACATCCTTCAACAGACTGGAGGGCAATATGGAGCCGCTCTCGAGCGCGAGCGCGTACAGGTAGGGCTTCAGGATACTGCCTGTACTTCGGGGTGCCCGGATAATATCCACCGATTCACTGTGCTCCTTTCCACAGCCGGGTACATTGCCCACGTAAGCCAGCACTTCGCCGGTGGGCACATCAAGAATAACGGCTGCGAGATTATACACTCCGTTCCCGCGATAGTTTTCCTGTCGCCTGATCAGTATTTCATTCACCTTTTCCTGCATCCGCCGGTCAATACTGGTTTTGAACCGTGCTTCTCCGCCGGTATTTTCAGTTAAAGCCATCCGGTCGAGCAGGTGGGGGGCCAGCTGCGGCAGGGGCAGCGGAGCTTCCGGCAGCGGCTCCTCCTTTGCGTAGAAGCACTGATCTTCACTGATTACGCCCGACTCACGGAGCCGGTCGAGCAGGCGATTTCGCTTGGCCAGCAGTGCATCCCGGTTTCTGCCAGGGTGAATGATGGCCGGACTGTTCGGCAACACCGCGAGGGCAGCTGCTTCAGCCCAGCTGAGCAAGGCCGGTCTTTTACCGTAATAACGCCAGGATGCCGCTTCAATACCTACTACATTACCCCCGAAAGGTGCATGGGAAGCATACAGGGCCAGGATATTTTTTTTGGAATGGGTAAACTCCAAACGGGTGGCCATAAATATTTCGACCAGTTTTTCCGGTACTGTACGGCCGGGGTTGCCGCGTGCCATCCGGATGACCTGCATGGTCAGGGTACTGCCCCCGCTCACCACACGACCATTCGTCAGATTCTGCCACAGGGCGCGCACCAGACTCACCGGATCAACGCCGGGATGCCAGTAGAAGCGGCGGTCTTCAAAAGCCACCACGCAGGCGGTGTATTTATCCGGCAGCGAATCTACCTCCGGAAACCGCCACTGTCCGTCGGAAGCAATACGCGCCCCGAGCAACTCTCCGTTCCGGTCTTCCAGCACAACCGACAGGGGCTCGTTGAAAAGCGGCGAAGGAAGGCAAAAAAACCAGAACAGGCCGGTGGCCATCCACAGAAAGGCGGCCACCGGCCTGCGCCGGATGAAAGCACGGACGGAATTCCACATCCGTGCAGCAAATTGTTTTGTCTGGTTCAGGTAGGTCAATATGGTTGCTTTTCTATTCTTCAGCCTGATTTTTCAGCTTCATCAGCAGCGTGTAGGCATTAGCCATCGCTATTTTTTTACCCGTGATATCGGTAGCAGGTGTAATCTGCACTTTTCCTGCCTGACTGATTCCCGGAGTGACTTCTACTATTTCAAACAAACCATCCCCGCTTTCTGTAAAGATGTAGTGTTTGTTCTGCCAGCGAACTACAGCCCCTTCGGGTACAATCCATGTATTTTGTGATTTCACCGACACCTCAGCATTCATATACATACCCGGCAGCAGGGCTTCATCGTACCGGTTGAAGTGGCAATGTACTTCAGCCGAACGATTTTCATCCAGATTTTTTCCGACCAGGATGATAGAGGCCTGATACTTTTTTTCAGGCTTGTCGTTCGTCCAGGCCATTACCGGTTGTCCGACAGCTAATTGCTGAACATCTTTTTCAAAAGCAGTGAGATTGAGGTGAATATCCTCCGGGTTGACCAGCTCGAAAAGTACGTCTGTAGGAGCCGTATATTTTCCGATGTTAACATCCACTTCAGCCACGTAACCGCTGATGGGAGAATAAACGTTCACAGTCCTTGATAAATTTTCTTCAGACAACTTTTCCGGATCCAGTCCGATAAGCCGGAGTTTCTCTGCGAGGGCGCGCTGCGTGATGCGCTGGGCATCAAAGTCGCTTTTTGCCTGCTGCAGTACTTTATCGCTGGCTGCTTTACCGGCATTCAGCGTCTGCTGGCGCTGAAATTCGGCTTCAGCGAGGGTGAGCCTGGACTTTGTGAGCAGATATTCCTGCTGAAGCTGGATAAACTGGGCATCTTCCATGACTGCCAGCACTTCACCCCTGCGCACGCGCATACCCGGGAGCAGTTTTGTTGATTTGAGGTAGCCTCCCAGCGGAAAACTCACACTGATCATGTTTTGGGGAGGAACTTCTATGGTTCCGCTCAGGCGCAGTGTAGAGGAGATATCGCCCTTTTCGGCAATTCCGGTTTCCACTTTGGCATTTTGCATCTGCTCACTGGTGAGTGACACATGCGCTTCGGGGGGAGTTTCAGCTTCCAGGGCCGGCTGGTTCGGCTGGTTGCCGCCGCAGGCAATAAAAGAAAGAACGGCTATGGTGCAAATCAGATATTTCATTGACGATCGAATTGTTGGAGGCGTATGACGGCCTGGTTATAGTTGTTTTTGGTTTCCAGATACTGCTGTGAGGTCTCAAGACTTTGCCTGACGAGCATCACCCACTGCAGGTAATCAATTTCACCGGCGGCGAGCTGGGCATCAGCCGCCTTCATGATACTCCCGGAGGCAGGAAGTACCTGCTTTTCGTAAAATTCAAGACTTTCCCGGGCGGTCATAACGGCCCGGCGCGCTATTTCAAAGGCTGAAGAAACCTGTGTTTGTGCCCAGGCAAGGTCATTCTGCTGCCGGCGGATTTCCACATCCCACGCAGACACGCGCGCACGCTGCGCTTTGGTAAACAGTGGTGCAGAAATACCGCCACCCAGATACCAGAATCGGTGAGCCCCATCGAAATAGCGATCCTGATTATTCACTACCTGATATCCGATAACACTCTGGCTGGTGATTCCAACCGTGAATTCAGGGCGGTTCCTGGCCTTTTCAAGCTCTTTTTGCCACTGCGCCGAGGCTAATTGCCGCCTCCGGATTTCCAGCGAAGGAAGAAAGGACAGCCTGGCCGTATCAGCGGGCATCAGCAAACCGGCCGGGAGCGAGGGCACTTCCGCCGCAGGAGTATAAACTGTGCCGGCATTCAGCAGGGTGTTAAATTGCCAAAGCGCCCGTTCAGCTTCCCGCTGAGCCAGAAACAACTGCTGACTCGTCTGGCGGTGCTGCAGTTGTGCACTGTTCAGTTCCAGAATATTCTGTTCACCCTGACGGAACCGGAGTGTGGCCCTTTCTTCAAACAGTCCGAAAATACTGTCGGCACGCTGCAACTCCCGCTGTTTTTCCAGCAAGAACAGGTATTCGTAGTACAGAGCACCCACTTCTGCACGCAAACGACGACGGGCGTCCTGCGTACCAGCCTCCGCAGCAAGGTGATTCTCGGTGAACACCCTGCGCTGATTTTTATACACACCCGGCGCCGCGAATCCCTGATAAACACCCAGTTTGTTGTCAAACTGATAGCTGTTGAATTGTCCGAGCTCTATGTTGAAATCCGTCTTGGCTATATCCTTCCAGGTGCCCTTCAGGGTTTCGTAATACTGCGCATTCAACTGCGCCGAGCGCACATCCGGATTATTCTCCCAGGCTGTATTGATGGCGTTTTCGAAACTGACCGGCTGCTGGGCCCCGAGATATGTCACGGCGGACAGCAATATCAGTATCACCGTTGTGTGATGCCTGTGTTTCCGTTTTTTATGCGGTTTCTCAATCGGCGAATTGAAATAAACATACAGCAGCGGCAGTACGAAAAGTGTCAGTAATGTAGCAGAAACGATACCACCGATTACTACAGTAGCCAGCGGACGCTGAACCTCCGCACCTGCGCCCATACTGAAGGCCATGGGTATAAATCCGAGCGATGGCGCCAGCGCTGTCATCAGCACCGAGCGGAGCCTGATCTTGGTTCCCATCACAGCGATCCGGCGCAAATCATCCCATCCATCCTTTTTCAGTCGATTGAACTCCGAAATCAGCACGATACCGTTCAGTACTGCCACACCAAACAGGGCTATGAAGCCTACCCCTGCAGAAATACTGAATGCCATGCCGCGTATCCACAGCGCCACGATACCACCAATGGCCGACAGCGGGATAGCCGAATAAATCAATATTCCCTGCCTGACCGAGCCAAACGCGAAGTACAACATCAGGAAAATCAGCAGCAGCGCCACTGGCACGGCTACCATCAGACGTTCTTTGGCAGCCTGCAGATTTTCAAAAGCTCCTCCGTAAGTAATATAGTAACCGGGCGGAAGTTTGATTTCCCGCTCTACCTTCTGTTGCAGCTCACCCACGATACTCTGCACATCGCGGCCGCGCACGTTGAAACCCACCACAATCCGGCGCCTGGTATCTTCGCGCTGGATTTGATTGGGCCCCTCAATTTCTTCCACTGAGGCTACCTGGCTGAGCGGAATCTGAGCACCGCCGGAGGTAGCGATGGGCAGATTCTGCACGTCTTTCAGTGTACGGCGGGCTTCACCCTGCACGCGCACGGCGAGATCGAAGCGACGTTCCCCTTCAAACACCTTTCCGGCTACTGCACCAGCGAAAGCGGCATTCACAGTGTTGTTGATCGTCTCCACATCGAGCCCGAACTGGGCCATGGCATCCCGGTTGTAGCGGATAACCACCTGCGGCATACCATTCACCGCCTCCACATAGAGTTCAGTAGCCCCTTCTACCGTATTGGAGATATTACCCAGTTTTTGTGCATAAAAAGCCAGTGTATCGAGATTTTCCCCGAAAATCTTGCAGACCACATCCTGTCGGGCACCGGTCATGAGTTCATTGAAGCGCATTTGTACCGGAAACTGGAAACCTGCAGTAACCCCGGGCACCTCCGCTATTTTTGCGCTCATTTTTTCAGCCAGCTCATCAAATGTTCTGGCTGAAGTCCACTCTTTCTTGTCCTTCAGAATGACCATCATGTCGCTCGCCTCAATCGGCATGGGGTCGGTTGGAATCTCGCCGCTGCCTATCTTGGTTACCACTTTTTCCACTTCGGGGAAATTTTTCAGCAGGATACCGGCTGTCTGCCGGGTGGCCTCGATAGTGGTGGTGAGATTACTGCCCGTCAGCACGCGCGTGTCCACGGCGAAATCACCCTCTTCCAGTTCCGGAATAAACTCGCCGCCGAGTGTTGACATAATGTACAGGGAAACAACAAGCAGGGTCACCGAAACCCCGATGACCGTTTTGGGAAAGTTCAGGATACGCTCCAGTATATGCTGGTACCAGCGTTCCAGGTGCTCCATGAGCCTGTCGCTGAGTGTTTTTTTATGTGAAACATTCCGGTTGATAAACAGTGCGCTCATCATCGGTACGTAAGTCAGTGAAAGGACAAATGCTCCGAGGATAGCGAAACTCACTGTTTGCGCCATCGGCTTGAACATTTTCCCCTCAATACCCTCCAGCGACAGGATAGGCAGATACACGATCAGAATGATAATCTGGCCAAATACGGCCGCATTCATGATTCTCGACGAAGCGTGATGCACCTCCTCATCCATCTGACGCTGTGAAAGGCGATCCACCTCTTTGAAGTGTTTGCTGTGAGTAATCTGGTGCATGATGGCTTCCACCACGATGACGGCTCCATCCACGATAAGCCCGAAATCTATGGCACCCAGACTCATCAAGTTGCCGCCCACCCCGAAGAAGTTCATCAGAATGACAGCAAACAGCATGGACAGCGGAATTACCGAGGCCACGATAAGCCCGGAACGTACATTTCCCAAAAAGAAAACCAGCACGAAGACCACAATAAGGGCGCCTTCCAGCAGATTGGTTTCCACCGTTGAAATGGCGTTGTTCACCATCTTGGTTCTGTCCAGAAATGCCTCGATAACTACACCCTCCGGCAATGTTTTCTGTATGGCAGCAATTTTTTCTTTTACATTTTTGATTACGTCTGAAGAGTTTTCTCCCTTCAGCATCATCACAACTGCGCCAGGCACCTCGCCCTGGTCGTTGTAACACACCGCGCCGTAACGGGTAGCCGATCCGGTGCCCACTGCAGCCACATCGCGTATGCGTACAGGTGCGCGGCCCGGCTCGCTCCGCAACACGATATTTTCCAGGTCTGCCATGCCGCCCACCAGGCCCTCGCTGCGGATATACAGCACCGTCGGCCCTTTCTCGATATATGCGCCACCTGTATTCTGGTTATTTCTTTCCAGCGCGCTGAATACATCGCTGATGGTCAGATTCTGCGCCTTCAGTTTGTCGGGAATGACCGATACCTCGTACTGCTTCAGCAAACCTCCGAAAGTTGAAACATCGGCTACGCCCGGGGTGCCAAGCAGTTGCCGGCGTACAATCCAGTCCTGAATGGTACGCAACTCCATCAGGGAATATTTGTCCTCATAGCCGGGTTTTGCCCGCACCACGTACTGGAATATTTCACCCAGTCCGGTAGTGACAGGCGCCATGGAAGGCTGACCAATCCCGTCCGGGATATCGGCCTGCACCTGCTGCAGGCGCTCGCTGATCTGCTGACGTGCCCAGTAAATATCCACGTTATCGTGGAAAACAACGGTTACCAGCGAAAGACCAAACCGGCTGAAACTGCGAATTTCTTTCAGTCCGGGAATGTTGGAGTTGGCCTGTTCGATGGGAAAAGTGATGAGGCGTTCCACATCGGGAGCACCCAGAGAAGGGGTTACCGTTATGACCTGCACCTGATTGTTGGTAATATCGGGCACGGCATCAATGGGCAACCGGGTAACCTCATAAGCGCCATATCCCACGAGAAATATCGTGAAAAGGCCGACGATGAGCTTATTTTTAACAGAGAAATCAATTATTCTGTCGAGCATAGTTTCGGGTATATAAACAGCCCCTGGCGGTTGCGCGAGGGCACGCAGACCCTCGCTCGCA
Organism: uncultured Bacteroidota bacterium; assembly: GCA_903836265.1. GTDB lineage: Bacteria > Bacteroidota > Bacteroidia > Chitinophagales > Saprospiraceae > M3007. The sequence continues at coordinate 5,035 of CAILQK010000277.1, read as the reverse complement.
ACCACACTTCTGACTGCGAATGAATTCGGAAAAGGCCGGATGAACCGGCAATCATTCAGTAATTTCTATGCTGACTTGGGAGGTTCCCATATATCGGTACAACCGGAAAGCGAGCTGGCCGTACGGTCAAAGAAGTTGCGCGCACATTTCGCTGCGGGCAACGGACAATGCAGCACAGGAAGGCAAGAAACCGGCAGGGTACAAGGCGCGACAAGCGACACACAATCGGCCGTTTTGAATGGCAACTGCATATCTCTGCTGTAATCTTCGTCGTACTTCACCTCTCCCTCGTAGTGGATACGGATGAACCCGGACAATGACAGCCCGGGATCTTCGACTTTGTGCTCTGCATAATGCGACACGAATGCACCCAGTTTCATCAGTTCGTGAAACTCGGTGTTGGAAGTCAGAAAGACAAACAGCAATGATATGGCTGCAAGGCGGCGCATCAAGCAAAGATACAACTGTTACTCCATTTTTCTGCCTTTATTTGGCAATGATTAACGCTTTGACTGTCGTTATCCGTTTCCTTCCGTCTGCAGGGCATCCCAGTACTCCACGGCGCGACGGGTATGCGGGATACAAATAGATCCGCCCACCATGTTGGCCACGGCAAATATCTCGAAAATCTGTTCGGTGGTAACGTCCAGTTCATGGCACTTGCCAAGGTGGTACCTGATGCAGTCGTCGCAGCGCAGCACCATGGAGGCCACCAATCCGAGCATTTCCTTGGTTTTCACGTCGAGTGCCCCCTCCTGGTAGGTCTGGTTGTCGAGGCTCCAGAACCGTTTGATGACCTTGTTGTCTTCCGCCATCAGGCGGTCGTTCATACGGGAGCGATAATCATTGAATTCTTTTACGATAGACATGATTTGAATAGTTTTGCGGTGATTTATTTCACAATCGAAAGCAAAAGTCGGCTTTTTCCGACAAAAGCCTCTGTCATTTTACCATGAGAGCAGTAATTCAACGGGTTTCAGAAGCATCGGTCACCATTGACGGCCGGGTAAAATCGTCTATCGGCACAGGACTGCTGATCCTGCTCGGCATCGAGCCTGCCGACAGTGAGGCTGATGCCGAATGGCTTTGCAAAAAAACAGGCAGCATGCGTATTTTCTCCGACGAGGCCGGGCTGATGAATCTGTCGGTGCAGGACGCGGGCGGAGAACTGCTGGTTGTAAGCCAGTTCACCCTTTACGCCAGCACGAAAAAGGGCAACCGGCCCTCCTTCATACGCGCCGCGCGACCCGAACAGGCCATTCCGCTGTACGAAAAATTTGTAGCCATGCTGGGCACCGAAACCGGCATACAGGTACAAACCGGCGAATTCGGGGCAGACATGAAGGTGAGCCTTGTGAACGATGGCCCAGTCACAATTATCATGGACAGTCAGGCTAAAGAGTAATCAAAACAGGCGCAATCTCAATAGCCAGAGGTCAGCTTTGAAGCTCCCGATCAGGCATGTGCAGCACCTCCACCGCATTGTCGAGAAAAGCAGGCACGATGGTTTCAAACGTGAGCCTGATTTTTTTCGGGTTCGACAGATCGTGAATCATGTGGTGATAACGGGCCTCCCCGTGTTCTTCCACGACAGATTTTTTTCGTTCCTCCTCGGCAAAATAAGTCAGCAGCCCATCGGGATCGGCCTCGGGATGAAACTGAGTGCCAATGATCTCCGGACTGAACCGGACAGCCATGACAGCCCGCTCATGGTGTTGATGCGGAGCCAGCGTTTCCAGACAAAGAATTTTGGCACCCAGTTCCCTGATACGTATCTGATCAGGTTTGGTGACCTGAAAACGGCGAAAATCGGCAATGTAGAACGGATCGGGCAGCGCAGCGAACAGCGGCTCCTCCTTTCCGTCGTGCGTTTTTTGCACAGGATATGTTCCGAACGACATCCTGAAACGTTTTGACACCTCCCCTATTCTGAAATGGTGACAGGCCATCTGGAACGAGTGGCAGATAAAAAGCACCTGCTTTTTGTCGGCGTCTGCCTGTTTGTTATGTTGCCAGATATCTTCCATGAGTTGATAAAACGGCGCCTGCCAGTCGCCGCCCTCCTCCAGTGGATCGCCGGGGCCGCCTGAAAAAATATAGATATGATAGGAAAGATCGGGAATCTCGCAGCGCTCGCGCACGTCGAAATGATCGAAAGACATAAGGCTGGCGTACTGGGCGAGAATACCGCGAAGCATGGGAATGCCGCGGTTGGTCTCGCCGTTATACATATCCAGCAGAGCAGCGCGGAGCATAATCAGAACGTATTATGGTGGAAAGACGCGCAAATGTAAGATTTTGTACGTCATGGCAACGGATATTTCCATCAGCGGACACAAATCAGTACCTTTGCGTCACTGTGGCGGTCTGTGTGCCGCCGTATAAACATTCCGTGCCATGAAATTTGTTTCAGAAGATATTATAGATGCCGTTATTGAAGAGCTGGGCGACCTTGAAGATGGTCACTATGAAAAATTGATGGAAGATTTTGCTGAAGCGCAGCCGGTAGTATTTGCCTGGCTTTTCAGTGAACAGTTCGACTTGCTCACGGAAGACGAGAAAGGGTACCTGCAGTACCTGTGCCTCATCGCCTGGCGCTCTGTTACCAACGTAAACGGTGATATCCCCGAGATATCAGAGGAGCAGATTGGTGTTGCAGAGGAGCAGAACTACGAGCTGATGGATGCCTCCACCGGCAGCAAATTCCGCGATCGCCTCAATGTTTTCTTTGAAAATACCCCGCAGGAAGACCTGCTCGCCTTCGCCGAGGACGCCGTCCTGGAAGACGAAGACGACCCCGAGGCGCTTGTTACCAAAGAGGGACGAGAGATGATTTTCATAGCCGTCAAGACACTGGTGGATGCCTGCGAGGCGGTGAGTGCGTGAGGCAGATTTTTCTGAACAGCCTCATTTTTCATCGTGCATACTATCCACCATAAATACAGTAACCAGCAAATCTGCCAGGGCATTCCTGCTCCCGACATCAGTCACAATTTCCACATCGGCTTCCTTCATCCGGCAGACAGGAAAACAACTGACCGTGGAACAACTGTGGTCAGTAACCGGGGTGTTCAGGCAGGTGTTGCGCATAATTTTTTCAGGAGGTAATCCTCCTGCAATACCTCGGCCCGATCCTGTAAAAACCTTCTTTCTCGTAAAAATGCAGGGTGCGTGAAAAATCATCGCCGGGGGTGGTTACCTCGATCCGCCGCCATTGCCGCTCTTCAGCCAGAGCGACCACCTGTGATACCAGCAGACGACCCACGCCCCCGGAGCGCCAGGGCGGCAGTACGTAGAGTTCATTGATGACACCGTATATGCCACCCGCCGAAATGGAAATGCACTCGGCTACGGTGATGATGCCGGCGATATCCCCCCCACTGTCCACAGCCAGCAGGGTGGAATGCCTGTCGTGCGACTCAATTTCCCAGAACACGTCCCCGATATCGGCAGCGTCGAGGTCGTGTTCCACTTCGCTGAACAAATCGGCGAGGCAGCGGGCAATATCGGGGGTATCGGCAGGTGTGGCCAGACGGAATGTAATCATCACAGTCAGAATTTTTCGCCAAAGGCAAGATCTCCGGCATCTCCCAGACCGGGAACAATATAGGATTTGGCAGTGAGCTCCTCGTCCACCGCGCCCGTCCAGAGATATGCCTTCGGATGTGCCTTCTTCACCGCTTCCACGCCGGCGTTACTGGCAATCACGGCGGCAATATGGATTACGGCAGGTTTCCCGTAGCGTGCGAGTTGCTGCAGGGCCAGATTGATGGATGCTCCGGTGGCCAGCATCGGGTCGGCGAGAATAAGCACGGCATCGTTCAGGTCGGCCGAGCCCACATAGTCCAGCTGTATTTCCAGACTGCCGTTTTTGTGTTCGCGGCGGTATGCACCGATGAACGCGTTGTCGGCCTGATCGAAATAATGGAGCATCCCCTGATGGAAGGGCAGACCTGCACGCAGAACGGTAGCCAGTACAATCCTTTTTTGGGGAAGGTTCATATCGGCCACACCCAGCGGAGTTTCGGTGGGCACCACGTGGTAATCCAGTGTTTTTGAGATCTCGTAGGCCAGAATTTCGCCGATACGCTCAAGATTCCGGCGGAAGCGCAGGCGGTCTTTCTGGATGTGCTGGTCGCGCAGCTCTGCAATGAACTGGCTGGCTACGGAGTTGAAGGAGGTCAGGTTAAAGTGCATAAGGCTGTCGTTTGAGGCCGAAAGTTATGCGATAATGACGGCAACCGGAAATGAGCATGCGCATTGCGGCGGGCAACTTTTATCACCGGGGTCGTATTATGATCAAAATCATCCAAAATGAAATCGCCGTAAATATGGAAACCTTGACTGTCGTGTTTTACTTTTGGCGTTTGAAAAACACCTGCTGCATGAAACTCTGCTGGACACCCCTGTTGCTTTTTATCGCCCCCCCGCTCATTGGCCAGTCTGTCCTCACGGTGGCCGAATGTCGGGAGACCGCCGTCAAAAATCACCCTTTCCAACAGAAAAAGAGCGTGGCCTCTTCTGTGAATGCCCTCCAGCTCGAGAATATCAGCAAAAACAACCTGCCGCGTATTTCCGTGAGCGGCCAGGCTTCCTTTCAGAGTGACGTGGTAACATTCCCCTTCGGCAACCCGGCAGCGCCGCTGGTGGAGATCCCCAAAGATCAGTACCGCCTCTCTGTGGATGTAGCCGAACGCCTGTACGATGGAGGTTCCGACAAGGTTCTCCGGCAGCAGCGCAATCTGGAGGCCGAACTCGCATCTGCACAGACAGATGTTGATGCGTACCAGATACGGGAAATTGTGACCGACCTGTTTTATCGCGCCCTGCTCATCCAGGAGAGCGCTTCGATACTCACGTCTTCCCTCGAGGATCTGGATCGCCACCTGAAACAGGCAGAAGCAGCGGTAGCCGGTGGCATCGCCCTGCGTACCACGGCCGATCAGGTAAAGGTTCAGATACTGAAAACGCAACAGCAGACAGCAGCACTGGAAGCTGATCGCCAGTCAGTACTGGAGCTGCTGGGCAAATGGAT
>CAILQK010000276.1 GCA_903836265.1 uncultured Bacteroidota bacterium | reverse complement strand
CTGATTCTAAACTATTTTCTATTTTTTAATTAATTAAATTATGCTATGAATACATGAGTATTTCCATGATTGGTATATCAGCGGCAGCCCAGTCCAAACCGGCTAAATCCTTCCTTTCAAGCCACCTGTAGTCGATATGTTCGGTCAGGGTCAATTCGGAGCTGTCTGTCCTGCAGATAAAACTGTGCATTGTCAGCATGAAATCCGGATAGCGATGTGTCACTGTAAGAAATTCCTCTCCGACGGCAATGTCTATATTCAGTTCTTCCAGTATTTCTCTTCTGATGGTATCCTGCCTTGTCTCTCCCTCTTCTATTTTACCTCCCGGGAATTCAAATTTCCTGGAGATATAGTCGTACCTGTTCTCTCCGCGCTGTACACACAGAACTTTGTCGTTGTGGAAAATGATAGCTGCTACGACCTCAATTTGTTTCATGTCTTCACTTATGGTTGACGCTATGAGCTTACAAATCAGCCAAAGGCGTTTTTTCGTCTGATTTTATCGATACTGACAGCCAGTCTTACCCCGCAAATATGCAAGTCTCTTCTCATCCCGCCAAACAAAAACCGCGCAATTTTCACAAAAGCGGGGAACCACACGCCTGCTACCTCGTAAACGCATTCAGATATCGCTCAAGTACAAATATCCGGTTCCGGCTCTGTCCGGTAATTTCTGCCAGCATGCCGGAGGCGATCATTTTTTCCACCAGTTCATTGGCCGATTTGTAACTCAAACCTGTAGCAACTGCCGCATCTTCAACTCTCATCACGGGGTTTTGAAGTAATGAATGCAGCAGTCGCAAACCGCTATGTGTCCTTCTGCCAAATTTTTGCCCGACAAGGGTCTCATATTCCTGTTTCAAACTCAATACCTCCTGCAGGGTACTCACTGCCCTGGATGCGGTCCGTTCTACCCCCACCAAAAAATACTTCAACCACTGCAGCATGTCGTTGTGTGTGCGCACACGTGTAAGGTTATCGTAGTAAAGACCCCTGTTATCCTCAAAGAACGTGGAAAGGTATAACAATGGCTTTTCAATAATACCCCGGCTCACCAGATAAAAGGTGATGAGCAAGCGACCAATACGCCCGTTACCGTCCAGGAATGGATGTATTGTCTCAAATTGGTAGTGCGCAATTGCTATCCTGACGATATCCGGCAGGTGAATATCCTTGTTGTGTAAAAATTGCTCCAGATCCCCCATGAGTTCGGGCACAAAATCGTGGTGCGGAGGTATGAATGTTGCATCTGCCAGCGACAACCCGCCAATCCAGTTCTGGCTGCTGCGGTATTCTCCGGGCATTTTGTATTTCCCTCTCGCTTCATCCAGCAGTATCCTGTGGGTTTGCTTTAACAGGCGACCCGACAACGGCAGCCGCTCCATCTCCGCAATAGCATGATTCATAGCCTTGATATAGTTGGCTACTTCTTTCCAGTCGTTCCGCTTTTCCGGTTGAATTTCTGACTCAGGTAACAAGGCTTCGTTCATGCTGGTTTGAGTACCCTCGATCCTGCTGGATAACACCGCCTCCTTGGTCACGTGTATCCGGATGAACAAGTCTGTATTTGGCACAAATCTGGAGAAAGAGTTAAGTTCTCCCAGCCTGATGGCTGCTCTCTCAATCAACTCGTTCAATTCAGGGCTATTCCAGCGCCAGATATCGTTCAGTTTCTCAGGCATGAAATACTGATACTGAATACCCTTCCGGAAAGAACCTGCATGAAATTTTTCGATCTGTATCATCATCACAAAGGTAAATAAGAAAATTCTTATTTACCTTTAAAGTCATAAAATAAAATAATAAAATTCTTATTTTACCTTTTTGACATAAAAGAAAAACAATACTTTAATTGCTTTAACTTAAGGTTTTTTGGAAAACGAAACCGGATCTTATCGCGCCTGGCGCGATAAGATCCGGTTTCGTGTGCTTTGATACACTCCTGCTATCAGTATGCACTGATATCAAACGGCATGCGGGCCAAAATACCCTTGCTGCGGCGGAACTCCTGCATGGCCTTGTAAGCGGGGTAGTACTCACCCAGCTCCTGACGGATGAGGGTGTTTTTAACCTGGTCGTCGGTGTCTTTCTTTTTGCTGATCCGGTCTATCAGTTGTTCAACAGGCGTCTGGGTGCGTGGATACTCGCTGGTGCGGTATTTCTCGATGCCGGCCAGTTTCGCGGCCGAGGCCAGGGCACGGTCGAGGCCGCCAAGGTCGTCAACAAGACCAATTTCTCTGGCTTTCGGGCCTGCCCATACGCGCCCCTGCGCGATCTCGTCAATCTGTTCTTTGGTGCGCTTCCGCCCTGATGCCACCTTGCCAAGGAAATCGTCGTAGATGTAATCCACGCGCGACTGTATCATAGCCGCCTCTGCAGGCGAAAAGTCAATAAAGGGTGATCCGAAAGCAGAATACGTACCCGTGCGTACGGTATCAAATGTTACGCCCAGTTTGTTTTTCATGGTTTTGTCGAGGATGGGTATCATCCCGAATACGCCGATGGAGCCGGTCAGGGTCGAAGGCTCAGCGAAGATGCTGTCGGCATGACAGGCTATGTAGTAGCCACCGGAAGCCGCCACGTCGCCCATACTCACCACAACGGGCTTGCCTGCCTTGCGGCACAGGTCGAGCTCGCGCAGGATGTTGTCGCTGGCCATAGAACTTCCACCGGGCGAGTTCACACGCAATACGATGGCCTTTACATTTTTATCTTTCCGGATCTGACGCAGTATTTTCACATACTTCCCGTCAATTATTTGTCCGGGAGCGCCCTCCTCACCGTCAGAAATGGTACCTTCGGCAAACACCACGGCAATTTTGTCCTGAGAACTGAAATCGAATTTTTTCACGCGTGAGTTGTAGTAATCGCCCAGATTAACACGGTTGAGCTTGTCGTCTTCGCTCAGTCCGATCCTGCTGCGCATCATGGCGAACACCTCGTCTTCGTAAACGAGGCGGTCAACCAGTCTGGCACTGACTGCCTTCTGGGCATCAAATCCGTCGTAACGGTTCATAATGTTGCGCACTTCGGCGGGATCAAGGTGGCGCCCGGAAGCCACATCGGCCACAAGTACATCGTTCAGGTATGTCAGGTATTCCCTCGTCTGCAATTTGTTCTCGGCGCTCATCCTGTCGAGGCGGAAAGGCTCGGTAGCGCTTTTGAACTTGCCGCAGTAGAAAATACGCATCTGCACGTCGAGCTTGTCGAGCATACCCTTGAAAAACGGAATATTGCTCGCATACCCTCTCAGGTCAACTGCACCCTGCGGATTCATGAATATGCTGTCGGACACTGAGGCGAGCTGATAGGCGCCCTGTGTGTACATACTGGCGTAGGATATGATGAATTTGCCCGACTGCCTGAACTCGTAAAGTGCCTGACGCAGGGTTGAGGAAGTGGCCTTCCCGGTCATCACGATGGGCGCGTTCAGGTAAATCCCCTTGATATCGGGATCGTCTTTGGCATGACGAATGGTTCGCACAATATCGTGCAGACCGAG
>CAILQK010000275.1 GCA_903836265.1 uncultured Bacteroidota bacterium | reverse complement strand
GACACCCGGAAAATTTTGTCGGCACTTCAGGTACTGTCGGGTTTTCCTGTCCATCCTGCCGATACGCTGATTATTTTTGATGAAATTCAGGCTTGTCCGGAGGCTATCACCGCGCTTAAATATTTCCGGGAAAATGATCCTGACTACTTCATATTCGGCGCCGGTTCGCTGTTGGGCGTGGCTATTCACCAGGGGGTTTCATTTCCGGTGGGCAAGGTTGATTTCATGACGCTCCACCCGCTGAATTTCCATGAGTTTCTGACTGCCATGGGCGAAACGGAACTCTGTCGTATCCTGCAGGGCGACGATACTGATCTGATTGATCTGTTCGCCGGAAAATATATCGAACTGCTGAAGCAATACTATTTCACGGGTGGTATGCCGGAAGTCGTAAGCGGCTTCGTCGCCAGTCAGGACTACAGGCGCGCCCGCTCAGTGCAGGAAAATATCCTGATGGCCTATGAAAATGATTTTTCCAAACACGCTCCGGTTGCCCAATTGCCGCGAATCAGGTTGGTCTGGCAATCGGTGACCGGCCAGTTGGCCAGGGAAAACTCCAAATTCATCTACAGTGTATTGCGCACGGGCGCCCGCGCGAAGGAATTTGAACTGGCCATTGAGTGGCTGAAAGATACAGGACTCATTCACAAAGTAACCCGAATCAGCAAACCCGGTTTGCCACTGAGCGCGTACGCAGATTGGTCTGATTTTAAAATATACCTGAATGATGTGGGGCTACTCGGAGCTTTGGGTGGCGTTCCGCCGGAAACGCTACTGCAGGGCGACAAGTTGTTTACAGAGTTCAAAGGGACGATCACAGAGCAATTTGTATTGCAGCAGCTCGTCAGTCAGCGGCAGGTGGCTTTTTACTGGACGCCTGATACCGGAATTTCAGAAGTGGACTTTGTTATCCAGCGGAACGGTGCTGTCGTGCCTGTTGAAGTAAAAGCTGCCGAAAACGTCAGGTCGCGCAGTCTGAGGGTGTATTACGACAAATATTCGCCTGAAGTATGTATCAGGACCTCCCTCGCAGCTCATATACACCGGGACTGGATGCAGAATGTCCCTCTGTACGGTTTTCTGCGGTGGCTGCAGAAACAGGCGTGATTTCTCTTCTTCAGACAATTCAGCAGCGCTTTTTTCGTTATCCATGCATAAAACACTGCTATGGAATCCTCTTTCGGCAATCATCACCGCGCTCATCTCGACGCTGAAAAACGAAACAACCGGGGCCGCATTGTCGGAGGACTGCTGCTGGTATTTGCCGGCACGGTATGGCTGGCAAAAGTGATGGGTTTTCCGGTGCCGGAGTGGTTTTTCGGCTTTCCGAGTATCCTGATTCTGATTGGCTTGTATCTGATCGGCAAAAACGGGTTTCAACGTCCCGGCGGACCCATTCTGCTGGCACTGGGTGTACTCTTTTTTATCGAACGGGTAAATCCCGAACTGAATATCAGGCATATTATCTGGCCTGTGGCCATCATTACAGCCGGTCTGATGATGTTGCTCAAACCCTGGCGGCGACCAAACAGGCGTCAGCGCGCGCAGGAGCACACACATCATGGGGCAGATGAGAGTACCTCCGACTATCTGAGCGTACACGCCATGTTCGGGGGCGCGAAAAAGCGGATGGTTTCCAGCCACTTCAGGGGTGGCGAGGTCAATTGCTTCTTCGGCGGCGCCAAAGTAGATCTTACACAGGCCGACTTTCATGGTAACATATCGCTGGAAGTCAATTCGGTATTCGGCGGCATCGAAATCATGGTTCCCGACAACTGGCGGATACAGAACGACGTGACAGCTGTACTGGGCGGCGTCAACGACCGCCGGCCATTCGCGGCTGGCGATTCGGGCAAGGTGCTCCGTATCCACGGCAGTGCCGTTTTCGGTGGGGTAGAGGTGAAGTAGAGCGCGTGAAAACCGAAATAATACTGCCCACGAGTACGGTGCCAACCTTGCAGAAGAAATGCTGGTTTTATTACCGCGTTTCATTTCCGATGCCCGCCAGTTTGCCGAAGCCATAAATCAACAGAACCATGCTGCTTAGAGATAAAGACAGAGAAAAACTGATAACTATTTTCTCCGGGGTTGATACAGCATTCGAGGTATGGGCGTATGGCAGCCGTGTAAACGGCGATGCCCACGAAGGGAGTGATCTGGATCTGGTAATCAGGACACCAGACTTGCGAAAAATGCCCGTTGATGTGTTCTCACCCCCTCAAATCATCCAGATCAAACGGCATTTTGCGCAACCTGATGCCTGTGGCATTGAAAATGGCATTGGCCAGTGCCGGGGCAACGGGGGGCAATCCGGGTTCTCCCACACCTTTGATCGTACTGCCACCTTCTGCGAGAATGTGTACCACTACCTCAGGTGATTCCGTGATTCTCGGCACCGGACTGTCGTGGAAATTGCTCTGTTCGGCTCTGCCATTCGCAAATGTGATGCCCTTTTTCACGGCTGCGCTGATACCCATCACCACGGCGCTTTCCATCTGCGATTTCACGGTGTCCGGATTGACCACCGTGCCGAGGTCAATCACCACATATACTTTGTCTATTCTGACCGAATTGTCGGAAAGTCTGGTTACCTCAATTACCTGACCTGCCAGCCCGGCGAAGAAATCCCACTGGGCTATTCCGCGGCCCTTGCCTTCGGGCAGGGGTGCGTCCCAGTTGGAAACCGCTCTCAGTTTTTGCAATACCCGTTTGGTATCAGAATCTTTGGTCAGCATTTCCATCCTGAAGTCAAGCGGATTTTTCCCTGCCTTGTGAGCAAGTTCATCCAGGAAGCACTCGTGTGAGAAGGCCAGGGTGGAGCTGGTTACCGAGCGCCACCAGAGGAGTGGTGCCGGGCAATCTGCAAACACGAAAGTATTTTTCATATTGGGAATCTCGTACGCCTGGCGACTGATACCCTCTACCATGGGTTCATCCACCTTGGTCTTGTCCTGCTGAGGCATCAGAAATGACAAGATGGTGGGTGCGATCACTTTATGCTGGAAGGCGGTCAGTTTACCGTCTGGCGACAGTGCTGCCCTGAACGATGAAAACGTGGGTGGCCTGAACGGTCCGAGCTGCATATCGTCTTCCCGTGTCCAGATAACTTTGACGGGTTTCCTGATTTTTTGCGACAGGCTCACTGCTTCGACAACGAAGTCAATGGCCAGTCGCCTGCCGAAGCCACCGCCATTGAAGCAGGTGTGCAGGGTGACATCGTCGGCACTGATACCGAACATGGCCGGTATTTCGTTCATGATATCGGACGGAACCTGCGTGGAAGCCCAGATTTCGAGCTGGTTATCCTCTTTCCAGTGTGCTGTGCAGTTCATGGGCTCCATGGTGGCGTGTGCCACGAAAGGGGTTTCGTAAAATGCCTCAACCTTGTTGGCAGCAGCAGCATAAACGGCATCAAAGTCGCCTGTGCTTGCATCCGTGATGCCTTCATTGGCGGCCAGATCCCTCAGGTACTGCGTATAGTCCGCCGAATTGAATTTTTCGTTGCCCCGGTAGTCCCAGTTGATTTTCAGGGCTTTTCTGCCTTTCAGGGCGGCCCAGTAATTGGCGGCCACTACGGCAACACCTGTTGTTTTGTAGTTCCCGAAGACACGCTCTACCGGTATTACCTGTTCCACACCGGTCACCTTCAGAGCGCCGGCCGGATTGAAATCTGTGAGGGCGGCACCGAATACGGGGCATCGTTCGATGGAGGCATACACCATGCCGGGCACTTCTGCGTCAATGCCGAATACCGCCTTTCCGGATACTTTAAGCGGAATATCAGGCCTTTTGGAGGGCTTTCCCAGCATCCTGAAGTCTTTGGGATCTTTCAGGCGCGGATTTTCGGGTGCCTCCAGGGTGGCGGCAGTTTCCACCAGTTCCCCGTAGCCGAGGCTTCTGCCCGATGGTTTGTGAAAAATCCGGCCGAATTCGGCATAACATTCTTTTTCAGACACATTCCATTGCTTCGAAGCTGCGGAGACAAGCATCTCGCGGGCGGAAGCACCCACCTTGCGGAGTGTTTCATAACTCGATCTGACCGAGTAGCTGCCACCGGCTGCCTGCTCATTGCCGAACTTTTTCTCTCCGCCTGTCTGGAGAACAGTGAATTGTCCGGGCGCCAGCTCCAGTTCCTCGGCGATCAGGGCGGGAATGGACTGAAATGTGCCCTGGCCCATTTCAGGCTTGGTATTGAAGATAGTTATTTTGCCCGATTTTTCAATAATAACGTACGGACTGAGGTTGTAACCCTCATCCAGATTACTCAGGTTGGCAACGGTGGTGGCACCGGAGGCATTATTGCCGGAAACCCCCAGAATCAGGGCAGCGCCGGTCAGGCCGGAATATTGCAGGAATTTGCGGCGGCTGACGGTATTTTTCACAGAATTATTCATGTTCAAGGTGGGTAGAGGGTACAGAATTACTTTCCTTTCTGCATGGCAGCAGCCCGGTGAATAGCCTTTCTCATGCGGTTATAGGTGCCGCAGCGGCATATATTTCCCGACATATACGTGTCAATATCATCATCGGTGGGCTGTGGTATTGCCTTCAGCAGCGCAACTGCCGACATGATTTGTCCGGACTGGCAGTACCCGCACTGTGGCACCTGTTCCTCTATCCACGCCTGCTGAATCACGTGATCCAGATTGTCGGAAATGCCTTCAATCGTGGTGATTTTATCATTTTTCTTTATGTCTGATACAGGGGTTGAGCAGGAACGAACAGGCTGGCCGTTGAGGTGAACCGTACAGGCTCCGCAGAGTCCCACGCCACATCCGAATTTGGTTCCCTTGAGTCCGGCGTAATCGCGGATGACCCAGAGCATCGGTGTGTCTGGTTCGGCTTCCACCTGAACCTTTTTTCCGTTGATATCGAGAGTATATTTCGTCATGTTAATGCATTGAGTGCTTGGAAAGAGTGGTGTGCGTACCTGGACATGCTCTTATTTTCGGGCCTGCCACCTGCGGATATGCCATAAATTTTTCTGAAACATAGTTCCGTTTTAAAGCGACGCCCAATTTCTCACGCGCGGATACACGCACAGGCGAAGACAAAGGTAGGGTTTGCGCCGTTCTTTTGCAAGTGCACCCGGATTGCCCGTGGGCAGTTTATTAACCCTGTTTTGCCTGGCCGTATTTATCGTTGAGCAGCCTGATTCGCTCCTGAATATCTGCGAATGGTTCGTTGGTAAAGGCGCAGGAAGCATAAACGCCGGGTAATCCGTGTTCTTCCAGGTGTTTTTCCACATCTTTCCTGACAGAGCGCTCGCTTTGGGTCATTTTACCGGTGAGATACCGGAACTGTTCCATGGAAATATCGCGGATGGCATCTGATTGCGGGCGACGGATACTGGCGAATTCTGCCAGGCTTTTACCTGATTTCAGGCCGTTTTCAGCGATGAAATCATTCAGCACGTACAGATCTTCCAGTCCTGTATTGAGCCCCTGACCCATGAACGGCAGAATTCCGTGGGCAGCGTCTCCGAGTATGACTGTATGATTGCCGGCATGCCACTGATTGCAGGTGACAGAGCCCAGCACTCCGTCTGCTGCTTCATGAAATCGCTTTCTTGCGTCCGGAACCACACTGGTTATCCCCGGGAAGTGGGTTTCGAGGTATTGACTCTCCGGATCGCCGAGAATCATGTCAATATCAGCTCTTTCCAGTACGGTGAACAGGCTGAAACCGCCCTCAAATACAGGGAACGCACCAATCATCATGTGATCAGAGAACCAGTAATGAAAACCATCGGCAGCCCAGGGAGCATCTGTGATTCTTATTTCCCTGTAGCTGTTTGTTTCGAGCACCCTGATAATTCCATTTTCGCCATTCAACTGACGCGAAACGGTAGAATAAACTCCGTCGGAACCGATCATCAAATCATAGGATCCGACATCTGGCGTTACATTTCCGGCAGTAAAAAACAAACAGTTTTCTGTATCCACCCCGGTTACCTCTGTGTTGAATTGAACTTCAGTATTTTCCAGTCTCAACACTTCGGAGGTGAGCAGCTTGTAGAGAGTGCCCCTGCTCACACAACATATCACCTGTCCGTCGCGTGAATAAGGTTCAGGATGCGCGGAACCGTCCATTTCATGTTTGTAGCGGCCTCTCAGCTCCAGCGTCTGCGCTTTTACCTTTTCGGTCAGTCCGAGCAGACCGAGTGTTCGCCAACCGCGCGCTGAAATGACCAGCTGCAGCGACCGGTTGGAGTAGTTTTCATCTTCAAGCGGGCTGGATCGTTTTTCACACACCCGAACCCGGTCGAAACGGTCGTGGAATAAAAGGGCAGCGGCCATGCCAACAAGGCCGCCGCCCGTAATGACGAGTGTAGAGGACGTATTATCCATATCATGACTGAATATGTGGCGCTACAGTTTCCATGAATGTCCGCATCCTGTGAATCACCAGGTCGGCATCGTTTGTGTTGAAATCAAACCAGGTCATGAGGCAGTCTTCCGGGTGAAAACGCTCTTTCAGCATCCGGATCACTTTGGCGGGGGAGCCGTAAACGGCATTTTCCATACCACTTTCCACTTTGGCCTGATCCACAGTGCCTTCCATGGCGCGCCAGTAGGCAATCATGGCCTCACGGGCTTCTGCAGCGGCGGCAGTATCCTGCTCTGCTTCGGTCATGCCGGTATCCGCCCGTACGAATATCATGATGGTACGAGGCATGTAACTCCTGTTCCAGTGACCGCCGTCTGGATGGTATGCGGCATTCATCCGTTCGTGTGTGGCATCTATGGTAGCGCCGGGCGTGACCGACAGATTGAATACCTGAACGGGTAAAAACTGGTTGGCGTATTCCTGCAGTGAGGCATCGTGTGAGCCCAGAACAAGCCGAAGGTGTTGAAGGTCAGTGTCTGCAGGGATAATCTGAACAGGCTCAAACTCCCATGTCGGTGGTAG
>CAILQK010000274.1 GCA_903836265.1 uncultured Bacteroidota bacterium | reverse complement strand
TATTTTCATCTTTCAGGTATGTCTGGAATCCGGCAGGGTGTTTCTCTGTCAGACGGATGATACTGTTTCGGGTGGCTGTCCAGATACCGCCCTGACGGTCAACGTAAAGCATGGAATTGGGGCGTGTATTTGCAGACTTGTATCCGGTATCAGTGGCGCCACTTTCGCTGACCTTTCGGAGGTACAGATCAGACCGGGATTTTTTCCACTCATAACCATATCTCAGCGGGGTATCTGTACCCGCTGTGTGCATTGATTCACTGATCCAGTGAAAAGTGGGCAATTGGCTGGTATGTGCTACAATTATCCTGTCCTGCGCGGTGGATAACTGATTATATACATTGTCGTCTTCTGTTTTAAACCATAATCGCAACTGGTCATCCACCCAGATATCACCATTGAAAGGTACGCTGTCAAGAGCAGTTCCCTGATTGTTTTCGTAATATATATTCCGGTTTTTGAGATTGATACTCCATATCCCCCCGTTGGGAGCAGGCCACCAGGAATCGGCGGGTTTTTTCAGGCCGCGCAGGTTGTAAACCTGCTTCCACTGCCCGTCGTAGCTGTACACCGTACTGGTGGAGCCCACCCATATCCTGCCGGCTATATTGTGTACGATTAGTATGTCTTCACTGAGCAGTATCTCAATCGGTTCGTCCTGCCCCACATACCGGTGCAGCGGAACAGCCATTTCCGTTTTGGGATTCATGACATCAATCACAATCCGGCTGTTCTGAATACCGATGATCCATATATTGCCATGCAGATCTTCGGCAAGTCTGACCATGTTGGAAGCTGTCAGATGGTGCTTTTGCGCGTCAAAAAATCTGAAATTATACCCGTCGAACGATACCGGGCCGGAGGTGGTAGCCATCCACATCATGCCCCTGCTGTCCTGCAGGAAGTTGTAAGGATTGATACTGGCATTTCCAACCATATTACTCCATTCATAACGGTCAAAAGCCGGCTCAACTGCGCGTGCGTTCGGCTGCGCAACGGCCACCATAATTCCCGTTGCGGGCAGGATGAGGGATATCAATAACAGAACCAGTTTGTTTTTCATGTCTGATGAGTTAACAACTGAACAAATGTATTGAAATACCCCCACTGTGAAAGCCTGAACGGCCACCCGAAGGGACAAAAGGGCTGTTTTTGCACTATCCTGTGTGTTTTTTGCACTTTGTTTCGCATGCTTCACACTGACCTTTGCCGATGTAATTCCGGCACAAAGTGACGCACAGTCAACTTGTCGAAACTTCGTCCGGTCAGCTTTCAATATCTTCAGTAAAACAGTGTTCCCATCATGAAATTCAACATTTTACTTCTGTTCTTCTCCCTGCTGGCAACAGCCGGGGTACATGCACAAGCTGCCCTGAGCATGCAGGGTACCATCCGCAATTCAACAGGTGCTGCCGTTCCCGACGGAGTTTACAGTATCACCTTCAAACTGTATTCCGTTGAAACCGGAGGAACACCGGTATGGACAGAAACCCAGGACAACATCAAGGTGGTGGGTGGCGTTTACAGCGCGCTGCTGGGTGCCAGCAACCCGCTCACTGCCGCCTTCAATGTACCGTATTATGTAGGTATTTCCGTAGAGGGTGGTTCGGAGCTTATCCCCCGGTTCAGGCTCACCAGCGCGCCTTACGCCATGGCCCTGATCGGACAAAGCAATACGTTCCCGTCGGCAGGAGCAGTGGGCGTGGGTACGGCATCGCCCGAGTCCGGCAATAATCTGCATGTCCACAATGAAAATGGTTCGGCCAAAGCGCTGATTTCATCGGCTGATGTGGATGATTCCACGATTCTCACTCTGAAGTCGGGCGACAACAGTGGTGCAATAGCCATTGAAGGTGGTAATGGAAATTTTAATATTGTTGGCGACAAAACGGTGAATATTATCGGAAACGGCGGCGTGAGAGCATACACATCTTCGCAAGGCATGGTACTTAACGGGAAAACCATTACCAGTACCCTGAGCTCCGTCAGTGGACAGAATATGACTATTCAAAGAGCGGAAGATACACATATAGTTTGCCGTGGTGATGGCTACACACAATTCGACAAGACCGTGCTCGCCGCTGGATCGTTAACTCGATATTTTGGTGGTACTAATGTTATGTGGGGCAATGGAGCTATTACCGGATCACCGTTCCAAAATCAGAACCACGGTGTCGCCATTATGGCCGCCAATGGGAATGTTGCAGGTCCGAATTTTATCTCTTTTTCCGATCGCCGCATCAAAAAAGACTTTCGGGCAAGTTCGGGCAGCGAAGACCTCGCTACGCTCATGCAGCTC
The DNA here is from genome assembly GCA_903836265.1 of uncultured Bacteroidota bacterium. GTDB lineage: Bacteria > Bacteroidota > Bacteroidia > Chitinophagales > Saprospiraceae > M3007. The sequence continues at coordinate 1,116 of CAILQK010000274.1, read as the reverse complement.
GAGGTAACCAACTACCGCCACATTGATACGCTCGCCAAAGGATCCGGGGAGGTAAAAGGATTTATCGCGCAGCAGGTAGAAACGGTGTTCCCACAGGCTGTATCCGCCAGCGTTGATGTGATACCTGATATCCTCTCAAAGCCTGCCGCTATCCAGATGAACGGTACTGAGGCCACCCTGACCATGCCTACCGCGCATCGTCTGGAGCTGGGCAACCGCGTGCGCATCTTGCAGGACGGCGTTGGTCAAATGGAATACGACGTGATTGGCGTCAAGGGCAATACCTTCACGGTAAAGGACTGGAATACTGCATTCACCCAGCCGGAGAAAGTATTTGTCTATGGCAAACAGGTGAATGACTTCCGCACCGTGGACTACGACAAAATCCACAACCTCAACGTCTCCGCTACCCAGGAGTTAGCCCGCCGCGTAGCGCAGTTAGAGGCTGAAAACGCTGCCCTTCGCCAGAAAACCGGCGAGCTAGACGGCCTGCGCAGCGAACTGAACGACATGAAGGCCCGCTTCTCCAAATTAGAGAGCCTGCTCATTTCCAACGCGAACCGCTAAGCCGGCTTGCTGTGATTTTTTCAGAAAAACAAAGCAAGACGCATGAAAAAAATAGGGTTAACAATAGCGATGCTTGGGCTGCTCTTCTTCTGCCTGCCCCCGGCGGGCGCGCAGAACAGCCCCAACTGCGTCACGGTCAGTACCAACGACTACCTGACCGGCCGCGCCTTCTTCAACTACGGGAGCGTCAGCAACTCCTACAATACAAAGACCAGGCTCAACGTGACTGTGGGCCAGCCAGTGGTAGGCACCGTGCTGGGCCAAAAGTACAAGGGGGCGCTTGGCTTCTGGTCTAGGTTTATGATGCCCCCCGGCCCTCCCTCGGTCGTGGCCAGCGAGGGCGACCTCGAAGACCGCATCCAGGTGGACTGGGACCCCGACCCGCTCAGCCCGGCGGCTAGCAGCTACAAGATCTACCGCAACGGTACGCTGCTGGCCTCGGTGGACGGGGAGACCTTCTCCTTCATTGACTTCAACGTCATCGCCGGCAAGTTCTACACCTACGCCGTGGCAGGGGTCAACTCCTTCGGGGAGGGCAGCCGCAACTCC
>CAILQK010000273.1 GCA_903836265.1 uncultured Bacteroidota bacterium | reverse complement strand
TTTGTCTGCGGAGGCGACGGCTGGCTGAATCATTTCTTCTGGACCCGTATGTGGCAGGATCCGAAGTATAAAAAACAGCTCCGCGACCGCTGGTTCGAGCTCCGCAAAGATGCCCTCCGCGACGAAGTGATCTACGGAGTACTCGATTCGCTGAGTCAGGTACTCCAGGAAAGTCAGTACCGCAACTTCCAGCGCTGGCCGATCCTGAATGTCTGGATATGGCCCAATTACTACTGCTGTGGCTCCTACAATGGCCATCTTGACTACCTGCGCGACTGGATCAGGCAGCGCCTGGCGTGGATGGACAGGGCATCTGCAGAACTGTATCTGGGCGAGTATGTCGAAAAGGACCGCTTTGATACACAGATTTTCCCCAGTCCATCGCTGGGAAGGGATATCAATTTTCGTATGTACCTGCACGCACGCGACTTCGTACAGATACGCATATATGACAGTACAGGAAGGTTCGTGACTGAACTGGAACACAGTCCGGAGTTGCACGGCGAGAGTATCCTTGCCTGGCCGAATACCCTGAGCAGGGGTGTTTACTTCTATGAAGTTATTATTGACGGCAAGAAGGAGTCGGCCGGCAGGTTTGCCGTTTGAGCAGTCCGGCTGAATGTGCCGCAAACGGTCAGTCCAGTACCATTTCGCTCCACCGGAGCATGGTGCTGTAGCCTCTGGATGCGAAATAGGACCTGGTATCCTCCTCTTTGCCCGGGCTGGTTACGAGTGCGAAATCGCCGCCCCAGGCACCAAGGCTCTTTATTTCGCCTTCAAAATCGGGGAAAAGGCGGTTTTTGACGGGCTGGAAAGCCAGGGCCTCGCCAATCAGTGTTTCGTGTTCGCGCAGGAGCACACCAAATTCTTCGAGCGTTTCAGCATTCAGAATACGCTCCGTGAGGATGGATACCTCGGGGAGGTACCCTTTTATGTCCCTCGACCGTTCGCGATACCGGGCGATACCTTCGCGGGAATTCTGTTTCTTTTCCAGATAAACAAAAAACAGCCTGTCTGAAAAACCGGGCTCAAAGGAAACCGGACGGATTACAGGTTCTCCGCCTTCGAGGCGATACAGCAGCGGTGTGGTTGCGTAGGCACAGGCAAGGTCGTATCCCGATCCGCCAAAAGTATTGCTGAGCACCGGATACGGATTTACTCCGGCCCATCTGGCGATGGCTGCGATGAGCGTACTGCTGGTACCAAGGCCCCATTCGCGCGGGAAGTCACTTTGTGTATTGACTTCGAGCCCCTCAAGGCCGGACAGGAACGAGGGATTTTGCCGCTGGCACTCCCGGATAATGGAGGCAAGCATCTCGGCGATGCTCCGGTCGGACGTTTCCAGTACACTCAGGTAGGGTAGCTCATATTCGACGCTGAACCACGGGTTCCCGTTTTCATCGCGACTGTTCCAGGCGAACAGTCCGGAGGGGCGGGCAGGAGACACCTCCAGGCGCTGCCCGTACCTGACGGGCAGCGCGAGCGCAGTGGCTCCGTCCAGGACGAAGTACTCGCCTGTCAGAAGCAGCTTGCCGCTTGCGCGTGTTTCAAATTGTGTGGGTAGCGACATACTTCAGTCGTTGGGCAAAAGTAATGCGCCAAGCTGGTTTTGAACAAAAAAAATGAAAAATCAATAATTTCCGATGGAGAGCATGACCAGTGTGCAGGCTTCAACGGTTTCGATACCGCTGGCTTTTGCAAGGGCAGCCAGTTCATCATTTTCGGTTCCGGGGTTGAAAATGATTCTTTTCGGTTTCAGAGAGAGAATGTATTCGTAATATTCCTGCTGTCTTTCGGGGCCCAGATACAGCGTTACGGTATCAATGTCATCGGCTGCCGGCCTTCCGTTCTCAATCTCCAGATCGCCGATCATGCCCTTTTTGATTCCGACCGGCACTGCTTCGTGGCCGTGGCTGCGCAGCCTGACCGTTGCAAGATACGCATAGCGGTCCGGATTGGGTGTGGCGCCGAGAACAAGCGTTTTTTTCATGACATTTCACTGACGGGAAACCTAACCCATCAGGACAATAACAACATTTTCTGATAAAAGTTAAGGCAGGAAGGTCTGTATATTGCCGGTTGTTGCAATAAAAGTATAAATCTGATTCAAATGACGGTATTTTTGCCCTTTTGAATAGACCAGGGAGTTTTTCAGGCCCTTTTTCAACAACTTTGTAACTTTTGAACCCGGGAAGATTATGATTCTGAGCGATAAAAAAATTCTGGAGGCCATTGAGGAAAATCAGATTGTCATCGAGCCGTTCCGAAGAAAGAGTCTGGGAACCAACTCCTACGACGTACACCTTGGGCGCTGGCTGGCAGTTTATGAGGATACGGTGCTGGATGCACGTGCGCACAACAAGGTACGCTATCTTGAGATCCCGGAAGAGGGCTTTGTGCTGCAGCCTGCCACTTTGTATCTTGGCGTTACCGAAGAGTACACAGAAACCCATAATTCAGTGCCATTTCTGGAGGGCAAGAGCAGTGTGGGTCGCCTCGGCATTGATATTCACGCTACGGCTGGCAAGGGCGATGTAGGTTTCTGTAACTACTGGACGCTTGAAATCTCTTGTGTACAGCCTGTGCGCGTGTACGCGGGTATGCCCATCGGACAACTGATTTATTTCGCTGTGGAAGGCGCCATTGAAAACTATTACAACCGAAAACCCAATGCCAAGTACAACGAGCGCAGCGACAAGCCCGTGGAGAGCATGATGTGGAAAAACTTCTAGAATCTGTTTCAGGACTGGTTCTAATTACTTTTTAATAATGTTTGTGCTAAGTTTGCGCGAATGTGTGGCGGAAAGAGCCGCCTGCATCAACTGTTTAATAACTTGAACTTATGAGACTGACTCACAAAATTCTGCTTGCCCTGCTTGGAACCGGACTGCTGTACTTCACACAGAGCTGCGAAACCACCAGCAAAGACTACCAGCAAAAAGCCGCCAACCCCGAGTTCATCCATGCGGGTATCCGAAAAATCACGGAGATTATCCGGCATGATATTTTTGCTCCCCCGGTATCTTCCAGAATATACTCCTACTCTGCTGTGGCAGCCTATGAGGCACTTGTTCCCGGGTATCCCGAATACCAGAGCCTCGCGGGACAACTGAATGGCCTCACGCCCTGTCCGCAGCCCGAAGCAGGCAAGGAGTACTGCTACCCGCTGGCCAGTGCCAACGCACTGCTCATCGTGGGCAAACAGCTCGTTTTCTCCGAGGGCGACATGGAGGATCTGAAGGAAGATTTCTTTGCCCAGTTCAAGGCTATGAGAATGCCCAAAGATGTGTATAACCGCTCCATGGATTACGGAGCTGCTGTGGCAAAACATATTCTCGCCTGGTCCAAGTCTGATAACTATGCCCAGACGCGCAGCGCGCCCAAATTTACCATCGAGGTGGATGACCCGGCCCGCTGGCGCCCGACACCGCCCGCCTACGGCGATGCCCTCGAACCACACTGGCCCGAAATCCGTACGTGGGTAATTGACTCCAGCGGCCAGTTCTCCGCCGAGCCTCCTGTGCCTTTCAGCAAGCAAAAGGGCAGTGATTTTTACAGGCAGGCTGTAGAGATATATGATATCGTGAAGGCACAGAAAGAAGATGAAATTGCTACAGCCTGGTATTGGGACGACAACCCTTTCGCCATGGAGGTGAGCGGTCACATCGCTTTCGCCAAAAAGAAAATCAGTCCCGGAGGCCACTGGATGAATATCGCCGCGCATGCCTGCCGCAAATCCGGCGCCGATATTATGAAATCGGCTGAAACCTATGTACGGGTGGCTACCTCCCTCGCCGATGCCTTTATAGCCAGCTGGCACGCCAAGTACAAGTATAACCTCATCCGCCCGGAGTCATACATCAACCAGTATATTGATCCGGAATGGAGACCCCTCATCCAGACACCGCCATTTCCCGAACACACCAGCGGTCACAGCACAATTTCTTCTGCTGCTGCCACAGTTTTGACAAATATTTACGGGGAAAACTTTACCTTTACCGACTCAACTGAACTGGAGTTCGGTATTGATCCGCGTTCTTACCAGTCGTTCCGTCAGGCTTCTGATGAAGCCGGTATCAGCCGGATGTACGGCGGTATTCACTACCGGCGCGGCAACGAGGCCGGACTGAAGTGTGGCCGGGAACTTGGTCAGTATGTATATGACAAGATAAAAACAAAAAAATAACAGTAATACCCCCTGAAGACCAGATGAAATATGGATAGAAAACAAATTAAAGAGAGCGTCCGTCTCCTCGACGGAGACACGCTTGACAAAACGGCCAAGTCAATCATCCGCGGAGAGAAGGTGGATCTGCTCTACATGCAGGCACTCGCAAAGCGGCTCAAAAACGAAAGCAAATTCAATCTCGCTTCCGAACTTTTCTTCCGGATGATTGACGAGGAGCCCAATGTGCCCTTCTGGCGCAAGGAACTCGCAGTTTGTCTGTACAAGGATCCGGATCTGCCATCCGATATCAAATACAGCGCTGCACTCGATCAGCTGGCCAGTATCCCCAGTCTCAATGCTCCCGGTACCACCAAAGAGAGTGTCATCGCCCGCCTCGACAGTTTTGACTCATCGGAGTACCTCGGCGTTACAGCAGCCGTTTTCAAACGCAAATGGCGATACGACAACCTGTTCAGCAATATTCTCTACGCCGAACATTTCTACCGGAAGGGAATGGAAGTGTGGGAAAATGAATACCCGGAACAGTATTTGATTGCAACGCCCGTCAACAGAGCCGGGGAAGCAACGGAACAGAAGAAAGAAGATGCCGGAAAAGAGCCCAGAGGCGACGACGCCGGCTACTGCGCCATCAACTACGCTTTTGTCTGTGATCTGATCGCGTGCCTGCGCGTGGAAGAAACGCCATCCCTGATTAAACGTGACGAATCAAACCCGGATGAGTCCGGACCAAAATCCAGTGTAGAGCGCCGGGGGATTGCAAGCGAAACAAGAGGAAAGGTGATTGACCGATTACTAAAACTGAATGGAGAACCGGTGCCCGAAAAGGTTCCTGAACAGCTTCCGAGAGTCCTTGTCACTTATGGTAACAGGGTGTGGGCTTTTGCAACTTTGGCAGAAGCTTTTTTTGGTCTGGGGAAATATGCCTGGGCAAAAGCTTATCTGGGATCCTATTACAATGAAATATGGGAAGAATGGAAGAAAGATGTCAGGGGAATCAATAATGAGGATGAAGTGGATCGTCGCAGGAAAGTGAACCTTCACTGGCAGCTTCGCTCTACGGCAGAACAACTTGTCTGGCTTGCTGATTTGCAAATCCGGAATATCAAACAGGGGGTGCCCCTGAGCGAGATGGATAAAGACAAGAGAAAAGATATATTTGATATCATCAGTCACACAGATGACTGTCTGGAAATTCTTTTCCCGGGCACACATAATCTGGTTGATATGAGGACAATGAACAGCAAAATGGGGCTCGCACTGTCCGGCGGCGGTTTCAGGGCATCCCTCTATCATATCGGTGTACTGGCCAGTCTGGCAGAGCACGATATGCTGCGTCACGTCGAGGTGCTCTCATGTGTATCAGGAGGCTCCATCCTCGGAGCATACTATTATTTGCTGCTGCGTGAAAGATACAACGAGAAAACCAATATTGTACTTGAGCACCGGGACTATATCGATATTGTAGAAAAACTTGAGAGGGAGTTTCTGGAGGGTGTTCAACAAAATATCCGCTCTCGCCTTTTTTCCAGTTTTGTTGGTAATATACGGATGCTTTTCCAAAAACGGTATACCCGGACTCACCGTCTGGCAGAATTGTATGAAAAATATTTGTACAGCAAGGCAACTGATTTTGAGGGGCCGATTTACATGGATGAAATTAAAATCAAACCCTTCTCCAGGTTCAATCCCAAAACAGATAACTGGAACCGCCGCGATAAAATACCTATGCTGGTGCTGAATGCCACTACACTCAATACCGGCCACAACTGGCAGTTCACCGTTACATGGATGGGTGAACCACCCGGTAATATCCGGCAGGATGTGGATGTGAAAAAACGCCTCCGGCGAATGTATTATGAACAGGCTCCTGCAAAGTACAAGAAAGTACGCCTCGGTCTGGCGGTAGGCGCCTCGTCCTGTGTACCCGCTCTTTTCGCTCCGGTGAGTATGCCCGGATTGTACCCCGGTATGGACGTGCAGCTCGTGGACGGAGGAGTTCACGACAACCAGGGCGTCGCGTCTGTTATAGATCAAAATTGCAATATTGTCGTTGTCAGCGATGCCAGTGCCCAGATGTCTGACTCCAGTACGTCCGGTACCGGTCAGATTCCGGTACTCGTTCGCTCCGATCTCATTTTTCAGGAACGCATGCGCGAAAGTCAGCTGCTCGACCTGAAGGCCAGGGAGAATGCCACGCAGATCAGGGCGCTCGGACTTGTACACCTGAAAAAAGATCTTCGCCAGAGTCCGGTTAACTGGACTGACAGCGATGAGCCATCCCGGCGCGTTCTTCGCCCCGAAATGCCTGATCAGGAGCAAGACCTGACCACTTATGGTATTCCCTGCAATGTTCAGCAGGCACTCTCAAAAATTCGTACCGATCTCGACAGTTTCCATGACTCAGAAGCCTATGCACTCATGTACAGTGCCTACATGCAGACAAACAAGATGCTCGAAGAGGAAAAGTTTGATCTGATCAAAGGTGACAAAAAGATTCAGGGAGAATTTATGTTCAGGAAAATTCGTCCGGTCATGGAGCAGCCTCACAGAAGTGCCCGGCTCGCCGCACTTCTTGAACACAGCAGCAGGGTCTTGTTCAAATGGTACCATGTCGCACCTTTGCTCAAACGGATGGTCAGAGTACTGTTTTCCCTGATTTTACTGGGCGCTGTTTTTTTCGGTATCCGTGCCATCTGTGCATTGCCCCATGTATGTCTGCTGGGAGGATGCTGGAAATGCAGACTGGTATCTTTTGGTACTGGCGCAGGCGCGGTTGGGCTGGGCTTGCTCCTGCTCCTGACAACTTTGTCTTTTTGTTTTGCCCTGCTCTGGCGTGTTTATCTGGCCGGTCCCGGAAAATTTTATCTGAGGGTTGGCAAAAACAGGAAAACCTGACATATTACCGGGCTCCTCAGGGGTAATTTGTACAAATGGTCGTCAGCACCAGTTCGGAAACTGTGTTTACAGGAAGGTGTATAAATGTACGCCAGGTCGGGGTCGTGCCCATTTGTTTCTACAGAATATCCCGGATATACTCCCGTTTGCAGCGCCATGTTCCCTCCTGTTACCCTAAAAACACCCGGATCGCATCAGTCACTCTTTCCGGCGCCTCAAACATCCCCATGTGACCGACACCCGGCAGTATCTCCACCCGGGCTGTAGCGGGCAGCAATGCCGAACTCCAGGTGACTTCAGCCGGGATGAGCATGTCCTCTGTGCCGGCAATGAACAATACCGGACAGGCGGCATTTCTCAGCGTGTCGCGGTGATCTTTGCGGCCCATCATGGCCTGCAGGGCGGCGGTGATGCCCTCTGCTGATTGCCGGCACCCGTTTTCTGTGAGCACCTGCACAACTTCCGGGTGCGCCCGGGCATACGCCGGCGCGAACAAGCCGGGAAACAGTTGCGAAACATACAGGTCTTTCCTGCCTGACCGGATCAATTCCATGCCCCGCTGCCGCGCATCCAGCCGCTCCGGTCCGTCGGCCAGCGGATGCGAATGTACGAGCCCCATCCCGGCCAGCCGGTCTCCGTGGCCGGCGAGTATTTCCAGTGCCACATACCCGCCCAGCGAGTGGCCCATCAGGTAAAATCGGGTGACGCCAAGTGTGTCAAGTGCCTGAACAACTGCTTCCGCATAATACGAAATGTCAGCCGCGGAGGGCAGATCAGACGCTCCGAAGCCCGGCAAATCGGCGGCTATAACGGGCAGATCGCTCAGCCCGGGCAGGATTCCTTTCCAGACCGCCGAATCCTCGCAGAATCCGTGAAGCAGTACCAGTGGAGCAATGCCGGCTTCCGGCAGAATTCCGTAAAAATGCAGGGCTATGGTGCCGCAGGAAGAAGTTTGTACTCGTTTCATGCCCGCAAAAATAAAGATATCGAAATAACGGCCTAATTTTAGGCCTTCAAACCGTAACAGCATCTTTCTGATATGTCGGTATTCTCGGAAATATCAAAAGGCTTGAGCCCCGATCTCCCTCAGGATCTTGGCGATATCAATGAACACCTGGATTATATCCTGCCCAAAATTATCCCTTACGGAGAAGATTTGCGGGAAGGTAATTTCTGGCTCGGCAAACGCTGGAAGGAAATTAGACAGGATGAAGGCTTCCATGAGTCTATCCTCCATATTTTCAACGCCGGGGGCGAGTATATTCTGTCGGTGGACGGCAATCTGACGAAAGGCGTATGGAAACAACTGGGTGAATACAACAGTCTGGTGGTCGAAATGGGGGTGCGGAGTGAACTTTTTGACGTGCGTTTCCTTAATAACGATTTCATGGTGATGTCCAAACACGGCGATCAGGCCCGCAAGGGACTGCCCCGCTTCTTCGTACTCGCTCACGAGCCCGCCACCCGCTACAGGGGGCGCGAGCTCGACTGGCGCAATATGATGGAAAAACTTTTCAATGTCTGGCGCGAAAACAGTCTCAGCATCTGGGCGTGGCTGTTCTTTCTCATTGTGATTGGCGCACTTGTTTATACCTCATTGTACTGATACAACGCTCCGCGATACCCGCTGAATTCGTTTATATCGGTAATAACTTGCTTAAAAATGCACCTGCTCGACTGGGTTGTTCTTGTTGGCACGCTTGGCCTCATCGTTTTTTATGGCATCCGGAAAAGTCGAAACTCTGTGGGCGACAGCGATGATTTTCTCGCTGGCAAGCGCGATTTGCCCTGGTGGACAATCGGCCTGAGTATCATGGCCACGCAGGCAAGTGCCATCACGTTCCTCAGTACGCCCGGTCAGGCCTTCTCCGACGGAATGCAGTTCGTGCAGTTTTACTTTGGTATGCCAATCGCCATGCTTTTCCTGGCCTGGTTTGTACTGCCGGTCTATTACAAACTGCGGGTCACCACGGCCTATGAATACCTCGAACAGCGCTTCGATATCAGGATAAGGACGCTTGCAGCCCTGCTGTTTCTGATTCAGCGCGGTATGGCAGCCTCTATCAGTATTCTGGCGCCAAGTATTATTCTTTGCGCCGTTTTCGGATGGAATCTGATTGTGACCAATATTTTCATGACTGTCTTTGTGGTCTTCTATACGGTTTCCGGCGGAAGTGCAGCTGTGAGTCGTACGCAGGAACTTCAGATGGGTGTCATGCTCGGCGGACTGATTCTTGCTTTCATCCTGATTGTACATAATCTGCCGGCAGGTATTGGTGTTTCCGAAGCATGGGAAATTGCTGGCGCAACCGGGAAAACACAGCTGATTGACTGGTCTTTTCACTGGCAGGACAGGTACAATATCTGGTCGGGCCTGCTGGGCTCCACTTTCCTGTTTTTATCCTACTTCGGAGCGGATCAGAGCCAGGTAGGACGCTACCTCTCCGGAAAATCGCTCCGGGAAAGCCGCACAGGACTGATATTCAACGGATTTGTCAAAATTCCCATGCAGTTCCTGGTATTGGCCGTGGGTGTCATGGTGTGGGTGTTTTTTCAGTTTAACCAGCCGCCGCTGCATTTCAACAATGCCAATGTGGCACTGCTCAGGGGTACTCCCGCGGAAGCGACATACAGGCAACTTGCATCGCAGGATTCTGTCCTGTTCATCAGTAAAAAGGCTGCCATGGATGTATTTTCGGCAGCTGAAGCCGGGTCTGATATGGCAGCGCTTGCAGCCGCTGAAAATGATATTCGCGAACTGGAAAAAAAACGCGTGGCACTTCGCTCCGAAGCTGAGGCAGTCATCAGAACAGCCAATAATGGCGCCAAATCGGAAGACAAGGACTTCGTGTTTATCAACTTCGTACTGGGGCACATACCCCGTGGCCTCGTCGGTTTGATGCTGGCCATGATATTCTGTGCCGCATGGAGCACCACGGCTTCCGAACTGAGCGCGCTGTCTGCCACGGCTGTTTCTGATATATACCGGCGTCTGCTGGCGCCCGGCCGATCAGATGAGCATTATCTGAAGATCTCGCGGTGGACTGTGGGCTTCTGGGGCGTCTTTATAGTCCTGTTCGCCGTGTTTGCTGCACTGTCGGAAAATCTCATACAGGCAGTGAACATGATTGGCTCACTTTTTTACGGCACCATTCTCGGTATTTTCTTCACCGCATTTTTCCTGAAAAAAGTGGGAGGCAGGGCAGTGCTGCTGGCGGCGGTTATCACGGAGGTTATCGTTATCGCACTCTTTTTCGGTGTGAGCAAAGATGCCTTCCTCTGGTACAATCCGCTGGGCTGCGTACTCGTTATGTTGCTGGGCTGGCTGTTTCAACGCCTGCTCCCCGACGATAACCCCGTTGTCATATCCGAATAATTATGAACGCAACCCGCATTAAACTCATTATCGGACTGATGAGCCTCGCCCTGATCGGTATCATCGGGCTCCAGGCTTACTGGATCAACTGGAATATCAACTTCAATGAAAAAAAGTTCGACAACGATGTTTTTGAATCGCTGAACAGTGTGGCCAACCGTCTGCAGAACTACGAAATTTCTCAGATGAAAGATGTAGTCAGGATGCCCGATCAGGCCATGAACGGCTTTGTTGCCCGCAAAATGGCGAATTCTCTGCCCGATCAGAATGAAAATCAGTCGGCTGAAGACCGCCTGAACCCCTGGGAGTATAAAAAGGTTATGGAGCTGATTGACTCCAGGCCGCTCGCCGAACGTATCCCGCTCGATGCGCTCAACAAGATTGTCCGCGAGGAAATCAGGAACAAGGGTATCAATGCCGAGTATCAGTACGGTGTTTACTCCGAAGCACGCAACAGCTACGTGATTGTCAATGATCACTTTGTGGTGGAAGACAGCGGCCCGCAGGTTTCGCACGGAGGTGCTCCCACGCTGTTCAATTCACCCTACAAGGTTTCTCTCTTCAACCAGGATATTGAATCGCCTGGCTATCTGTCGCTGTACTTCCCCAATCGCACGCGTCTGGTACTGGGCTCGTCGCTCGGTATGCTGCTGCTCTCGGTGGTATTCACCAGTATTATCATGTTCAGTTTCTGGTACACCATTCAGGTGATTTTCCGCCAGAAGCAGCTCTCCGAAATCAAGAATGATTTCATCAATAACATGACCCATGAGTTCAAAACGCCCATCGCCACAATATCACTCGCAGCCGACAGCATTGGAAGTCCGGTGGTCATGGGTAATCCCGACAAGATCAGGCGCTTCACTGATATTATACGACAGGAAAACCGCCGTATGAACAGCCAGGTGGAAAGGGTTCTCCAGATGGCATTGATTGACAAGAAAGATTTCGAACTGAAAATTGCTGAAGTCAATGTGCACGATCTGGTGCTTCAGGCTGTTGACAATTTCAGTCTGCAGGTGGAAAAACGCGAGGGAACTATCCGTACTGAACTTCAGGCTGAAAAACCTGTCATCGAGGCCGACGCCACGCACCTCACCAGTGTTATTCACAACCTGCTCGACAATGCCAACAAATACAGTCCGGAAAAACCTGATATCATCGTCAGTACGCGCAATGTGCCAATAGGTATTGAAATAACTGTCACCGACCACGGTATGGGTATCGGCAAGGAGGCCCGGAAACATATTTTTGACAAATTCTACCGTGTTCACACGGGCAATATCCACGATGTCAAGGGTTTTGGACTCGGCCTGAGCTATGTCAAGGCTATTATGGTGGCACACAAGGGGCTGGTGGACGTGAAAAGTGAACCTGGCAAGGGCAGCAGTTTCTCTCTTACGCTCCCGCGCCGGCAAAGACCCTCGGAATAGTTCAATCATAGCTACCTTTACCTCCCAATATCAAACAATCGGCTGATGCAGGCTAAAAAGTCGTACGGACAACATTTTCTCAAAAATGACAGCATCGCTGCGCGTATCGCCGACAGCCTGCAACTCGCTTCTCAAACCGGTGTGGTACTCGAAGTGGGCCCCGGTATGGGTATGCTCACCAAATTCCTGCTCGCACACACTGAATACCAGACGTTCGCGGTGGAGGCCGACCGGGATATGGTGGAATATCTGCAGAAAAACTACCCCGAATGGCCTGCCCAAAATCTGATTTTCAGGGATTTTCTTGATCTGGATTTCCATACTGTTTTCGGCGGCAGGCCTTTCTGCCTGATCGGCAACTTTCCATACAACATTTCTACCCAGATTCTCTTCAAACTGCTCGACTTTCGCGCCATGATTCCCGAAATGGTGGGTATGTTTCAAAAGGAAGTAGCAGACCGCATTGTGGCGCCCCCGGGCTCAAAAGTATATGGAATCACCAGTGTACTGGCCCAGGCATTCTATCGTACCGAGTATCTGTTTACTGTGGAGAGGGGGTCCTTCAACCCGCCGCCAAAAGTTCTTTCCGCAGTCATTCGCCTCACCAGAAAGGATAATTTTGACCTCGGATGCGATGAACAACTCTTCCGCCAGGTGGTTAAAACTGCTTTCAATCAGCGCAGAAAGATGCTGAGAAATACACTGAAACCGTTCTTCCGGGGTGAGCTGCTCATGCAGGATCATTACTTTGAAAAAAGACCGGAACAACTAGGATGGGAAGAATTCGCTGAACTGACAAAAAGAATCGGAACGCAGATATGAACATGCATAAATTCCTCCTCCCTCTCCTGCTCGCTTTTCTGCCCTTCTCCGCCCGGGCACAGGTCACTCTTCGCGGAAAGGTAGCCAATATGCGGCCCGGCGACCTGGACGTAGCCATTGCCGAATACTGGAATGTCACAAAATGGGAAAAACTCGCTATTATTCAGATGCAGAACGGTGTGTTCGATATTAAAGTCAACCCGCCCGTAACTGCACAGGCCCGTCTCCGGCTGGCAGCCCAGTATCATGATACCGCCGACTTCATTGTACATCAGTCAGGAAAAGGCGATACACTTCTTTTGTTCGACCTCGATGCCCGGCAAATGAATGGTGGACCGGCACGTATCCTCAACTCCCCCGAAAATGAAGGCTATTTCTATATCGCCTCGGCACGAAAGGAACTGTACAGGTTGCAGGACTCCACGTCCGGAGCAAACCCCGAACAGATTCTCGCTGCCGAAAACGAACTGAACAAGCGCTGTGCCGAAGCAGCAAAGAAGTACAGGGGTACTTTCTGCGGCGACATTGCCGCCAACCTGTTCTGGCAAATGCAGGTGCCCGACGGTCAGGATGCCCGTACCTGGATGCGCGGGCACGGCCTCGACAAAATTATTTTCCAGTACGGCAGCAATCTGCATCACGAGGTGTTCTACAGCCGGCTCGACAAATATTTCGATCTGTTCGGAACCGATTACATACCGGCGATTGACGCATTTATGGCCAAAAGGAGTGGTAACGAGGCTGTGGATATGTTCATGTTCAGGTTCCTGATGGAAAAAATGCTCGCCAAAATGGATGAGCCCGGCATGAGCCACCTGATCACACTGTACCCGCCCGACTGTACCGATGACTCTCCGCTCCCGGGCTACACCAAAGACATGATCGAGGCACTGAAATATTGTGCACCCGGCAATGTGGTGGAAGACCTGAAATACCCGGGACCCGACGGCAATCCGGTGTCGCTTGCCGATGTGTGCAGCAAAAACAGACTCACCGTCATCATGTTCTGGAAATCAAACTGCTCGCATTGCAGGGAGTACGAACCGGTGCTGGGTGAAATTTATGCCCGGCAACATCCGCTTGGTGTGGAGGTGTATGCCATGAATCTCGATCGCCTCGAGGAAGGGTGGAAGTCAACGCTGCAGGCACACCCGACCAAATGGGTTAACGTGTACGTGCCACAGGATCAGCGGCAGTCTATCAACCGGAAGTTTCCCATCCCGAGTACACCCATGCTGTTTGCTCTCGACAGAAACCGGAAAATTCTCAATCGCCTGATTATCCGTGAACACCTGGAAACCTGGCTGAATGCTACCGTACCGGGCCTGAAATGACGGCTACCTCTCCCGGAGTTCCAGCAGAACCACATTTTCAATATGGTGTGTATGCGGGAACATGTCGACGGCCTGCGACTTCAGTACGTCGTACTTTTCCGAAAGCAACTGCAGGTCGCGTGCCTGTGTGGAAGGGTTGCAACTCACATACACGATGCGTGGCGCCGCCAGATCGAGCAGGAAGCGTACGGCTTTCTCATGCATACCTGCGCGCGGAGGGTCGGTAATCACCACATCCGGTTTGCCGTGCCGCTGCGCGAACTCGGGGCTCAATATATTTTTGACGTCGCCGGCATAGAAAACAGCATTGCTGATGTTGTTCAGGCGCATGTTTTCTTCTGCATCTGCAATAGCCTCGGGAATTTCCTCGATACCAACCACCTGACGGCAAAGGTGTGCCAGATACAGGGCTATACTGCCTGTTCCGGTGTATAAATCGTACACATTTTCGTTACCTGTGAGGCCTGCAAACGAGGCGGTCACATCGTACAGCTTTTTTCCCTGGCGGGAATTGGTCTGGAAGAATGATTTTGGGCCTATTTTGCAGCGCAGATCGCCGAGCTGCTCCACTACATATCCCTTTCCGTGGTAAGTGTGCATCTCCAGATCAAAAACTGTATCATTGAATTTGGTATTGATACAGTAAATCAGTGTGGCAAGGTCCGGAAAGCGCTCCAGAATGGCATCCAGATATCGCTTGACAGCCTCTTTTTTAATGTGGGCAAAACTGACCAGCAGCATTACCTCGCCAGTTGTGGTAATTCGGAGCATGAGGTTGCGCAGCGCGCCCGTATGCCCGCGCAGGTCGTAAAAATCCAGTCCCTGCTCCATGGCGATTTCCCGGCAGGCATTCCTGATGGCATTGGAGGGCTCTGCCTGGAGCCAGCATCGTTTGATATCAATAATCTTGTCGAAGAACCCTGCCCGGTGAAACCCCAGCGCATGGCCGGCATCCAGATCCGGGTTGCCGATTTCGTCGGCCGTCAGCCAGCGGCGATTTGAGAAACCGAATTCCAGCTTGTTACGGTAGTGGAAAATTTCGGGCGCCCCGATGATGGGCAGCATTTCGGCTATCTGCACCTTTCCTATCCTGAACAGGGCATCTTCCACGACCTGTTGCTTGTGCCGCAATTGTGCCGGATAGTCCAGATTCTGCCACTTGCAACCGCCACAGATACTGAAATGTTCGCATGACGGCTCCGTCCGGTCGGGCGATGGCTTCACTATGCGGTCGGCCACGCCCTCGGCAAATCCTTTTTTCTTTTTCTGGATGAATACGTCGGCTGTATCGCCGGGAACGGCGCCTTCCACAAAAACGGTTATCCCGTCTTCACTGCGGCCCACGCCCTTGCCGCGGTCTGCAATACCGTGAATGGGTATATTGGGCAGGATGTAATGTTTTTTTGCCATAACTGTCCGCAAAAGTAGGTGAATGAAATACTTTTGACCGCGCTTCCGGTGAATGAATTGCTCCCGGGATGAAAAATATGCCAGCCGGGGCCGTATTTGTTGACATCTGACCTATACTTGTCCATACTTTTGTTCGTTCTAACATGGTATTATGAACCGTTTGCTCAATACTGTTGTGGTTTTCCTGTTTTGCTCCTGTCTGTCTGCGCAGACGACTCCAAGGCCTGTGTATGATTCAACAGCATATCAGGGTGGCGCGTGGGCAAGGCTTGAGATTGATAACGGGGACTCTACCTTTGTTATGGCCTTGCGTCCGGTGAAGATCAGTGCTCCCCGGAAGTTCAGGGATCAGGACGAGCAGCGGCAGTACTGGCGTTACGTCAGGGCGGCAAGAAAAGTGTATCCATACGCCATACGCGCGGTGGATTTGTACGATCAGGTACAGGAGGAGGCTGGCAATATGAGCCGCCGGCAGCGGCGCCGGTACATGCGCCATGAGCACCAGGAGCTGAAAGAGGATTTGACGGAGACGCTGAAGAACTTCACCAGAACAGAAGGGCACGTTCTGATCAAAATGATTGAAAAGGAACTGCGCCAGCCCTTTTATGTCGTCATTCAGGGCACGAGGGGCTCCACAACCGCCGCTTACTGGAATACTATGGGAAAACTGTGGGGATACGACCTGAAAGAGGGATACCGCTCAGGAGCGGATACCCTCCTCGATGAGGTACTGCTTGATTACGATTTCGGGAATACATCGTGGATGTACAGGTAGGTTACATCGCTGCCCCTATCTTCGCCGCCATTTCGGCCATCTCTTCGCCGGAAAGGTGCACCTTGGCGCTGCCGGTAAAGCGCACATCCTCCATGCTGTTGAACGGCAGCAGGTGGACATGTGTATGGCGTACCTCCTCTCCAATAACCACGATGCAGACACGACTGCACGGAACGGTTTCTTTCAGCGCTTTGGCAACCTTTTTGGCAAACAGCCACAGTCCCTGATACAATTCATCCTCCACATCGAAGATATAGTCAATCTCCTTCTTGGTAATGCAGAGTGTGTGCCCGTATGCCTGCGGGCGCACGTCGAGCAGGGCGAGGTAATCGTCGGTTTCCGCGATTTTGTGGCAAGGAATCTCGCCGTTGACAATTCGTGTGAAAATAGAAGCCATAAGGTGTGTTTTTAGAGCGTGCCCGGGATTTTCTGCCAATGGGGAAAATGAGTCATTCTGATTCAGCGTGAGAACCCCGGATATGCCCCTGGAAAAATTTCTGTCCGTTTCGTGCCATTTTCCGGAGCAGCGGACTGCATCTGTATCTGTCTTCCAGATATTCAACATAGAGTGCATCGAGTTTTTCCACCACGTTTCGGATACCAATTTCGTCGGCCCAGGCAAGGAGTCCCTTCGGATAATTTACTCCGTTGGTCATGGCCAGCTCTATATCATCGCGGGATGCAATGCGCAGGTAGAGTGCCTCGGCTGCCTCATTGATAAGCATGACAATAATTCGGAGCGCGATTTCTTTTCCGAGCACCTCATCCCGTACAGGTTCGGGCATCGTCGCGCCGTCGCGGTAGTCGTAAAATCCGCGCCCTGTTTTTCTGCCCAGATAATTGGCGTCTACAAGCCGTTTCTGTGTCATGGAGGGGCGATACCTCGGATCGTAGAAGAAATTGGAGAATACCACTTCCGTTACGGCGTAGTTGATGTCATTCCCGATGAAGTCCATCAGTTCGAACGGACCCATACGGAAACCGGAGAGGTCGCGCATGGCCCAGTCAATGGTAGCCTCGTCGGCAATACCTTCATCGAGAATGCGCAGTGCTTCGCCGTAGTAGGGGCGCGCTACCCGGTTAACGATAAATCCGGGCGTATCTTTGGCAATAACGGTAGTTTTTCCCCATCCGTCAATCAGTTTCCGGGCGCGTTCCACGATGGCGGGCTCGGTCTGCAAACCGGGAATAATTTCCACGAGTCGCATGAGAGGTGCCGGATTGAAGAAGTGAACCCCGATAATGCGCTGGGGGTATTTCAACTGGGCACCCATGGCTGAAATGGACAGAGAGGATGTATTGCTGGCCAGAATTGTATTTTCGTTCACAATCGCCTCCATACTCTTGAAAGCAATTTGTTTGAGCTCAATATCCTCCATAATAGCCTCAATGACTATCGAGCAATCCTTGAAATCACTCATGTGATCGCTGGATTTGATCCTGCTGAAGATTTCGTAAGCCTCGGAATCAGTCATTTTCCCCTTGTCCACCAGAGATCTCAGTGTGCCCTGTATCCTGTTCGTCGCTTTGGAAAGCGCCATTCTGTGGTTGTCGCATATAACGACCTTGTGGCCGACGCTTGCTGCCACCTGAGCAATTCCGCTGCCCATGGAGCCCGCGCCAAGTATGCCTATTGTATCCATTGATGATCAGTATTTCAGACGGCAAAGGTATGCCTGCTTTCGAACTATTTTGAACAAAAAGAACCTGAATTGCGGCATGAAACGCGCTTCATGCCACTTTTCATCCGGGTTCATGCCGGCTGTTTCGGATAGTAGGTCAGCAAGCCCGAATTTTCCGGTCTGAACAATGTTTTTGCAGCATGCTGTATTTCTTCCGGAGTTACGCCCAGGTAAATATCCGACTCGTCGTTCATGAGTTCCGCATGGCTGATCAGTTCATAGTATCCCAGATTTTGGGCCTTGTTGAGTACGCTTGCTTCCGAAAATACGACTGTACTTTCGAAACGGTGTTTGATTTTGGTCAGCTCCCGCTCATCAATCAGCTCTGCTTTCAGTTTGTTCAGCTCTGCCCACACTGCAACTGTACATTCTTCCACAGATACGCCTTCTGCCGGACGGCCCTCTATGACAAACAGGCCGGGATCAACGCTTGCCGTTATGTAGGCGTCTATCTGGGAGAACAGCGGTTGTTCCTTGAGCAGGCGCCGGTACAGTCGGGCAGAGTGCCCCTGAGCCAGTACGTCTGACAGCAAGTCCACGGCATAGAACTCGCGGGTGAGCCTTGCCG
Organism: uncultured Bacteroidota bacterium; assembly: GCA_903836265.1. Taxonomy (GTDB): domain Bacteria; phylum Bacteroidota; class Bacteroidia; order Chitinophagales; family Saprospiraceae; genus M3007. The sequence goes on along the minus strand of CAILQK010000273.1, from coordinate 1,045 downwards.
GAGTTCTGAACGCGAGATATATGGCCCTTACCGGAACATCGTTATGGATTTCGCAGTTTCTGGGTGCCGACTGTACGGGTTCCGGCGGCAATATTCTTGCAGGCGGGGATGTCGGAGATGGAATATCGCCGAACCATTTTGCTGCCAGTTCTGTGGCTTTGCTGACGGAGATATTTCCGGCTATACTCAGTACGGCATTGGCAGGTGTGTACCAGGTTCGGTAAAAATTGCGCACATCCTCAATGGAGGCATTTTCCACATGTTCCGGGGTGAGACCGATTACCGGCCAGCGGTACGAATGCTGTTCATACATCATGGCCGAAAGATGATGCCAGGAATCTCCATAGGGCTCGTTCAGACAGGTTTCCTTGAACTCTTCCACTACAACTTTGCGCTGCACATCGAGCGAGCGGCGCGAGATATTGAGGGCCAGCATCCGGTCGCTCTCCAGCCAGAGTGCAGTTTCAATATTGGCTGCTGGCAAAATTTCGTAGAAAGTGGTGTAGTCATTGGTAGTGAAAGCATTGTTTTCACCACCTGCGAGCTGCATCGGATTGTCGAAGTCCGGGGCATTTTTGCTGCCCGAAAACATCAGGTGCTCAAAAAGGTGGGCGAATCCCGTTTTTTCCGGGTTTTCGTCGCGTGAGCCCACGTAGTATGATACGTTTACCGCTACCAGCGGTGTGCTTCTGTCTTCGTGTACGAGTACGCGCAGTCCGTTGGGTAAAATCGTCCGGTTGAATGATACCATATCAGTTTTATGATTCGGCGGCAAAATTGGGGTAAATTCCACTATTCGCGCCGTTATTTTCAGGTTTTTGCAGAAAAAAGCCCGAATTCCTCCGGGCAGAGGAATTCGGGCGAATGATGGATTGTGCTGGTGCGCGGACTGATGCGCGGGGATTACTGTCTTTAACAAATGCTGTGTGACGGTTCGGATCAGGCCTCTTTAAGGGCTTTTCCTCCGAATACAAGCGCCAGGAGCAGCAGGCAAGTGAGAATAACCATAGGATTAAGTTTTTTTCAGGTGAAATGGTTAATGAGA
>CAILQK010000272.1 GCA_903836265.1 uncultured Bacteroidota bacterium | reverse complement strand
CAACACGGCTGCCGGCGTTCCCTTGGGCGCCAGGATGGCGCGCCACAACATGGTCTGCTCACCCGCGATCCCATTTCACAAAGCGAGATAAAATTCAAAGCATGCAATATTTCCCAGTAGGCGTCAGGCGTCAGGCCGACCTCAAGTCACGCACATCGAGTATGAAATTGAAATCCTCACTGCTCCTCTTCTCCTTTCTCGGGGTACTCGGAGTAGCTTTCCTTGTACAGCGAACACTCAGTACACCGCGCGCTGGTACGCCCGAGCATGATGCCGCGCTGATGCAGGCGTTGCTCAGGCACTTGTCCGGAGTACATTTTCAGCCCAAACCCATAGACGACAATCTGTCGAAGTCGGTATTCAATTTGTATCTCAAGGATATTGACGGGGGCAAGCGGTTTTTTAACCGTCAGGATATTGATCAGCTGTCCGGTTACGAGTTAAAACTCGATGACGAGGCGCAGGCAGGTACCTTCGCTTTTTTTGATTTGTCGGTACAGTTGCTGGAAAAGTCGCTTGACAAAACGCAGACATGGTACAGAGAGGCATTGGCGGCACCGCTGGACTATTCCGCAAATGACGCGCTGGAAAGTGATGGAGACAGACTTGCGTGGGCAAAAGACGATACTGAACTCCGTTCGCGCTGGGTGAGCTGGATGAAGTATGAAGTGCTCAACCGGATCAGCGACGAGCAGGAAAAGCAGAACAAGCCCGATTTCAAGGGGGAGAAAAAAGACTTTGTTGCGCTGGAGAGTGAAATGCGCGCGAAAGTGCTGGATACGTACGACAAGTGGTTCAAGCGACTGAAAAAGCTGGATCGCAATCGCCGTATGGAAATATACCTGAATTCATTCACCAACGTATTTGACCCCCACTCGGGTTATTTCTCACCTCAGGAGAAAGAAAACTTCGATATACAGATGTCGGGCAAACTGGAGGGCATTGGTGCCCGTCTGCAGAGCGATGGTGAGAAAACAAAAATAACAGAGGTGGTGCCTGGCGGTCCGGCGTGGAAGCAGGGCGATCTTCAGGCAGAAGATGTTGTGCTGAAAGTATCACAGGGCTCCGGCGACGGAGAGTTTGTGGATATCATGGGATGGGAGATAGACGATGTAGTTTCCAAAATACGCGGCCCCAAGGGAACACAGGTCACCCTGTTTGTGCAGAAGGCCGACGGTACCGAGCGCAATATAACCATCACACGCGATGTCGTGATTATGGAGGAGGGGCTTGCCAAGTCGCTGATACTGGGTACAGAGACACATGGCGCCGACAAGATCGGCTATATTTTTCTGCCCAAATTTTACGCCGACTTCACACCGGCAGGAGCTACATCCTGTGCGGCTGACGTAAAGAAGGAGCTGGAAAAACTGAAGGCGGAGCAGGTACGGGGTATCATACTCGATCTCAGGGGCAATGGCGGCGGTTCGCTTCGTGATGTTGTACAAATGAGCGGATTTTTCATTGAGAACGGACCGGTTGTACAGGTAAAAAGCAGGAACAGAAGTCCGGAAATCATGACGGACAATGATTCCCGTGTTCAGTGGGATGGCCCGCTGGTAGTGATGGTAAACGGAATGAGCGCCTCGGCATCAGAAATACTTGCTGCCGCGTTGCAGGATTATGGTCGCGCCGTCATTGTGGGATCTACGCGTACGTATGGAAAAGGCACTGTACAGCGCTTCTACGACCTCGATAATGCTACTTCGGACGAGTCGGTGAAGCCGCTCGGACAGACCAAGCTGACCATGCAGAAGTTTTATCGCGTATCCGGTAAAACCACCCAGCTTGTCGGAGTAGAGCCGGATATCGTGCTGCCTGATTTTTACAACCTGCTGGAAAACGGAGAGAGTGAAAACGACTATCCGCTGGAGACAACCACGATTGATCCGGTGGAATATAATCAGAAGGTGTACAGGATCACCGATTTGAATCAGCTGCGTCGCAACAGTGCTGCCAGGGTAGAGGCGGATCCCACTTTCAGAAAGGTGAGTGAAAATGCTGTTCGTATTCGCAAGCTGAAAGACCAGACAGTATATCCGCTGCAGAAAGACAAATTTGATGTGTGGCACACTCGTATGGACGAGGAGGCGAAGCGTTTCGAGAATATATTCAGTCCGGCTGAAGGCTTCACAGTGCGCAATCTGATGTCGGATATGCCTCAGATAGAGAGTGATACTTCCCGTCAGGCCAGAAATGAGAGCTGGATCAAGGACAGGAAAAAAGATATTCAGCTCAAAGAGGCTGTAGATATTATTTTTGACATGATCAGGATGGATGTTGTTGCCGGCAGGCAGTAATCAACTCGTCATATTCTGACAAATGCGGATATCCCGGTCAGGGATGTCCGCATTTTTTTTGAGGCGAGCTGCCCGAGCTTCGTTAGTGGCATGTCCGGAAAAAAATGCAACACCAGGGCCGGGTCCCGGAATTTATCCACACGACATCAGGCTGCTGTTCCCGTTCATTATGAAGCCTTTAGAGCAGAATTCCCGCGGGCAAATAAATAGTTATCAACATACAATCAACATTTTCCACACAACTTATCAACATCGTTGAAAACTATTTAATGCCAATTGTATATATGATTATCAATAACTTGTGTAAATTATTAACATTTTGTGGAAAAGTACCCTATTTTTTCAGTGTTAAATAATTGTACTTTTGCAGAGCATTGGTTCTTCAGATATCAGTGCATAATATCTTTCCGTACAGAGTACGTCTTGTGAAAAGTTATGCTGGATAGATCAGGCCCGGTTCATGCCGGTTATTAGAGACGATCAGCTTCCGTACGCATCATCAGCGCATTCATTATTTGACCTTTTTCTCCGGGGCATACCGGGAGACGGTTCTCTGTCTGAAAATATTAAACTCTTTTTCAACCAGTTAAAACACAGTATGGCACAACAATCCAGCAACATGACCGAGACGATACTCGCCGAAAATCCGGATCGTTTTGTGATACTTCCGATCAGGTATCCGGAGGTATGGAAGATGTACAAAACTGCCGAAGCATCTTTCTGGACTGCCGAGGAGGTGGATCTCAATCCTGATCTGGTGGACTGGGAGACCAGGCTGAACGATGACGAAAGGCACTTTATCAAGCACGTTCTGGCATTTTTTGCCGCTTCCGACGGAATTGTGAACGAAAATCTCGTGTTGAATTTCATGCGTGAGGTACAAATACCTGAAGCCAGGTGTTTCTACGGCTTTCAGGTGGCCATCGAAAATATCCATGCCGAGATGTATTCTCTGCTGATAGACACCTATATAAGGGATCCCAGGGAGAAAGACTACCTGTTCCACGCGCTCCAGAACCTGCCCTGTGTTGCCAAGAAAGGGGAGTGGGCACTCCGCTGGATAGAGAATGCTCCAACCTTCGCTCACCGGCTGGTCGCATTTGCTGCTGTGGAGGGTATATTCTTCTCCGGATCATTCTGCTCGATTTTCTGGCTGAAGAAGCGCGGACTGATGCCGGGTCTTACTTTCTCCAATGAACTGATCAGTCGCGATGAGGGTTTGCACACTGATTTTGCCTGTCTGCTGTTTTCCATGCTTCAGAACAAGCCGGGAGAGCAGGAGGTGAAGGATATCATTACGGAGGCAGTGATTTTCGAAAAAGAGTTTGTGACGGACGCGCTACCTGTATCGCTCATAGGTATGAATGCCGAAACGATGGGCCAGTATATCGAATTTGTGGCTGATCGCCTGCTGCTTTCGCTCGGATTCAGCAAGGTGTACGGAACAGCGAACCCCTTCCCGTGGATGGATATGATTTCCATACAGGGCAAGACCAACTTCTTCGAAAAGCGGGTTGGAGATTATCAGAAGGCAGGTGTCATGGCCAAACGTGAAGATCAGGTATTTTCCATGGAGGCAGACTTCTGACAATCAGTTCTAACTCATAAATTCAACAAAATGGGGAAATTTGTTATCTCTCAGCGTACAAACGGCGACTATCAGTTCAATCTGAAGGCAAGCAATGGCCAGGTGATCCTGGCAAGTCAGGGTTATTCTTCAAAGGCATCCTGCGAAAACGGTATTGAATCTGTAAAGGTCAATGCTGCCGACGATGCCCGTTTTGAGCGCCTTACGTCATCCAATGGCAAGTTCTACTTCAACCTGAAGGCTGGCAACGGCCAGGTTATCGGAAGCAGCGAGATGTACGAGAGTGAGGCGAGCCGCGACAACGGCATCGAATCTGTCAAAAGAAATGCGCCGGACGCCAGCGTTGAGGAAGATACGGCCGCATAACCATCAAGAGCGATACAGCGCCCTGCTTCCGGGCAGGGCGCGACGCTCAAAAACTTTAAAAACCATTTCATACCATGATGCAAGTAGTCAAACGTTCCGGCCGCAAGGAAGAGGTGTCATTCGACAAGATAACGGCGCGCCTCCGCAAGCTCACTTATAATCTTGATACAAATTATGTAAACCTGATTGAGGTATCAAAAAAGGTTATCATGGGTCTTTACGACGGTGTAACTACGGTCGAGCTCGATAATCTGGCTGCTGAAACAGCAGCAACCATGGCGACCATTCACCCCGATTACGCCCTGCTGGCGGCACGCATCGCCGTCAGTAACCTGCACAAGGAAACGGACAAGTCTTTTTCAAGGGTTGTAAACGAACTGTATCACTATATTGATCCCAAAACAGGGGATCGCGCCGGACTGATCAGCGACGAGATTCAGCAGCTGGTGCAGCATAACAGGGAGCGTCTGGATGCAGCCATTATTTATGACAGGGACTTTGAGTTTGACTATTTCGGTTTTAAAACACTGGAGCGCAGCTATCTGCTCCGAATGAACGGAAAGGTAGTGGAGCGTCCGCAGCATCTCTTCATGCGCGTGGCGGTAGGCGTGCATGGCAGCGATATTGATGCGGCTATCGAAACTTATAATCTGATGAGTGAACGCTGGTTTATTCATGCCACCCCTACGCTCTTCAACGCAGGCACTCCCAAGCCGCAACTTTCTTCCTGCTTTCTGCTCAGTATGACGGAAGACAGCATCAATGGTATTTTCGAGACACTGCAGCGCTGTGCACTCATTTCACAGAGTGCCGGCGGTATCGGTCTCAGCATTCATAATGTACGTGCCACAGGATCTTATATAAAGGGTACCGGAGGTACTTCCAACGGGATTATTCCCATGTTGCGCGTGTTTAACGATGCTGCCCGCTATGTAGATCAGGGCGGCGGCAAGCGAAAAGGTGCATTTGCTGTTTATCTGGAGCCCTGGCATGCCGATATCTTCGAGTTTCTCGACCTGAAAAAGAATCACGGCAAGGAGGAACTCCGTGCCCGCGACCTTTTCTATGCACTCTGGATTTCTGATCTGTTCATGGAGCGTGTGAAAAGTGACGCCGACTGGTCGCTGTTCTGTCCGAATGAAGCTCCTGGCCTTTTCGATGTATATGGTGAGAAATTCGAGGCTTTGTATCATCAATATGAACAGGAGGGCCGCGCTCGCAAAACGGTGAAAGCCCGCGATCTGTGGACAGCCATCCTTGAAAGTCAGATTGAAACGGGTACGCCGTATATATTGTACAAGGACGCAGCAAACCAGAAGAGTAATCAGCAGAATCTGGGAACTATCCGTTCATCCAACCTCTGTACGGAGATCATCGAATATACTGCTCCCGATGAAGTGGCTGTATGCAACCTCGCATCTCTGGCTTTGCCCAAGTATGTGGTAAACGGACAGTTTGACTTCGACAGACTGGTGGAGATCACCCGGGTCGTGACCCGCAACCTGAACAAGGTAATTGATATCAATTATTATCCGATACCCGAAGCCCGCAACTCGAACATGCGCCATCGTCCGATCGGACTTGGAGTACAGGGACTGGCTGATGCCTTTATTCTGTGTGGAATGGCTTTCGACAGTGATGAGGCGCGTCAGTTGAACAGGGATATTTTTGAAGCCATCTATTTCGCCGCAGTAACCGAGAGTTGCGATCTGGCAGAGAAGCTGGGCGCCTATGAAACTTTCCAGGGGTCGCCTATGAGCAAGGGTCTGTTCCAGTTTGATCTCTGGAATGTTACTCCGTCGGGCCGCTGGGACTGGGCCTCTCTGCGCGAGCGCGTGAAAAAGCACGGTTTGCGCAATTCATTGCTGGTGGCGCCAATGCCTACTGCCAGTACGAGCCAGATTTTGGGAAACAACGAGTGCTTTGAACCATACACATCCAATCTTTATACCCGCCGTACCCTTGCGGGAGAGCATATTGTGGTGAACAAGCACCTTATGCGCGATCTGGTAAAGCTCGGCCTGTGGAATGAGGAGATGCGCGAGGCTATCATGGCTGCGAATGGTTCCATACAGGGAATAGAGGTGATACCCCAGAACGTACGCGATATTTACAAAACCGCATACGAGATAAGCCAGAAAGTAATCATTGACATGTCGGCCGATCGCGGCGCCTATATTTGCCAGAGTCAGAGCCTGAATGTCTTTATGGAGGCCCCCACCTTCGCCAAACTTTCCTCCATGCATTTCTATGCGTGGCAGAAGGGCCTGAAGACCGGTATGTACTATCTGCGTTCGAAGGCGGCAACAGATCCCATCAAATTCACGCTCAGCGGAAAGCACCAGCAGAAATTTGTGAACGCCTCTGCTGCCGATCCGGTGGCAAGCGCAACTGTTTCGGCCCAGATGCCTGTTTCCGGGTCAGTTGAAATGTCTGTGCCTGAACCGGTTGCTGTCGGTCGGGTATGCAGTATCGACAATCCGGACTGCGAGGCTTGTTCCGCATAATCATCAGTTGGCGCCTGCTGTGGGGTATGGTCATTATTTCGACTCATTTTGGTTGATCGTGCCCCTCAGGCTGTCCTGACAAAGAAATACTGGCGGTGGAGGCCGCTCTCTTCGGCCTTATCTCCCTCTACTTGAAATGCACTTTCCCACATCTTGCCTTTCCGGCCGGTTTGGGTCTCTGCCGTCCAGTTTTTTATCCCTTTCTGCCATAATCTGCAGGTATCTCGCCCCACGATTCCGTTTCCCATTTGAGTAACGGGTTCGTTATTTTGTTCATGGCCAGCCATTTCTCGGCGCGGTCAATCAGCTCAAAAATCTTTGCATTTCTTTTTGTTGCTGCCAGTTTGGTGTTGCATTTTCCTTTTTTTACCCACCCCTGAGCTGTAACTGAGTCGGAATAAATGGGCAGGCCGGGCTTCCCCTGCAATTTCAGCAGTGCCAGTGCGTGTACTATCGCCAGAAACTCTCCGATATTGTTGGTCCCGTCGGGCAATGGCCCCATTGCAAACAGGACAGATCCGTCAGCAACCCATACGCCCCTGTACTCCATATCTCCGGGATTGCCGCTGCATGCTGCATCAACAGCCACACTTTCCCGAATCCAGGTGCCTGTCACAGTTTTTTTGGCAGCCGGAGCTTTTCGTTGTATGTAGTTTGTATAGTCACTCCTGAAGGCTTTTGCCGCTTCTTCGGCGCTTTCAAAACTTTTATAGCGCGCCTGTGCCACACCGTCCACCTGTTTCTTGCACTCATCCCATGACGTGTATATGCCGGGTTTTTTCCCTTCCCAAACTACATAAAACTTCGATTTTGCCATTATTCAAGGTTCAAGACGCTCAAAAAAAATCCCGAATTCTTCCTGACAGAAAAGATTCGGGACGTATATGCTCGATGGAAGAGCCAGTTTATCTTTTATCCATTTTTTGTGTGAGCAGCACCCGGTTGTTTTTGTCAATCAGCTGTACCAGATAGACTCCTTTGGGCAGATCGCCTACATAGTGGAAGGCTCCCTTTGCGTGTTCAAAGGTTTTGACTTTCTTGCCAATGAGATTGAAGACTGCCACATCACTCACGACATCTGCATTGTCCTGGATAGTAAACTGCTCAATTACCGGATTGGGATATACAGACAAATCGGGCTTGTGGGCACCCGACTGCTGAGCCTGCAGAGTGAGGCAGCCCAGGGAAAGAAGGAAGAATGCGAGTATCAGTTGTTTCATGACAAGGGAAAGTAGTTCTGAGGTTTTCTGCTGTTCATCGGGATGAAAGAAGGCCGCTCAGGGCATTAACAGGTTAATTTGGCTGCAATGTAGTGCGCTTTTTTGTTACGAGCGGAACATTGTTTCGGGTCTTTGGTAAAATTTAACTTTTAAAGAACAATATATGCATACAAAAAGTTTCCGTTTCCGCAAACAACCCTACCTGTTTCTGACATAAATCAGCCGTTCATCCTTGTTGTTTTCCAGTAATTCCAGGAATCTCATCCGGGCATATTTTTTTTGATGTACCACTTGTGTGATGCTTACTGTGCGTACCCGCTCGCGGAACATTACAAAGTCATTGGCGGGATCGTTCACGCTGCCGGTCAGGTGCAGGCGTGTGATATCACGAGGTGTTTTTCGCGTACTTTTCTGTAGCCAGTCAAGAAAAACCTGCTCGCGCAGCACCTGTTTTTCGGGTGGATACAGCGTGGAGGAGCACCAGAACCGGGGCTGATCCGGGGGTAATTGCGCGATGTGTCGCCGGTGTTCATCCCAGCGCAGCTCAGTAAGTACACCCGGTCGGGCAAAGATCAGCGTGAAGGGTTCCATTCCTTCGAGTTCATATTCGCTGAGGAAGCTGCCGGGATTGTCGTATTTGAAAAAGTCGAGCACCATTAGCCCCCGGCTTCGCTTGTAGGGCGGATTGTGGTGGTGTGTGACGAATGCGCCATTGAGGAGGCAGACTGTTTTTCCGCTTTCAGCCATGGCGAACCAGGTTCCTCCGGCTTTTGAGTCGCGCGGGAAGACGATCAGGTTATCCGGATTTTGATTATTCTGGGCAATACTGACAGAGGATCGGGCGGGAGCTTCGTCCCGGTTGTGAGTCAGGGTGAATCCGGAGCGGTTGGGGATATAGGTTACGGTACACATAAGAGGTTACTCATCGTCTTCGGGCGGGACGGTGGCGATGCCGTTGCCGCCGGCGATACCGAGGACGCTCATTGCGCGCTCACTGGCGAGTTGTTCGGCGCTTTTCTTGTTGAAGTCATCAGCAGTCCCATATTTTCTGCCATCAACGAAGACAGCCACTTTGAATTTGTCGCGTTTTTCACTTTTGTACTTTGCCACCACCTTGTATTCTATAGTGTGGCCGTTTTTCTGACACCATTCGAGGAGTTGACTTTTGTAGTTGTCATCGTAGCTCTCGAGGTCGTGGATATTGAGATATTTCCGCAGGATACGACGTATGACATACGTTTTGGTTTTTTCGTAACCCACTTCGATATAGACTGCACCGACCAGTGCTTCCAGTGCGTTGCCGAGCATGGATTTGGAGAGCCGGGTCTGGTTATAGTTGGCGAGGAACAGATCGAGGCCCATTTTGTCGGCGATTTCGTCCAGCGAGTTTCGCTTCACAATTTTGGATCTCATTTTGGTGAGAAAGCCCTCGTCGCTGTTCGGGTATTTTTTGAAAAGATACTCTCCGACGATCGTACTCAGTACAGCGTCGCCGAGGAATTCGAGTCTTTCGTTGTTGGCGACCGCATAGTCGCGCGAGGTGAAAGTGCTTTTGTGATAAAAAGCCAGTTTGAACAGCGAAAGGTGCACAGGAATGAATCCGATGAGCTGTTTCAGCCTGCGGGCCAGGTCCTTGTCAGGATGGAAGTAATAATTGTAGAGTTTACGAATAAATCGCACAAGATTAAACATTGAAGTATGAACACAAAGAACTGTTGTGACACACCTCTCATAATTGTACTGCGGCTTTGTAACAGCCTTTTGGGGCGGCTGTTACAAAGCGGGTCAGGCTTCAGATTTGCCTGAATATTATGGAGGCGTTATGTCCTCCGAAGCCGAAAGTATTGCTCAGGGTGGCCTTTACCTTCCTTTGCTGTGCTTCGTTGAATGTCAGATTCAGTTTGGGATTGATTTCGGGGTCGTCGGTGAAGTGGTTGATTGTTGGTGGTATGAAATCGTATTGCATGGAGAGTATGCAAGCAATAGCTTCCACTGCTCCGGCGGCGCCCAGCAGGTGGCCTGTCATACTCTTGGTAGAGGAGATATTGAGTTTTTCGGCATATTCGCCGAACACCTTTTCGATGGCTTTCAGTTCGGCGATGTCGCCCAGCGGGGTACTGGTGCCGTGCGTGTTGATGTAGTCAATATCGGCGGGTGTCATACCTGCGTCCTGGAGGGCGAGGTTCATCACATTGATGACGCCGAGGCCTTCGGGGTGTGGGGCAGTGATGTGATATGCATCGGCTGTTGCTGCTGCGCCGACCACCTCTGCATAGATAGTGGCCCCGCGTTTTTTGGCGTGCTCGTATTCTTCGAGGATAAGCGCCCCTGCGCCCTCTCCAAGCACAAAGCCGTCGCGATCCTTGTCATACGGGCGCGAGGCGGTAAGGAAATCGTCGTTTCTTTCGCTGAGCGCCTTCATGGAGTTGAAGCCGCCGACAGCTGTTTTGGTGATAGTTGCCTCGGAGCCGCCGGATATGATGATATCGGCCTTGCCGAGCCGGAGGTAATCGAAAGCGTTCATCAGCGCATGAGATGAGGATGCACAGGCCGACACAGTGGCGTAGTTGATACCGCGGAAACCATACTGGATAGAAATTTGTCCGGCGGCGATATCAGATATCATTTTGGGGATGAGGAACGGGCTGTGTTTGGGTGTGCCGTTTCCTTTCAGAAACTCCTCTGTTTCTTTTTCCAGCGTCTGGAGGCCGCCTATTCCGGACGCCCAGATTACGCCGATGCGGTCTTTGTTGACATTATCCAGATCGAGATTGGCATCGCTGATAGCATCGGCAGCAGCAACAAGCGCGAACTGTGCAAACCGGTCTATCCGGCGTGCCTCCCGCTTGTCAATACGGTCTTCCGGCACGAAATTTTTGACTTCGCAGGCGAATTTTGTTTTGAACAGGGCAGCGTCGAACTGAGTGATGGGAGATGCACCACTGACGCCCTTTTCCAGGCTTTCTCTGTATTCTGCAAGGGTATTGCCGAGCGGGGAGAGAACGCCGATTCCGGTTACAACAACTCTTTTCATAATGCCAGAAATTATGATTTGACTGGTTTTCAGATAAACTGCCGGTACAAAAACTTTGACCGCCGGCAAAAGTAACAAATACTGCCGGTATTAGTTTGGTTTGATTGTCAGTATCAGTTTGCTGAATGCCTGTGTTATTACGGATTCATGAACAACTGACATCCTTGTATCATACAAACGGGCACACAAAAATCCCGAACTTTTCCAGTGTGAAAAAGTTCGGGATACCTGATACTGTCTGATAGCAACAGGGGAGGAATATTACTTGCAGTTGGCCTCGAGGTAAGCGATGGCCTGGCCCACAGTCTGGATATTCTCTGCCTGGTCGTCCGGAATAGACACTTCGAATTCCCTTTCGAATTCCATGATGAGTTCAACGGTATCGAGAGAGTCGGCGCCCAGGTCGTTGATGAAATGCGCGTCAGCCACTACCTCAGACTCGTCAACACCAAGTTTGTCAACGATGGTTTTTTTTACGCGATCGGCAATAGTCATGTTGTTTTTAAACTTTAGGTGAAAAAATCAGTTTTTCGAGCGCAAAGAAACGGCGGTAATAGGTTTAAAAAAAATTTTTGGCTGGAATTTTTAACCTGACAGGACAGGTTGTAATTCTATTTTTTCAAAAAACTGATGTTAAAAATTTTGTTGTATTCGCGTTCCGAAAAAAAATTCGGCATTGTTTGGTCAATTCAGTATGATGGTTGTTTATAGAAGTGCAATTATTCGTTTGCGCAATCGTTCGCAATGCGTACTTTTGCACCCGACTTATTGTAATTTTTACACTAAAAACAAACCTTCCGGTTATGACACTTGCAGAAGCAGCTTCTTTGTTGCAAATTAACAAATCGCCGCTGCGCAAAGACGGCTCTCAGAATACCAAAATTGTTGCGACGGTTGGTCCGGCGTGCAATACCTACGAAAAGCTGCTCGAGCTGGTCAAGGAGGGTGTTGATGTTTTTCGCCTGAACTTCAGTCACGGTACGCACGAGGATCACCTGAAAGTGATCAGGCATATTCAGCGTATCAATGAGGAGTACAAGTTGCACATCGGCACGCTGGCCGACCTGCAGGGTCCCAAACTGCGTGTAGGCAAGATCAAGGACAACGCCCTGCCCCTGAAACACGGTGACGTGATCACCATCCTGAACGATGTGAATGCTGAGGGTACGATGGACAGTATCTATATGTCATACGATCAGTTTGCCGAGGATTGCGAGGTGGGCGAGCGTATTCTGATGGACGACGGCAAGCTCGTTTTCGAGGTGGCGGCCACGAACAAAAAGGATACAGTAAAGCTGAAGTGTATTCACGGCGGGGTACTGAGCAGCAACAAGGGGGTTAATCTGCCCGATACGAATGTGAAGCTGCCCGCAATGACTGAAAAGGACAAAGAGGATCTCGATTTCATCCTTACGCAGCCCGTGAGCTGGATTGCGCTGTCTTTTGTGCGACGCGCATCTGATATGGAACCGCTCAGACTGGCAGTTCAGGAAAGCGGACACCCGGCCAAGATCATGGCGAAAATCGAGAAACCGGAGGCTATCAAAAACCTGAGAGAAATCATCAGGGCATCGAACGGGGTGATGGTGGCCCGCGGCGATCTGGGGGTAGAGATGCCTATCGAACGTTTGCCTATCACGCAGAAGGAAATCGTGCAGATGTGCATGCAGTATGCACGCCCCGTTATTGTTGCCACCCAGATGATGGACAGTATGATCACGAATCCTTCACCCACGCGCGCGGAGGCAACGGATGTGGCCAATGCTGTTCTCGACGGCGCCGATGCCGTCATGCTGAGCGGTGAGACTTCAGTGGGAGCGCACCCGGCGCTCGTGGTGAAGTATATGACCAATATCATTGCCGAGGCGGAAAAGTATTACTGGCCCCAGATCGAGGGAAAACGCCCGCATGCTGTGGTGAAATCATCCATGTTCTACTCCGATGTGATTTGTTTCAATGCCTGTCGTACGGCCGAGGAAATTCATGCCAAAGGCATTATCGGAATCACGAGGTCGGGCTACAGCGCATTCAAACTGAGCAGTTTTCGTCCGAAGGCCTCTATATTCATGTTCAGCGACAATGCCAACATGCTCACAACAATGAATCTGATCTGGGGTGTACAGTGTTTCTACTACGACAGGTTTACATCAACCGATGAAACTGTTCAGGACTGTACAGACATCCTCAAGGAAAGCGGTTTTGTGGCTACAGGCGATGTGGTGATCAATACGGGCGCCATGCCGCTTCAGAAGCGTTCGAGTACGAACATGCTGAAGGTTACGGAGGTGGAGTAGTGTAACTTGACAACTCAGTATTCCCGGTCGGCCTGAAGCCTGCCGGGAATACCGAAACCGGTTACTTCTGCAGTATCTCTGCCCGTTTTTTTTCTGTAACAGCTTCTGCCAGCCATAGAAAATTGTTCAAAAAGAAGTCTGTCTTTGACTGAAATGCCGGATCAAGGAGCTCTCCATTCGCATCAAATTTCTGTGCCACCTGCGGCACCAGCAACATTTGCGGCAAGGCAAACCCGGATACTCCGAGCACCAGCTGTTGCATGGAAATGGCCCCTCTCATACCGCCCGTCGGGCCTGATGTAACAGACACAACGCCGATTGCCTTGCGGGAAAACTCATTTTCCTTCAGGTAGTCAACGGCATTTTTAAGTGCAGACGTGTAACTGCCATTGTATTCGGGCGACAGGAATATGTGTGCATCCGACTGACGGATGGCCCCGGAAAAATCGGAAAGTCCTGCCGGTGGTTTCGGGTGCCTGTGCAGTACCTCTTCCATAATCGGAAATTTGTACGTGGCCAGGTCGAGTATTTCTGCGGTATGTCCGCGTCTGGCTATCTCTTTTTCCAGGGCCAGTGCCACGCGGTGCGACAGGCGGTCAATACGGGTACTCGAGGACAGGATAGTGATTTGCATGACACAAAGAATAAAGGCATTGAAACCGGATTTCAATGCCTTTGTTCATCTGTTTACTGTCTTTTCACTATTTTCCGGGTGATGATTCCGCCGGGCAATTGTACGTTCAGGAGGTAAGTGCCCGGTGGAAGTGCCCTCAGATCAATGGGCAGCGACAGAGAGGCGGTGTCGTGAGTCTGCATGAACAGTTGCCGGTTCAGTGCGTCGGTCATGCTGACGATAAAGGGTTCGTCGCGCTTCAGCACCAGTTCAAGCCGGGTAACTCCATCAGCCGGATTGGGCGATATGATTAGTTTGTCCACCAGTTCGGGTAAAACCGTCTCGCTGATGGTAACATCTATGGAGACAGATTTGTAGATACACCCGCGGTCAGATACGAATTCGAGCCAGTAGGTTCCGGAAGTAACGGGTACGTAATAATCTCCGGTTGCTCCCGGAATGGGGTTGCCGTCCTGTATCCACTGGCAATGGGAGCACGGCAGTCCGGAGAACAGCGTATCGCCTGACTGCACAACCACGGGGCCTATGGCAATTTCCATATCGGCATACCGGCTTGCAGAGATGAGGGAACACACGGTATCTGACACTTCCACCCGATATACGCCGCTTGCCGGTGCGGGCACCGTAATACTGTGTGTGTAATCGCTCACGCTGCTTGCCTGTATCAGTTCATTGTCGCGGTACCACTTTACTTCATTTCCGGGAGTGAGGTTTCCGGCTGTGAGTACCAGCGGCTCATCCAGACACAATATGGAGTCGGAAAGTGAAAGTGCGGGCTGGAGGCAAAGATTCTCTATTTTCTGTATTCTTCCCTGACCGAGCAGTGCCAGGTACAGTTCGCCGCCGGCATCTTCTCCAAAGGTACTGATCTGGTAGTTTGCCAGATCGGCCAGTTGTATAGCGCGCAAGGGTGTGATTTGTGGCCTGATTCCCCATATTTTACCGTTACAGAAATCGGCGAACACGTACATGCCATACATATCAGGGTGCTTGCTCCCCCTGTAGATGAAGCCGCCTGTCACAGAGCAGCCACTCGCCGGGTTGGGGTAGGTATAAAATGGTTCGGCATAGGCGGCAGCACTCTGGCAGCCCGCTGTATTAAAGGGCAGTTCGCCTTCATAGCATCGCCAGCCGTAATTCAGCCCGCCTTCACCCGCGTGCACGAGATCAATTTCCTCCCTGGCATTTTGTCCGACATCACCGACCCACATGTCGCCGGTAAGGCGGTCGAATGAAAAGCGCCACGGATTTCGCCAGCCGAGTGACCAGATTTCGGGGCGAAAGGCTGGCTGGCTGACGAACGGGTTGTCGGGCGGGATAGTATAGGGACTGGCGGGTGTGGCATTGTTTACGTCAATTCGCAGCATTTTGCCGAGCAGTGTTCCCGGGTTCTGGCTGTTGTCCAGCGGATCGCCACCGCTGCCTCCATCGCCCAGACCGATATACAGATACCCGTCGGGACCGAACTTCAGGCCGCCGCCATTGTGGTTATTGAATGGTTGCTGGATGGTCAGAATCGGCAGTTCGCTGTCGGGGTCTGCCTGATTCGGATTATTCTCTTTTACCGAGAAGCGGGATATCTGGGTAGCACCTCCGTTGTTGGTGGAATAGTTGACAAAGAAATAGCCATTCTGGGCGTACTGCGGGTGAAAGGTCATTCCGAGCAGCCCCTGCTCGTTGGCAGCAGAGTTGACGCGCGGGTCAATATTCAGGAACGTGTCAAGTTGAGTGCCGGTACTGTCGAGTACTCTGACAGCACCATTTTGCTGAACGATGAACAGGCGGCTGTCGCCACAGTGGGCTATATCGAGCGGGCGGGTGAATCCTGATGCCCAGCTGGTGAGCGTCAGGGAAGATTGTGCCTGCGTGAGGAGCGGAATCAGCAGGGCTACGACGGTGAAGTATCTGGCCATTATGAACGATGTTTGAGACAAATGTACAGGAAAATACCTACTTGAGGCTGACGGTATAGCGTACGCGCCGGAGCGGATACCCGGTATTGTCGGTGGGCAGGGCCGCAATGCGGTTTAGAACCTCTGTGCCCGTGGTCAGTTCTCCTGCAATTTTACAGCGACCCACGAGTGCCAGTGATCCGCCTTTCTGTTTGAATTGTTCTCTGGCTTTCGGATCGAGCTGCCTGTTGTTCAGCTGTTCCCACCTGTCGAGCGTTATATCGGTATGCTTTCTGCCCTGCACAATAATAATGGCCCCTCCGGACTCCACAAGAGTTCCCGAAAGGGGCCATTCGGCTTTCCCATCATCCGTATTGTGTACTGAAGAGGAGCCGGTGAAGGTGTTCAGGCGGATAAATTCGTCCTGTGCCACCTGTTTTATTTCGAGTGAGTCGCCTGCGGGCAGGGGCGTATTTGCGCGCAGGCGTACGGTCATGCTGCCGAGTTCTGTATGAATAACTGCTGTTTTCTCCCTGTTACAGGAGGCGAGCAGGGCTATTCCGGCGCAAAACAGGCAGAGTCGCATGGTGCTGTACCATTAATCCGGTTCGAAGCCGAGCACGATATTGAACTTGGCATAGCTGCCCAGCTTTCTGCTCGGGTAGAGTTCCGGTTTGTCAATACCGATACCGTAGTCAAACCCGAGTGTTCCGAACATGGGCAGGAATACGCGCAGACCCATACCCACCGAGCGCCTGAGATCGAACGGATTGAAGTCTTTCGCCGAGGCGAAGGCATTGCCGCCCTGAGCAAAGGTTGTTACAAATATGGTACTTTGCGGGTTCAGCGATACCGGATACCGCAGTTCGATGGTGTACTTGTTGAACACGCCGGCGCCGCCGGGGTAGCGTGCCATGATATCGCTGACTTCATAGCCGCGCATACTGACGATATCGCGGGCGTTGAGGCCGAAGTTGCGGTTATTCAGTCCATCGCCACCGAGCTCGTAGCGTTCGAAGGGCGTTATGGAGGTTTTGTCACTCCAGCGGCTCAGAATACCCACTTTGGCAGAAGTTTTCAGTACCAGTTTGCCCACGATGGTGGTGTACCATTCAGCATCAATACGCCATTTCAGGTATTCCACATATCTGTAAATGTCATTGACGCTGCCGTTCTGGTAGAAACTGGCATCCTTGAACCAGGAGTAGGGTGGGGTGGCGTTGAGTTTGAATGAGATCAGCGATCCTGTTTTCGGGAAAATCGGGTCGTTTATGCTGTTTCTTGCCAGCGAAAGACCGAGGCTGTAGTTGTGGAATATACCATCGGAGACCGTTCTTCCCAGATCATCGCGGAAGGAGAAAGAGAGAGCGTTGTTCAGTCGCAGTGTTTGCAGATCGGCATCGGCGCGGAATACAAAGTTGTCATCGGGCCATTTCAGTCGTGTGCCGAATCCGATGGAGCCCTGCATGATTTCAAGTTTCTGGAAAGAGCTGGATCCGAGCACACCGTAAGCGAACTTGTTGTAAAACCCTGCTATGGTGAGCGAGTTGGGGCGTTTTCCGCCGAGCCATGGCTCTGTGAAGGTGGCGTTGTACGACTGAAAGCGGTCGCCGGAAGTTTGGCCCCTGATACTGAAGCGTTGTCCGTCGCCCTGCGGGAGCGGGTTCCATGCTTCCTTGTTGTCAATGTTTCTGACGGAGAAGTTGTTGAAAGTGACACCGAGAGTTCCGATAACACCTCCGCGGCTGAAGGCTGAAGCGGGCTGATAGCCTGCGGACAGTTCGAGCTGGTCTGAGGGTTTTTCCTCCACCGAGTATTCAATATCAACCGTACCTCTGTCGGGGTTTACCGGCGTATTGATACCCAGATTTTCCTGGTTGAAGTAGCCCAGATTGATAATCTCGCGCTGGGAGCGGATGATATCGGCGCGGCTGAATTTGTCGCCCGGGCGGGTGAACAGTTCCCGGCGGATTACGTGTTCGTGTGTACGGTCGTTACCCTTGATAACGACGCGGTCAATAGTAGCCTGGGGGCCCTCGAAAATACGCATTTCGAGGTCAATGGAGTCGTTGTCAATGGCGGTTTCCACCGGGTCAACGCGGAAAAACAGGTATCCGTTATCGAGGTAGAGCGAGGATATATCGCGGCCGTCCTGACTGAAAGACATGCGCGTATTCAGCAGCTCCTGGTTGTAAACATCGCCTTTTTTGATACCGAGCACCTGATCGAGATATTTGGCGTCATAAATGGTGTTCCCGTTCCAGCGGATATGGCGGAAGTAGTATCTCCGGCCTTCCTCGATATCGAGGCGGATCATCAGTTCTCCTTTCGGGCCGCGCCAGATGGTGTCCTTTACGATACGGGCATCGCGGAAGCCGATGGTGTTGTAATATTCTTCAATTTTGATTTTATCTTCCTCAAAGAGGTCGCGCACCAGCTTGGATTTTTTGAAAATCTTGCTTTTCTGGTGGGTTTCCTTCATTTTTTTCCGAAGTGTTTTCTCTTTTACGTTTTTATTTCCGGTGAAAACGATTGAGTTGATTTTAACACGCGGGCCTGGATCGAAAACGAAATCGAGGCGAACTGCATTGGATGCTTTTTCGTCGGGATAACTTTTGATATCAACGCGGGCGTCGAGGTATCCTTTTTCAACGAAGTATTCTTCCAGTTTGTTGATCAGGGTCGCTTTGGTATTTTCCGTCAGGATGGTTCCTTTCTGCAGATATTTTGT
>CAILQK010000271.1 GCA_903836265.1 uncultured Bacteroidota bacterium | reverse complement strand
TGGCATAGTGGTGCTTGCGCTGCACAAGTTCTTCCACGGTGGTGACCATATTGTCGCGCAGGTAGTCAAATCCAAATTCGGAGTTGGTACCAAAAGTAATATCACAGCGGTATGCCTCGATGCGTTCGCGGGAGTGCGGACGATATTTGTCTATGCAATCAACGGTAAGCATAAGGAATTCGTAGAGCGGACCCACCCACTCCGAGTCGCGACGGGCGAGATAATCGTTCACCGTCACCATGTGTACCCCTTCGCCGGCGACGCCGTTCAGGTAGGCAGGCAGCGTAGCCACCAGTGTTTTGCCTTCACCGGTAGCCATCTCGGCAATTTTACCGTCGTGGAGTACCATACCACCAATGAGCTGTACATCGTAATGGATCATATTCCAGGTAATCTCGCCGCCGGCAGCCGTCCATCTGTTTTTCCAGACGGCCTTGTCGCCCTGAATACTGACGTAGGTTTTGCCGGGTCGGGATGCCAGCATGCGGTCGTGGTCGGTGGCAGTAACCTCTACAGTCTCATTCTGCGTAAAACGGCGCCCTGCCTCTTTCACCACAGCGAAAGCTTCGGGCAGAATCTGCCGGAGCACATCTTCCAGTGCCTTGTCACGGTTCTTGCGGAGCTCATCCACCTCTTTGAAAAGCTCGTCTTTTTCGTTGAAATCTTCAGAACTGACAGCTTTTTCGGTAACAGAAGCTATTTCCGCATCAATTTCGCTGAGATAGTCACTGATACGCTCGCGAAACTCCAGCGTTTTGCCACGAAGTTCATCGCTGGAGAGCGACTGGAATGATTCAAAATTTTTATTGATCTCGAGTACCAGCGACTGATACTGCTTCAGGTCGCGGTCCTGTTTGGTACCGATGATATTCTTAAGGAATCCGAGCACGATGTTTACTGTTTAGATCCGATGGTTGATAATGACTTTGCGGGATTGGAAACGCAAAGGTAATCGAACTTGACTCTTTGGGAAAGGTCAGCATGAACACATTTCATTCCATAAACGGAATTTAAGATAAAATGCGTCATAATGGCAGTAACCCGCAAGCTGTTCTTGACATTTTGACAATACAATCCGGCTGATTCTGCCTGTTTTCCTGCAAACAGCATACGAATCCGGGGATGTTAACAACACTGTGGAAAAGAAGGGGAAAACTTTCTACAAATATGTTCCACGCTTCAAAGTGCCCCGATGTACTTTTGCATTGTCACAATTCAAAACGAATTTCTTGCTATGCTGAAAGATATGGGTAAAGTCATCACCATCGCCAACCAGAAAGGTGGAGTTGGCAAAACCACTACCGCCATCAACCTGGCCGCCTCCCTGGCCATTCTGGAGAAAAAAGTCCTCATCATAGATGCTGATCCGCAGGGAAATGCCTCCTCGGGGGTTGGCCACCCTACAAACGGTGAAGAAGAATACACACTTTATACCTGTCTGGTTCACGATATTGACCCGCGCAAAGCCATTATTCCTACAGAAACACCCAATCTGTTCCTGCTGCCCTCCAACATTGATCTGGTAGGCGCTGAACTGGAACTGATCAATATGCCCAATCGCGAGTATATCCTGCGCGGTGTGGTTGGTGAACTCAGAAACGATTACGACTACATCTTCATTGATTGCCTGCCATCGCTTGGACTGATTACCGTCAACGCGCTGGTAGCCGCCGACACAGTGCTGATTCCTGTTCAGTGCGAGATGTTCTCTTTCGAAGGACTGGCCAAACTGAAGAATACCATTGATATGATTCGCCAGGGCTTCAATCCGAACCTGCAGGTGGAGGGCCTTCTGATTTCCATGTACGACAGCCGCCTGAGACTGGCCAACGCTATTGTGGAAGAGGTGCGCAACAGCTCAAACGACTATGTTTTTGAGACTATCATCCACCGCAACAGTCGCGTGGCCGAAGCGCCGATGTCACATACTCCTGTAGCCATGTACGACATCTCAAGCAAGGGTGCTACCAACTTTTTTAACCTTGCAGAAGAATTCCTGAGAAAAAACCAGAACTGAGATGGCTAAAGCAAAATTTGAGACGGGCGGAATCAAGGCGTTGCTCGGAAACCCCAAACAGCTCGAAAAAGCTGTACAGGAACACCCCGCGGAAGTTGTACGCGAACTGGCCACCACAGTAGCCATGATCCCGATCGAACAGATAAAAACCAACAGCGGCCAACCCAGAAAGGCATTCGACAAGGATGCACTCGAAGAACTCGCCGCCAGCATCAAGGCACATGGTATTATTCAGCCTATTACCGTACGCCGTATTCAGGACAAGGAATACCAGATTATTTCCGGCGAGAGGCGTTTCAGGGCCTCCCAGCTAGCCGGCCTGAAGGAACTTCCGGCCTATATCCGGCTGGCCAATGATCAGGAACTCCTGGAAATGGCCCTGATCGAGAATATCCAGCGCGAAGACCTGAATGCCTGGGAAATTGCTGTTTCCTACGGCCGCCTTTCTGAAGAATTCAAACTCACTCACGAGAGGCTCTCGGAACGCGTCGGCAAACAGCGCTCCACGATTACCAACTACCTGCGCCTGCTCAAGTTCGAGGGCGACCCGGATATCAAGCGCGGACTGATCGAGAACAAAATAAGCATGGGCCATGCGCGCGCACTCGCAGGCGTGGAAGATTATGCCATGCGTAATTCTCTGTACAAGCAAATCATCGAATCTGACTTGTCTGTAAGAGCAGTCGAAGCGCTGATAGCGAGCTACCAGGAAGCGAAAAAACCCAAAGACGCCAAAAAGGAAGGACCCATGTCGCCCCAGATGCGCGATATCCAGGATCGTCTCAATGCATTCTTCGGCGCCAAGGTACAACTGAAAAGAGAGCAGAACGGCAAGGGCCAAATCGTTATCAAGTTCGCCAACGATTCCGAACTCAACAGGGTGCTGGATGTGATCGGCAATTGAGGCATGAACCAATCCGTGCCGGGTTTGTTATCACGATATGAACACACTACAGGGAAAGACAGCCCTCATCACCGGGGGCAGCAGGGGCATAGGTTTCGGGGTTGCCGAAAGCCTGCTCAATGAAGGCATGAATGTTGCCATCACCAGCCGCTCAACGGAAGCTGCCGATGCAGCGGTTGCGCGCCTCGCCCGGACGGGCTCAGGAAAAGTAATTGGTATCACGGCCGATGTACGCGATTTCGGAGAACAGCAGACTGCGGTAGCCACTGTACTGAACGCTTTTGGCAGTCTGGACGTGCTCGTTGCCAATGCCGGACTGGGCCATTTCGCACCCGTGACGTCCCTCACTCCAGAACAATGGAATGAAACAATTGACACCAACCTGACAGGGGTTTTCTACAGCCTGAAGGCGGCGCTCGATGCACTGATCCGGTCGAAAGGCTACTTCATCAGCATTGCCAGTCTGGCAGGCACCAATTTCTTCGCGGCAGGTTCTGCCTATAATGCCAGCAAGTTCGGACTGGTAGGGTTCACGCAGGCTGTCATGCTCGATTTGAGAGAGCAGGGAGTCAAGTGCTCCACGATTATGCCGGGTTCGGTGGCCACACACTTCAACAACCATACACCCAATCCGTCCGATGCCTGGAAGATTCAGCCGGAAGACATCGGCCAGATAGTGGCTGATCTGCTGAAAATGAACCCGAGAACGCTTCCAAGCAAAATTGAGGTGCGGCCCAGCAAACCGGGATAAATCAGTAACTGAATGAGCCATAAAACAACAGCCGGACAGTATTGACACTGTCCGGCTGTTTGTTTTTCAGGAAAGTTCCGGAGAGGAGAATCAGAGAGAAACGTGCCTGAAGGCCGTAACGGTCAGATCCTTGTCGAGACTCTTCAGATACTGATCAACGGTCTGGTCGCCATTCTTGACGAACTTCTGGCTGAGCAGTGTGCTCTCCTGGAAGAACTTGTTGAGGCGGCCGAGTGCGATCTTCTCGAGCATATCTTCTGATTTGCCTTCGTTGCGGGCAAGCTCTTTGCCTACCTCGATTTCGCGGGCGATAACGGACTGATCAACGTCATCTTTGCTGACAGAGATCGGGTTCATGGCAGCAATTTGCATGGCTACGTCACGGCCGGCCTGAGCAAAAGCTTCGCCGTCTTTGTTCAGGGCAACCAGAACAGAGCGTTTGTTGTTGGAGTGGTTGTAAGTGAGCAGCTGAGCGCCTGTGAGAGGCTCATAGCGGCTGAGTTCCACCTTTTCACCGATAATGCCATTCTGTTCTGCCACTTTTTCGCCAATTGTCACGCCACCTTCGTAAGGGAGCGCGAGCAGATCGGCAAGCGTCGCGGGGAAAGATTCCAGAGCTATGCCGGCGATTTTGTTGGCAAGATTGACGAAGTTGTCGTTGCGGGCAACGAAATCGGTTTCACAGTTCAGCGCAATAACGATACCCTGAGTCTGGCCGGCGTTGGTTTTGGCAACAACAACACCTTCTTTGGCCTCACGATCTTCGCGTTTTGCAGCCTTGGCGATACCTTTTTTGCGGAGCCAGTCTTGAGCTTCCTGGAAGTCGCCCCCTGTTTCTTCCAGAGCTTTTTTGCAGTCCATCATACCTGCGTCGGTCATTTCGCGCAGTTTCTGGATGTCAGCAGCGGTTGCTTTATACATTGTGATATTGCAATTTACGAATCAGTGAGAAAAGGCTTATTCGGCGTCTTTTTCTTCGCCTTTCATGCTCTTGCGCTCTTCCAGACCTTCATTGATGGCCGCTACCAGGTAGTTCACCACGTAGGAGATGGCCTTTGAAGCATCATCGTTGCTTGGAACAGGAAAGTCAACCAGCGTGGGGTCGGAGTTGGTGTCCACCATACCGAAAGTTTTGATGCCCAGCTTCTTTGCCTCGGCCAGCGCCAGGTGCTCATGGTGAATATCCACGATGAATACTGCCGACGGGAGACGGTTGAGCTGTTCGATACCGCCAAAGTGCTTCGTCATTTTGACGTGCTCGCGGGCGAGCGAAGAACGCTCCTTCTTGGTGATGCTCGTGAGTGTGGTATCGGCCAGCATGCGCTCGATATTCTGCATTTTCTTGACAGATTTGCGGATCGTGGCGAAGTTGGTCATCATACCACCCAGCCAGCGCTCGGTCACGAACGGCATCTGAACAGTTTCAGCAGCCTTCTGAACGATCTCGCGTGCCTGCTTCTTGGTAGCAACAAACATGATCTTCTTGCCGCCTTTGGCCAGGGTTTTCATAGCCAGTGCTGCGCGCTCGAGGCATTCTGCCGTGCGGTTCAGATCAATGATATGGATGCCCTTATGCTCCATGAAGATATACGGAGTCATCTTCGGGTTCCATTTTTTACGGAGGTGGCCGAAGTGGCAACCTGCGTCAAGCATATCCTTATATACGGGCTTTTGCATTGTCAAAAGCGAATTTTAAAGTGTGAAAATGGGTTGAACCGTACGGTTTAGCGTTTGGAGAACTGGAAGCGTTTGCGCGCCTTCGGTTTGCCGTATTTCTTGCGTTCTACGGCGCGACTGTCGCGCGTGAGGAACTTCTTGTCTTTGAGCGGCTTTCTGAACTCTTCGTTCAGCTTGACAAGTGCGCGGCTCAGACCCATGCGAACGGCTTCCGACTGACCCTTGAAGCCACCGCCACGGACATTTACCTTTACATCGTAGATGCTTTCGACACCTACCGTGGAAAACGGATCTGTGACATTGTGCTGAACATGCTGGTGAGGAAAATATTCGCGGTAATCTTTACCGTTGACCGTGATTTTTCCTTCTCCTTTCATCAGATAAACGCGGGCAACAGCGGTTTTGCGGCGCCCGACGGCATTTATCATTTCCATATTGAGAAATTGAATGATTTTTTAATTAGAATCGGATCACTTCTGGTTTCTGTGCCTGGTGTGGATGTTCGGTACCTGCGTAAACGAACAGTTTCTTGGCCATGGCTTTGCCCAGCTTGGTTTTGGGGAGCATACCCTTGATAGCACGCTCGATGATGCGCTCGGGATGCTTCTCCAGCATCTCGTCAGCCATCGTTACGCGAAGTCCACCCGGGTGGTGAGAGAAGTCTTTGTACTCTTTTTGTGCCCACTTCTTGCCCGTGAAACGCACTTTGTCGGCGTTCAGGACAATCACATAGTCGCCTGTATCGGCGTGTGGCGTGTAGCTCGGTTTGTTCTTGCCCCTCAAAACAGTGGCGATTTGTGCACACAAACGGCCGACGACCTGATTTTCGGCGTCAACCACGTACCACTTGCGCTCCGCCTTTTCAGCAGAAACGGATACGGTGCGATAGCTCAAGGTATTCATTCTTTCAATTTTAATTTTTCAAAAACGTGAAGGAAAAAGCGCCCCGCAGGCAGTTGTGAACGATGGCGAAGGTCGTTCCCCGGTGTCTTCTTCCGAATTGAGGCCGCAAAGGTACATCCGATAAGCCAACCAAACAAGAAATGGCCAAAAAAAATCCGGAATGCAAGATGCAAGTGATTGATAATGAGCAATTTTTTGGACAAAAAATTTTTATTTGTCAATGCCTTGAAAGCCTGCTGAATCAACTCGTGACTGTCCTTGCGGTGCTCTTTTTGTCTTCGATCATTCAATATACTTTTGCAGAATCGGAATTGCTGTTCTACTTTCGCGGCCGAAAGTCCTGCCACGCAATGAAACGAGAAAAAATTCTGATTATCGGTGCCGGCGGCCAGATTGGCTCCGTCCTGACTGATGCACTGAGGGGTGTATATGGTGATGACAACGTAATTGCCACTGATTTGCGCCCGCTGCCCCCTCAAAGCGGTCCGACCGACACGCTTGATGCACTGAACTCCCGCGCACTCGCGGGTGCGGTGAACAAACACAAGGCTACACAAATCTACCATCTGGCTGCCATTCTCAGCGCCACCGGCGAACGGGACCCGCTGTGGGCCTGGGATATCAACATGCGAAGTCTCTTCAATGTGCTGGAAGTGGCACGCAACAAGAAACTGAACAAGGTCTATTTTCCGTCCTCTATCGCTGTGTTCGGCCGCGAGGCTCACCGAACCGATACTCCGCAGTTCGAGGTGCTCATCCCTGAAACGGTTTACGGAATAAGCAAGGTGGCAGGTGAAAACTGGGCGAATTACTACTTCCGGCGCTATGGCCTTGATATTCGCTCGCTGCGGTATCCGGGAATCATAGGGTATCAGAGCCTGCCGGGCGGCGGCACTACCGACTATGCCGTAGATATTTATCACTATGCAGTCAGGGGAGAGGCATTTTCGTGTTTCCTGCGCGAAAACACCCCGCTGCCCATGCTCTACATGGCGGATGCCATCAGAGCGACGCTGGAGTTGATGGAAGCTCCAGCGGAAAAAATAAAGGTTCGCACCAGCTATAACCTGTCGGGCATGTCATTTACTCCCGGAGAAATCGCATCCAGTATCAGAAAATATGTCCCTGAATTTCAGATCAGTTACAGTCCCGACTTCAGACAGGCGATTGCCGACTCGTGGCCGGGCTCTATTGACGATTCTGCTGCCCGGTCAGACTGGGGGTGGAAGCCGGAATACGACCTGGACGCCATGACCAGGGACATGCTTTTTCATCTGGAAGAAAAAAGCTGAGAAAAAGAGCTTGTCAGGATTCCTGCCGGTAGCAGGAATCCTGACAAGGCACTGGCAATCAGAGTACTTTGGCAACCAGATCGGCGGCTTCCTGGAATTCGGTAGCACCCATCACCTCCAGGCCCGACTCTTCAATGATAGTCTTGGCAATATCTGCATTGGTACCCTGAAGGCGTACAATCACTGGAACGGGTATCTGACCGATAGCCCTGTAGGCATCCACCACACCCTGCGCAACCCGGTCACAACGAACAATACCGCCAAAAATATTGATCAGAATTGCCTTGACATTGGGATCTTTGAGAATAAAGCGCATGGCTTTTTCGACACGCTGTGCATCGGCAGTTCCTCCTACATCCAGGAAGTTGGCAGGTTCGCCACCTGAAAGCTTGATCAGATCCATGGTAGCCATCGCCAAACCGGCGCCATTTACCATACAGCCGACATTTCCGTCGAGTTTGACATAGTTGAGATCGTACTCCTGTGCCTCTACATCAGCCGGATCCTCCTCATCCTTGTCGCGCAGTGCAAGCAGGTCAGCATGACGGTAAAGGGCATTGTCGTCGAGAGTTACCTTCGAGTCAACAGCAATTATACGATCATCGGATGTTTTCAGACAGGGATTGATTTCGAAAAGAGAAGCATCAGAGCCAACAAAAGCAGCATACAACTTGATGACGAAATCCACCATTTCCTTGAACGCCTGGCCACTCAGTCCGAGGTTGAAGGCCACTTTCTGTGCCTGAAACGGACGAATGCCGAGCAGCGGATCAATGGTTTCAAAGAATACACGTTCGGGAGTTTCCTCGGCCACTTTTTCAATATCCATGCCTCCGTCGGGAGAGTACATGATCACATTGGCGCCGCGGCCGCGATCAGTCAGGATACTGATATAAAACTCCCGGGTATCAGATGGTCCCGGATAAAAAACATCCTGTGCAACAAGTACCTTGCGAACC
>CAILQK010000270.1 GCA_903836265.1 uncultured Bacteroidota bacterium | reverse complement strand
GTTGCCTGTGTCAAGCTCAGCGACCGCTATATCACCGATCGTTTCCTGCCCGACAAGGCTATTGACGTGCTCGATGAAGTGGGCGCCCGCGTACACCTGAAGAATATCGTGGTTCCCAAACATATCGAGGATCTCGAAAAGCAGATCGAGGAGGTAAAGGAAAAGAAAAATCTCTCGGTCAGGAATCAGGACTACGAAATGGCAGCCAACCTGCGAGACCAGGAGAGCAAGCTGGCCCGCCAGCTCGATTTCTCCAAGGCCGAGTGGGAAGACGAGAGCAAGGTAGCCCGCTATCCGGTAACTGATGAGGATATCGCCGAAGTGGTAGCCATGATGACGGGTATCCCGGTCAGAAAGGTAGGCCAGAGCGAAAGCAAAAAACTCGTCACCATGTCCGACGATATCCGCAAGATGGTGATCGGACAGGACGAAGCAATCGCCAAAATCGCCAAAGCTATCCAGCGCAACCGCGTGGGTCTCAAGGATCCGAAAAAACCTGTCGGCTCCTTTATCTTCCTCGGCCCGACAGGCGTCGGCAAGACCGAACTCGCACGCTCGCTCTCCCGCTACCTGTTCGACACCGAAGATGCACTCATCCGCATTGACATGTCTGAGTATATGGAAAAATTCTCCGTAAGCAGGCTGATCGGCGCCCCTCCCGGATATGTAGGATATGAAGAGGGCGGACAGCTCACAGAAAAGGTGCGTCGCAAGCCCTATGCTGTGGTACTGCTCGACGAAATAGAGAAAGCACACCCCGATGTGTTCAATATCCTGCTTCAGGTGCTCGACGACGGACAGCTTACCGACGGACTTGGTCGAAAGGTGGATTTCAAAAATACCCTTATTATCATGACATCCAACATCGGCGTTCGCCAGCTGAAGGACTTCGGTCAGGGTGTCGGATTCGCCACACAGGCCCGTCAGGAAGCCGCCGAAGACAACGCAAAGGTGGTGATCCAGAACGCACTCAAAAAGACTTTCTCTCCCGAGTTCCTCAACCGTATTGATGATGTGGTGGTGTTCAACTCACTCGGAAAGGAAGAGATATTCAGGATCATCGAAAATGCACTGGGCAGTCTGATGACCCGCCTCGGCAACCTCAGGCTGAATCTGACGCTGAAAGACGACGCCAAAGAGTTTGTTGCCGAAAAAGGTTACGACCCGCAGTACGGCGCCCGTCCGCTGCACCGTGCCATTCAGAAATATGTGGAAGATCCGCTGGCCGAGTTTATCCTCAGCGAGAATCCGCCGGAGAACTCCGCACTGGTTGCCCGGCTGAACGAAGCAAAAGACGGTCTGGTGATTTCTCTTGAAGAGCCCGCAAAGGAAAAGAAGAAAGGCAAGGCAGCTTCTGCTGACTCCGACAAGAGTTAGTCTCGTCTCAGTATGCAGTTTTCATGACCGGTCATTATTTGTCCATTGGGCAAATATTGACCGGTTTTTTTGAAGAAACTTGATACTCCACAGGCAGAAACTCAACATCTGACGCCCTGATGGAAATCATACAGAGGGCAGTATCCTCAGTCAACCCCGGTAAGTGACTGTCCTGACCTCTTTTTGGATAGTCATTTTAACCTTTTCCCAGGTTATTTTCTTGTCAAATACCATCAGATCAGGATTATTCTCTGCATCTTCAAAATAATTGAGACTTTTTATCACATGGAAAACTTCATATTGTTTGAATTTCAGGGAAAAAAGTTCAAGAATTTGATCAAGTGGCAAAATTTCCAATAGAAAATAAATATCGTAGAAGTCCTTTTTACTGCCACGCTGGGTAACGGCTTTCAGTTTCATCGGAGCAATATCTCTGATTTCCAACATTCGTATCCCCTCATCAACTACCGTTGGAAACAGAACAGGGTAGCTCATTTTTACCATATCTACTTTGACCGAGTTTATACTGGTGATGAGCATGCCGGGTCTCTCTGTTTCAACCAGGACATCAAATGATTTTTGTAACGTATATATCAGTTCATCTGTATCAAATGGATACTCTGTGAATAAATCAATATCAACAGACATACGGTGGCCGAGCTGCAGGGCAAGGGCCGTCCCGCCAACCAGAAAGAATCTGTCCAGCTCTGGAACAGACATCAGATTTTTCAGTAATTCCAGTGTTCCGGATTCGATTGTGCGAGTTTGTAACATCTGAATGCTGTTTCCGGGATATCAAAGATCGTGCTGCAAAAAGCAAGTGTCCTTTTGTCGAGCCATCTGGCATCAAGCAGTGTGTCTCTTACTGCAGTGATTCCATAGTAGTTTAACATCACCCTGAATTCATCGAAGTGGCCTCTTGTTGTTATCCGCTCAATAATGGCAAGTCTGTGTTCCTGCAAATCCATGTTCTGAACATCTGCTTCCCAGAACAATGATTGACGAAGCTGAAGTGTCATGTTTTATATGGTTTGGATCTTGTTCAGAATTCTCTCGCCGAGTCAAAAATGGCTTGTTTTTCGCCACTTTACAGTTGCCTGGCTTCGGCTGTGCGCCTTCAAAAAGGCAAAAAATACGCTTGTTTTTGCCATCGGCAGAAAATCCTGAACAAGCTGTCTTAAGGATATCGGGAGAACTGTTGTACTCCCGGATTAACTGACAAGAACTGCAAAGATAAATGAACACAACATATCATGCAATCCCGGGGGAAGCCAAATTGTTCATCTGAACTGAACCGTTCAGTTATTAATGCTGTTTATCGTCCTGAATTCTTGTTATCTCTATGGCTAAAATAATGGCAGTCATCAATACCACCCCCGATTCGTTTTTCGACGGCGGACGGTATAATTCAACCGACAATGCACTGAAACGAGCCGAAATTGCCCTCTCCGAGGGTGCAGATATACTCGATATCGGAGGTGCCTCCTCGCGCCCGGGCGCTCAGGAGGTGCCTGCCGACGAGGAAATACGTCGGGTTGTGCCTGTCATCGAGGCTGTAGTAAAGTACTTCCCGGAGGCTGTAGTGTCGGCAGATACCTGGAGGGCAGCCGTGGCCCGCGAGGCTGTCGGGGCCGGCGCTCACATCCTGAATGATATCAGCGCCGGCTCCATGGACGAAGAATTGCTGCCGGCAGCGGCAGACCTGAAAGTGCCTTACATTCTGATGCACATGCAGGGTACACCCTCCACCATGCAGCTGAACCCGCAATATGACGATGTGGTAACCGCGGTGCTCGATTTTTTTATCCGCAAGGTAGAGTACCTGCACACACTCGGTATCCATGATATTATCCTCGATCCCGGCTTCGGTTTCGGGAAAACAGCAGAACACAATTTTACCCTGCTGAAAAATATGCATGTGTTCAGCCGGGTGCTGCAGCTGCCTGTACTGGCCGGACTCTCCAGAAAGTCAATGATCTGCCGTACGCTGGGCGTGAAACCCGAACAGGCCCTGAACGGAACCACCGCACTCAACATGGTGGCCCTGCAACAGGGAGCCTCATACCTGCGCGTACATGATGTGCGCGAGGCCACAGAGGTGGTCAAATTATACGAAATGCTGGAAAATGCGTAGTCACGACGGCCTTTTGAAGCCCGGAATGAATCGCGGTACCCGTTTCTGATAATCCTCGTATTCCGGATATTTGCCCGCCGAGATTTTTTCACTGAAATCGCTGCTGCCGAGGAACAGGAGTACCAGCAGCAATCCGCCTGCCAGCGACCAGTTCACCCAGCGACCGGTAGCTGCCACACTGAACAGATAGAAACTGAGCCATATTGCCTGCTCCGAGGCGTAATTAGGATGCCGAACCACCGACCACAGACCGGTTCTGCAGAAACCGTGGGCATACTCGCCCGGTGGCTCACCGGCTTTTTTCCTGCGGTGTTTTTCCTGCTGAAAGTTGTACTGCTGCTGATCAGCGATTGTTTCTGTGACAATAAATCCGAGCATGAGCGCAGCCGCGAGGTAGTCGAGTGCACCCAGCGGCTTTTCGCCTCCCTGCCATGCCACGATGGTGGGCAGGGTAAACAGCAGAATCAGTCCCTGCTGGTACAGTGAAATAAAAAACAGATTGAAAGCACTCCACGCCAGTCTGTTCTGAAACATGGGCTGCTGGCGCAGCAC
>CAILQK010000269.1 GCA_903836265.1 uncultured Bacteroidota bacterium | reverse complement strand
GTGATATCGTCCACGCGTCCGATGAAAGGAGAGAGGTATGTGGCGCCTGCCTTGGCTGCCAGAATGGCTTGTCCGGCTGAAAAGACCAGGGTGCAGTTGGTTTTGATATCCATTGAGGAGAAGGTCGAGATGGCTTTTACGCCATCAACCGTCATGGGCACTTTTACTACAATATTTTCGTGAAGTTCGGCCAGTGCCTTTCCTTCCCTGATCATACCGGCATAATCGGTACTGATGACTTCTGCACTTACATCCTTGTCTGGACCCACAATATTGCAGATTTCGCGGTAGTGCTTCAGGATATTGGTCTCGCCGGTAATGCCTTCTTTGGCCATCAGCGACGGATTGGTGGTTACCCCGTCGAGGATGCCGAGTTCAGCTGCTTCGCGGATATGGTTCAGGTTGGCTGTGTCAATAAAGAAGAGCATGGCAAACAGATGTTGAATGATATATCAGGCCTGACGATGAATCAGGTGCCGTTGAATTTGTGGAAATGGGAGAGTGCGAAGAGTATGCAGGAGAGCAGGAGCATAACGCAAAAAAGTGCCGAACACACCGCTACGACCACATATCCTTGCTGCATTTCTGCCCTGGGGAGGTTTTGCAGGAGCTGGTCGTCCGGCACGGCGCAAAGTTACGCCTTTTCCTGAATACAGAAAGAACAAAGTAATTTATTTACCCCAATTGTTCCACAGCTTTTTCCCATTCCGAATAAACACTGCCGAGCGAACTTTTCAGATCGGCATATTGTTTCATTTTTGACTCCGAGTCTTTTTTGTTGTAAAAATCGGGATCGGCCATGAGCTCTTCCATTTTCTTCACTTCAGCCTCCAGTTCAGCGATTCGTTTTTCGGCTTTCTGCACATTGCGTTCGAGTTGTTTTTTATCCGAAGCGCCGAGTACCTGAACGCCTGTATCGCCCGTTCCCTGTCCGCCCGATTTGCTTCTTTTCTCCACATCCCGCATATTGTCGAGTCGGCGTTTTTCGAGGAAAAAATTGACATCACCCAGGTATTCGTAAAGTTGTCCGTCGCGGAACTCAATGGTTTTGTTGGTCATTCCGGAGAGAAATTCGCGGTCGTGACTGACCACTAGCAGGGAGCCATTGTATTCTGCGAGTGCCTGTTTGAGGATATCCTTGGAAAGCATGTCGAGGTGGTTGGTAGGCTCGTCGAGTACCAGCAGGTTGAACGGTCGCAGGAGCATGCACGCGAGCGCGAGACGGGCTCTTTCGCCTCCCGAAAGCGCCAGTACCTTCTTGTCCACATCTGCACCGCTGAAAAGGAACGCTCCCAGAATAGATCTCAGTTTGGTACGCATGTCTTCCGGGGAATGTTGTTCCATCGTCTGGAGCAGCGTGAGTTGCGGATTGAGATTTTCAGCCTGATTCTGGGCATAATATCCTATACTCACGTTATAGCCAAGAGATGCGCTCCCTGAAGTAGCATTTTCCGCGCCGATCAGAATCTTGGCGAGGGTAGTTTTCCCCTGTCCGTTCTGGCCCACGAAAGCGACGCGGTCGCCGCGCAGCATCTCGAAGTTGGCATTTTCGAGCACTTTTACATCGCCATAACGTTTGGTCATGCGTTCTGCTTTGGCTACCACTTCACCCGAGCGCGGGGCATCGGGGAAACGGATGCGCATGGCAGAGGTATCTGTTTCGTCAATCTCTATGCGCTCCATTTTGTCCAGCTGCTTTTGCATGGACTGGGCCATTTTGGTCTTGGAGGCCTTCGCCATAAAGCGGGTGATCGTGCGTTCTCGGTCGGCTATCACGCGTTGCTGGTTCTCATAGGCGGCAGCCATCTGCTCGCGCCGTTCGGCGCTGAGCTCCATATACCTGGAGTAGGGGGCCTTGTAGTCGTGCAGTTTGCCCAGTACAATTTCTACTGTCCTGTTGGTAACAATATCCAGAAAACGGCGGTCGTGACTGATGACCACCACCATTCCCTGATAGTCGGTGAGCCAGTCTTCGAGCCACAGGATACTTTCGATATCGAGGTGGTTGGTAGGCTCGTCGAGGAGCAGGAGGTCGGGTCGGCGGAGCAGCATTTTGGCCAGCTCGATACGCATCTGCCAGCCACCGCTGAACTCATCGGTGAGTCGCGTCATGTCGCCGGGTGTAAAACCGAGTCCGCGCAGTACCTTTTCGGCGTCGGCCTGACTGGTGGCGCTGCCCATATGGTGCAGGTGCTCGGTCAGGTCGCTCATTCTTTCGATAAGCCTGTTGTATGCTTCCGATTCGTAATCATCGCGGGAGCCGAGCTCTTCGCCAATGTTGTGAAGTTCCTTTTCCAGTTCAAGGATCTCGGAAAAGGCCGTCATGGTTTCATCAATGACGGTTTTACCCTTGGGCAGGAACATGTCCTGGTGCAGGTAGCCGAGCGTGAAGTGATTGGGTACTACCACATTGCCTTCCTGGGGCGACATTTCCCCCGCAATAATCTTGAGGATAGTGGATTTTCCGGCGCCATTCCGGCCTACTAGGCCTACCCGTTCGCCGGGTTTGATTACCAGATTGACGCGATCCAGCAGAATACGATCGCCGTATTGAATGTAAATATTGGAGAGGGACAGCATAATGGCCGCAAAGGTAATGGAAAAGAGCGAATAACCGTGCCGGAAGTATCCGGTTCGCTGTAATGATTGTTGGCAACTGATATGGCTGGCCTGATGATTTGCTAACTTTGCCTTTCTGCTGACTGCCTGCACTGTGGCAGTTCGAGCTCTGCGAACAAATTTAAAATCTGCCATGTCAGGAAATGTCATCCACCTGTTTTTCCTGTTGCTGACCGCCACAGGGTTGTTGTGCTGCAGCAAAGAAGGCGTGCCTCCGGTCAAGCCGGTTTGTGGTGCATTCACCGCTCCGGGGGTGTGGAAGACTTTTCTGTGCTATAACCTTGGCGCAGCCGACACGGAAGCCGATCCGTTTACTCCCGATCGGGTAATCAACGGGGCTTACTGGCAGTGGGGGCGCTCAGCGCAGGCTGCTCCCGGCCCTTCCGAAATGAATCCATACACCAGTGTTTCAGGATGGATACCTTTCCCGAATGTAGCACCAGATGGCTCCTGGACAGACTCCGTCAAAACAGGAATTGACCCGTGTCCCGACGGGTATCGGGTGCCCTCAAAAGCAGAGTGGGATGGTTTGATTGCCCACAATATCTGGAGCAGCACCGGGACCTGGCAGGAAAGCCATACCAATTATTCCTCCGGCATGATGGTTGGAGACAAGTTGTTCCTTCCCGCGGCGGGTGGCCGCAACAGTAACAACGGGGTGCTGGAACTCAGGGGATATTCCGGGCACTACTGGAACAGCACCGGAGGCGGCTCCATCGCTGCATGGATGATGAGTTTTAATTGCGGCGGACCGGGAATGACCGGTTACGACCGTAATTATGGTGCATCGGTCAGGTGTATGGAAGAG
>CAILQK010000268.1 GCA_903836265.1 uncultured Bacteroidota bacterium | reverse complement strand
GACTCTTAGGGGAGCAGTTTCCTGAAGGGGTGCAGCCGATGCAGACATTCGGGATATAACTGTTTGTGAATTATTAATCAGAGTTTGGGTGAAGACCGGCAAAAACCGGCGATTGTTACATTGGCATTGGGGAGGCGGTCATTTGTTGATTGTCAGTTCGTCTGCAGCAATGCCAGTCTGGCCAGAATCAGCAGCGGCATTATTTCGACTGCGCAAAGGTACAATAAAAAGTGAAAAGGGGTACTACCCAAAAATTTGCTTCCGACAGCAAGCGCCCTCAATGTGCGATAACCATAGAAAACAAGCAGCAGCCCGACCATCCAGAATGCCATAAGTATCTGATAATCAGCTTGCACAGTGAAGGCAATCATCAGATTGAAAGGTGCGAGAAACAACCCCAGCACACAATCGAAAATGACCGTCAGAAAATTATATCTGCGTGCCTCATCGGGCACGGAGAATAAAAAACTGACAATATTGACCAGGAGTTGCTTCCCCAGCATCAGTGCGGAGATGCCCAGAATACAGACCAGCAGAAACTTCAGGTTGTTGAATTGCTCTCCCTGAAACGCCCGCGTCAGCAGGAACAGGAAAACGCCTGCATTGGCCAGGTAATTCACAAACAACATATAATATGGTGTACTTCCTGCCAGTCCCGATGCTTCCCGCTGAGCCACGTTCAGCGCATTGTCGTTCAGAAATGCCCGCCAGGATTTTCCTACAGCTGTCCTGTTGGCCGCTACGGAAAATGTCAGAAAAGCCAGCACAATCAGCAACACGACAAACAATGTACTTCCAGGCATACCACCTCCTCGTGGCAATACGGCAAAGGGATTGATACGCACTGTTTCGTTGCGTACCATGGCCACGCCGGCGCCCGGAGTCCGGTGAGGAACCAGGTCAAAGGGGTTGACAGCAACATCTGCCGATGCCGGTGATGCTGACCGAACCAGCCGATGCGACAAATCGAAAGGGTTGCCCGAACTCTGACTTTTGCCGGTCAATGGCAAAATCAGCAGAATGAGTGCGCAAATAATCCGGAAACTCATGGCACAAAGGTACAGTATAAAATGGTAACTGCTAAAATCAAACGCAGAACCCCGGTATTTTCATATTTTTGCAGCTCACAGGCTAAACCGTTCCAATGAACAAAATTGATGTTATCCTCGGTCTGCAATGGGGCGACGAAGGAAAAGGTAAAATTGTTGACTATCTCGCTACCAGTTATGATATTGTTGCCCGCTTCCAGGGTGGCCCGAACGCAGGCCACACACTGAAGTTTGATGGCAACAAATATGTCCTGCACACGGTTCCATCCGGCATCTTTCGCGAAAACCTGATTAACCTGATTGGAAACGGCGTTGTTCTTGATCCCATCGTTTTCCAGAAGGAACTTCGCTCCCTCGAGGCCAGCAAGGTGATGTTTCACAGCCGTCTGCTGGTTTCAAGAAAGGCCCATCTTATTCTGCCCACGCACCGCTGGCTCGACGCCGCCAGTGAAGCACATAAAGGCAAAGCCAAAATCGGATCAACGCTCAAGGGAATTGGCCCCACCTACATGGATAAAACAGGCCGAAATGGTATCCGGGTAGGCGACATTGCCTCCCCCGATTTCATGGAACGCTATAACGCTCTCAAGAATAAACACCTCGAGCTGCTTAAAATCTATCCGGCAATAGACTTTGAGCTGGAAAAGGAAGAAACTGCATGGTTCGAGAGCCTGTCTGCCCTGACTGCTCTGCAACTGGTTGATTGCGAATACTATATCAACGATGCCCTGAATGCCGGAAAACGGATTCTTGCCGAAGGCGCACAGGGCAGCATGCTCGACATAGATTTCGGCACCTATCCTTTTGTGACCTCCAGCAGTACTGTTACCGCCGGTGTATGTACCGGGCTCGGCGTGGCTCCCCAGCGAATCGGGCGGGTAATCGGCATCACAAAAGCTTACTGTACCCGCGTGGGCAGCGGGCCATTCCCCTCAGAGCTGCTTGATGAAGTGGGCGACAAACTTCGTGAAGTTGGCAATGAATTCGGCTCCACCACAGGCAGACCACGCAGATGTGGCTGGATTGATATCCCCCAATTGAAATATACCATCATGCTCAATGGCGTTACCGAACTCTGCATGACCAAAATTGATGTGCTGAATGCCTTCGAGTCAATCGGTATCGCCAACGCCTATGAGTACGACGGATCCGAAACGGAAATGGTTCCTTTTGACCTGGGCATGAACAATATGCAGCCCGTCATGGAGATGCTCCCGGGGTGGAATTGCCCGCTCGACAGTGCCAGTACGTACGAAGACCTCCCCGAAGCGGCCCTGCATTTCATCAGAACACTGGAAAATCACCTCGGCGTCGGATTTACCATGATCTCCACCGGCCCCGAACGGGAAAAACTCATCATCCGTTAACCACTCCATCATGTCTTACCCGCATCTCTTCAGTCCGCTGAACCTGGGTTTTACCACCCTCAAAAACCGGTCGCTCATGGGCTCCATGCATACCGGACTCGAAGAGCGCAACGATGACATGAAGGAACTTGCCGCCTATTTCGCGGAAAGAGCACGGGGTGGCGCCGGGCTGATGGTGACAGGCGGAATTTCACCCAACCGGCAGGGATGGCTCGCTCCGTTCGGCGCCAAACTGTCTGGCCGAACGGAAGTATCGCGCCACCGCAACGTCACCTCGGCAGTACATGCCGAAGATGGGAAAATCTGCCTGCAGATACTCCACGCGGGGAGATATGCCATGCACCCGTTCCTTGTAGCGCCCTCGCCGGTCAGGAGTCATATATCCCCCTTCAAGCCCTGGGAAATGAGCGAACGCCTGATCCGATCCACGATTGACGATTTCGCGCACACGGCCGCACTGGCGCGCGAGGCCGGCTATGACGGTGTGGAAATAATGGGCAGTGAAGGATATCTGATCAACCAGTTCATTGCGCCCCGATCCAACCGGCGTACCGACGAATGGGGTGGCTCATTCAGCAACCGCATCCGGTTCCCGCTCGAAATCATGCAGAAAGTGCGCGAGAAGACAGGTGATGATTTCATCGTGATCTTCCGGGTGAGTATGCTCGACCTGGTGGAGGAAGGATCCACCTTCGATGAGGTAGAGCAACTCGCCCTGGCTATTGAGGCTGCAGGAGCCACCATGATCAACACAGGAATCGGATGGCATGAAGCGCGTATCCCGACCATAGCAACTATGGTACCAAGGGGCGCCTACGCGTGGGTTACACGCCAGCTGAAGGGCAAGCTGCAAATCCCGCTGATTACTACCAACCGGATCAATACACCTGAAAAAGCAGAGGAAATTCTCCGGGAAGGTTATGCCGACATGGTTTCCATGGCGCGCCCGTTTTTGGCTGATCCCGATTTTATGGTCAAAGCGCAAGCGGGGAAATCTGCTGAAATCAATACCTGTATTGCCTGTAACCAGGCCTGCCTGGATCATATTTTCAGCGGAAAAACAGCGGGGTGTCTCGTAAATCCGAGGGCCTGCCGCGAACTGTCTTTTCCCGCAGTCATACACTCCCCCACTCCGCTCAGAGCAGCCGTGGTCGGAGCTGGCCCCGCCGGACTCTCAGCCGCGACGGAGCTCGGAGCGCAGGGCCATGAAGTTCACCTGTTCGAAGCATCGGGTGAAATCGGGGGACAGTTCAATCTGGCAAAAAGAATTCCCGGCAAGGAGGAATTTCATGAAACGATCAGGTATTACACCAGTATGCTGTCGAAATACGGTGTACATACTCACCTGAACACACGCGTCAGTGCGGAAACCCTGCTTCAGGGCAATTATTCCCGGATCCTGATCGCTACCGGAATTACGCCCCGAAAACCGGATATCGAAGGCATTGACCATCCGAAAGTGATTTCCTATACAGATGTACTTACCGGTAAGGTAATTCCCGGGAAATCAGCAGCCATCATAGGTGCCGGAGGTATCGGGTTTGATGTGGCCATGTACCTGACCCAACCTGAAACCATATCGGGAAGTCCGCGGGAGCATTATATGGCAGAATGGGGCATTGACCCCTCTTATCTGAACAGAGGCGGCATAACGGCGCCTGTAAGACATGAATCCTTCAGGAAAGTATGGCTCCTGCAGCGGTCGAAAGGAAAAATGGGCGACAAACTGGGTAAAACAACGGGTTGGGCTCATCGGATTACCCTCAGAAACAGGGGCGTACAAATGATGTCTGATGTACGTTATGACAAAATAACGGATGCAGGGCTTCATGCCACCATCAAGGGTGAACCCATTATTATTCCTGCAGATCATGTAGTTATCTGCGCCGGACAACTGCCGTTACAGGAACTTTACGCCCCGCTCATGCGCGCAGGTGCCCGGGTGACTGTGATTGGCGGCGCCAGAGAGGCCGGCGAGCTGGATGCACACAGAGCCATTGAGGAAGGATTTATGGCTGCCCGCTCCATTATAAACAATCCGACATGATTATCCGGTTCACTCCATTGATTGCATTCATGTGTCTGTCATTAAGGGTAACCGCCCAAACAGACACTGTCAACATCCCGTTTGTGGCATACTGGTCAAAGGGAGACTCCTATGATTTCATGGTGCGAAAAATTAAAACAAAATGGGATAATGGTGTTCCGGTAAAAAACGACACTATCGGTTATATCGCCAATTTTGAAGTGCTGGACTCCACCGCCACCAACTACAAGATAGCATGGACTT
>CAILQK010000267.1 GCA_903836265.1 uncultured Bacteroidota bacterium | reverse complement strand
TGCCGGGCATACGGAGCGGCATCCTGTCCGCAAAAATCGCCTGCAAGGTATTTGTAATATGCTGCCACACCGATCATGCCGGCATTGTCGGTACAGAACTGAAAAGCCGGGATGTATGTATTCCAGCCTTCTTTTATGCCCATAGCCTGAAATGCCTCGCGCAGACCCGAGTTGGCACTTACACCTCCTGCAACAGCTGTCTCCCTGATGCCCGTCTGCCGGGCAGCCTTTTTCAGTTTCTTCAGGAGGATAGTCACGATGGTATGCTGTATCGAAGCACAGATGTCATTCAGGTTTTCCTGTATAAATTGTGGATTATCGGCTGTTTTTTTCTTCAAAAAGTATAAAATCGAGGTTTTCAGGCCGCTGAAACTGAAATTCAGTCCCTCGATTGCGGGTTCCGGAAAATCAAAGACCGGGTTGCCCTGTCGCGCCAGTTTGTCGAGCAGCGGGCCTGCCGGATATCCGAGCCCCAGCAACTTTCCCGATTTGTCAAATGCCTCTCCGGCTGCATCATCCAGGGTTTTCCCGATTACCTCCATATCAGTGCAGCTCCTGACCAGTACAATCTGTGTGTGTCCACCACTCACTGTCAGACATAAAAAAGGGAACGCCGGTTTCGGATCTTCAGCAAAGTGGGCGAGCACGTGCGCCTGCATGTGATCCACGTCAATCAGCGGAAGCTGGTGCGCCAGCGCAAAGGATTTGGCAAATGAAGTGCCCACAATCAGCGAGCCAAGCAGCCCGGGGCCCCTCGTAAATCCGACGGCCGTTATATCATTTTTGCCAATTCCAGCCTTTTTCAGGGCCAGATCAACTACAGGAATGATGTTTGCCTGGTGCGCGCGCGAGGCGACCTCCGGCACTACGCCCCCGTACTGCCGGTGTGCATCCTGGTTGGCCACACAGTTGGAAAGTACCACCCCGTCGCGCACAACTGCAGCAGAAGTG
This sequence comes from uncultured Bacteroidota bacterium, assembly GCA_903836265.1. Taxonomy (GTDB): domain Bacteria; phylum Bacteroidota; class Bacteroidia; order Chitinophagales; family Saprospiraceae; genus M3007. The sequence goes on along the minus strand of CAILQK010000267.1, from coordinate 12,660 downwards.
TCGTCGCAGGAGGATTCAATGGCAAGAATAATTACGGACATTTTGCTGAAAATCAATCAGTAATAAATTAAAAAAAGTTTATTTTTTTGAGTTGATTCTGAAAACTCGGCAAAAGTACGCATTTTTGCGGGCCAGTTGGGCGCGAGTTGTCCTGCTGCATTTCAATCAAACGCAACCATTGCCAAAATAAACGGATATGTTCGGATCAGGTTCAAAAGAAAAGGGTACAGCATCTGCTGCAGGTCTCAGTACAGAGAAAGACGGGGTAGCTACCACGGTAATTGCCAGGGGTACCACGATTGAGGGCAAATTTGAGTGCGCTGAAAATGTTCGCCTCGACGGAGTTATTCAGGGTGAGGTCAAGGTTGACAAGCGCTTTGTCATGGGTGAGGGCAGCTTTGTTCAGGGCAACATTCATGCCCGCGATGCCGCTATCAAGGGCAAAATCAAAGGCGATGTGAACGTCAGAGAAGCGCTCCACCTGATGGAAACAGCGGTCATCGAGGGTAATATCACTGCCAAGACCATGATTGTTGATGAGGGCGCCCGCTATAATGGTACCTGTCGTATCGGAGATACCAGTGCTGTTGCCACCAGTCCGAAAAACTGATCATAAGCGCGTCATCTTCGGTACGCGCTCCTTTTTTCATGCGGCATTATGATTATGCGGTAATCGGAGGCGGCATTTTCGGGTGTTACGCCGCACTTTTTCTGGCAGGAAGAGGTGCTTCCGTTATATTGATTGAAAAGGAGCAGTTTCTTTTCAGGAAAGCGTCACTGGTCAATCAGGCCCGCCTGCACAGCGGTTATCACTACCCGAGAAGCCTGGCCACTGCTGCCATGAGTGATGAACACAAGGAGCGTTTCACCGCCGAGCACCGCGCTTTCGTTCATGCTTCCTTCGAAAAATATTATGCCATAGACAAGTATGGCAGTTTCACCGATCCGTCACAGTTCGAGCGATTCTGTGAGTATCTGAAAATCCGGTGCGAAAGAACCACCGGCCACCCGCTTTTCAATTACGACCGGCTCGAGGCTGTTTACAGAACAGAAGAGCACTCTTTCGATCCTGTTTTGCTGGGTAATTACTATACAGAAAGAATTATGAGCTGCCCCTCGGTGCAGGTATTTGCCGGCTCGCAAATCGAAGATGCCTGCGCGTCGGGTATGTCGTGGCAGTTGTCAGTAAAAACAGGAGAAGAAGTACGGGTTCTGGAAGCCGGTGCCGTGATCAATGCGACATACGCCGCCACCAACAGTATCAACAGTCTGTTCGGTCTCCCTTCGCTCGCACTCACGCACGAGATTTCCGAGATAGGCTTTGTTACTTCCAGACAATTCGGCAATACTGGTTTGACTGTAATGGACGGACCCTTTGGCTCGATTATGCCTTACGGATTGAGCGGACTGCTCTCTCTTTCTTCAGTAGCATACACGCATCATGCCATTTCTACGAATGAAATGCCGGTTTTTGAGTGTCAGGTGCCCGAAGACAAAACATGTACACCTCAGGCGCCCGGAATATGCACCGCGTGTCCTCGCAGGCCTGTCAGTAATGCCCGGAAGATGCTTGCCCAGATGCAGCGCTATTTTTCGGAATCCGTTCAGTTTGAATACATGTTCTCCTTTTTCACCATCAAATCGAAGCTGCAGGCCAGCTATATTGATGACGGCAGGCCGACGGAAATATCCATGCTGAGCGAGAAACCCCGTTTTTACTGCCTGTTTGCGGGGAAAATCAACTCTATTTACGAGGTTGAAAAGATATTTCGCTAGAATCAGGCTTTGGCCAGTGCCGCCGGTTCGTTGAGAATGTCACTTTCTACCAGTCCGTCGCGAAGCCTGATGATGCGGTGTGCATGCAGGGCAATGTCCTGTTCGTGTGTAACAAGGATAACTGTATTCCCGGCCTTGTGGATCTCTTCAAAAAGCGACATGATTTCGTAGCTTGTTTTTGTATCCAGGTTGCCGGTAGGTTCGTCGGCCAGAATGATGGCCGGATCGTTCACGAGCGCGCGCGCGACGGCAACGCGCTGCCGCTGTCCGCCCGACAGCTCATTGGGTTTGTGGCTCACCCGGTCGCCCAGTCCAACCGCTTCGAGTACTTTTCGTGCCTTTTCCAGCCGGTCTTCCCTGCTCACACCGGCATACACCAGCGGGAGTGCCACGTTTTCCAGTGCCGAAAGGCGTGGCAGCAGGTTGAATGTCTGGAAAACGAAACCGATATCCTTGTTTCTGACTTCGGCCAGTTCGGAATCCTCCATCGTGCTCACTTCCTTTCCGTTCAGCCAGTACTGACCCCGTGACGGACTGTCGAGGCAGCCAAGCAGGTTCATCAGGGTGGACTTTCCACTGCCCGATGGACCCATGAGGGCTACATACTCTCCTTTTTCAATATTGATGGACACGTCTTTCAGGGCTTCCACTTTTTCGGCGCCCATGATGTATGTCTTGTTCAGGTGTTCTATGGAAATCAGCATGGTTGTTATTTTCAAAACCTGACGTAAAAGACGGGGTTTGCGGGCAGAACGCACCATGTTTTCGATGAAAACGCATTAATGCTCTACGTCCGTCGGAGGTGGGGCGCTTGTCATCACAACTTTTCTGCCATGTCAATAAAGAATTTCATGGATTCCGGGTTCCGCATGGAATCCGGATTGTAAGCCTTGTCAAGTGGCCGTTTCTGAAATATTTTCTTGACCGGGGTTTCCATTTTCTTTCCGGATATGGTGTAGGGAATATCAGGTACGACAATAATGGCGTCGGGGACGTGCCTGGGGCTGCAAGTTGTTCTCAATACTGTTTTAATTTTTCCTTCGGGCACATCGTCAGGTTCGGCGCCCTGGTTGAGCAGTACAAAAAGGGGCATCCAGTCGGTTCCATCGGGTTTTTCAAGATTGATAATGAGCGAATCCCTGATTTCGGGTATCTGATCGAGTGCCCGGTATATCTCTGCTGTGCCAATTCGTACACCCTGCCTGTTCAGTGTGGCATCGGAGCGACCGAGAATAACCACTGTTCCCCGCTTTGTTATTTGTATCCAGTCGCCGTGACGCCAAACCCCGGGATATTGTTCAAAATAGGATTTTTCATATTTGTTTCCGTCTTCATCATTCCAGAAGAATACAGGCATGGAGGGCATGGGGCGGGTCACCACCATTTCTCCCACTTCTCCTTCCGGCACGGGCATGCCGTCGTCGTTCCAGCTTTCCATGGCACAACCGAGGCAAATGCACTGGATTTCGCCCTGATACACGGGAAGCAGCGGGTTGCCGCCTACCCATGCTGTACAAACATCGGTTCCGCCGGCCATACTTGACAGCCACACATCATTTTTGATTTTTTCATAAACATAGCCGAATGCCTCGGGGGGCAGTGGCGATCCGGTAGAGCCAATGCTCCTGATGCTGCCGAGGTCGTACTGACTTCCCGGCGACAGTCCGGCCTTCATACAGCTCACCAGAAATGGGGCACTCGTGCCAAAGTGTGTGATTCCTGCCTTTTCTGCCAGTTCCCACAGCACGTTAAGGTCCGGATAGCCGGGGCTCCCGTCGTAAAGCACGATGGTTGCGCGCGCGAGCAGGGCCGCGAGGGTGAAGTTCCACATCATCCAGCCGGTAGTGGAATACCAGAAGAAACGCTCTCCCGGGTGCACATCATTGTGAAAATATAGATACTTCAGGTGTTCCAGCAGGTTACCTCCATGCGAGTGTGTGATGGCCTTGGGGTTGCCGGTAGTACCTGAAGAATAGAGTACCCATATCGGATGCGAGAACGGGAGGGGCTCGAATTCCAGTCGGGAGGCACTGAAGCGGGACTGAATTTCATCCCAGAGGACTGGTTTTTGCGGTTGTGTGTGATCAATAACAGGGGCTGTATCCTGTTTCAGCCAGGGAATCAGCACAATATGTTCTACTGAAGGGAGCAGCTGGCAAAGCTGACCGACCTCTCCGGTTTTGTCGAACGATTTTCCGCCATAAGAGTACCCGTCAACGGCAATCAGCACTCTGGGCTGTATCTGCACAAAGCGGTCGGCCACACTCGATGCACCGAAGTCGGGCGAGCAGGATGACCAGACTGCGCCGATTGACATACAAGCGAGTGCAGCTGCGATGGCATGCGGCGAGTTGGGCAGAAACGCTGCCACCCGGTCGCCCTTTTCAATGCCGATTTCCCGCAAAAAAGCGGCAAATGCGGCAGTCTGCTGTTCCAGTTCATCCCATGAGATCTGTTGCAGTTCGTGCCTTTCACTTTGAAATACGATGGCGGGGTGTTCAGTGTTTTTACCCCTGAAAACATGTTCGGCATAGTTCAGCACAGCACCCTCAAACCATCGGGCGCCCGGCATTCGGGTATTTTCGAGTACGGTTTTGAAGGGTGAGTGAGCTGTAATTCCGAAGTAGAACCAGATACATTCCCAAAAGTCAGCCTGAAAATCACACGACCATTTCCACAGGGCGTGGTAGTCTTCGAAGTACAGATTTTTTTCCGTGTGAAGCCATCTCATGAACTGATACAGATGGCTGCGATCCTGGGTTTCGAGATCGGGCTGCCACAAAACGGGCAGTGTGGTGGAGTTATTTTGGTTCATAAACCTGAATTTTCTTGCATTCGGAGGCCTGGAAGAGCAAGTATGCCGGCAAAATACCCGACAAATTTCTATCTTGGCGCCAATTTCCGCAATTTCCGCCAAAATGCTCAAATTTTCTTGTCAGGCACTCCGCCTCGTTCTTGCTTCAGGTTTCTTTTTTTCGGTGTCCTGCGGGGTACTGAAAGAAAAAACAGCCGTTTCCGTTGGTGATGACGGGCAAATCGAGGTCGTTTTCCTCCAGATGAACGACGTATATGAAATCAGTCCGGGCGCGGATAATCGCGGCGGACTGGCCAGGGTGGCTGCAATCCGGGAAGAACTGCTCGCAAAAAACCCCAATACCTTTACTGTACTGGCCGGCGATTTCATCAGCCCGTCCATTACGGGCTCACTGAAATATGAGAACAAAAGGATAAAAGGGCGACACATGGTGGAAACGCTGAATGCGCTCGGGCTGGATATGGTGGTGTTTGGCAATCACGAGTTTGACTACGACCAGCAGGACTTGCAGGAGAGAATGAATGAGTCGGCTTTCGAGTGGCTGGGCGGAAACCTTCGAATGAAGCCGCAGTCTGCCGTGCAGGGTGGGGCAGAGGTGCTCAAACCGTTTTATCAGCAAAAATCCGACGGCTCTGTTTCGGAATGCAGGGATTCCGGAATTCTGCGTTTCACAGATGCCGATGGTACAACCCTCCGGCTGGGAGTGTTCGGAGTGGTAATCAATACGGGCAGGAAGGCCTGGGTATCCTACACCGACTGGGAGGCAAAGGCGCGCGAGAGTTACAGCGCTCTGCAGCCTGCTGCCGATGCCGTTATTGCCATCACGCACCTGAATATTGCAGATGACAAAAAGCTGGCCGGCCTTTTGCCGCAAATTCCGCTGGTGATGGGAGGGCATGACCATAACAACATGATTTTCCATATCGGAAATACAACGGTAGCAAAGGCTGATGCCAATGCAAAGACTGTTTACATACACACTTTGCATTTTGACAAACAAAAAAAAGCGGTAACTGTTAAATCAGAACTCAGGCAGATTGACCATACCCTGCCTGAGGAGCCGGTAACCGCAGCGGTGGTGTCAAAGTGGGAAAAAATCAGAGAAGATGCGCTTTCCGCTGCGGGTATTGATTCGAGGCGTATTATTGCAGATCTGAAAGAACCACTCGATTGCCGGGAGTCTGTCATTCGGCATCAGCAGGTGCCTGTGGGCCAGCTGATCACGGGCGCCATCATGTCAGCATCGAGGAACAAACCCGATGCAGCATTTCTCAACAGCGGAGCAATTCGCATTGATGATGTGCTGTCCGGAAAACTGTCCGAACTGGATGTCGCCAGAATGATGCCTTATGGGGGAGCCATACTGGAGGTTGAAATACGCGGGAGTTTGCTGAAAAAGACTCTCGATGCAGGCCATAGCAACAAGGGTAACGGTGGTTATCTGCAGCTTCGGGAAATCAGCAGAACTGCTGAAGGTAGATGGAATATTGCCGGCAGGGAACTGGATGAAAACAAATTGTACAGAATTGCGCTTCCGGAGTTTCTGCTGTCTGGAAATGAATCAAATATGGCATTCCTGAAGGCATCAGCCGATGCCAGCGGGAAGTCAGACAATCCGGACATTCCGGTCATTGTCAAACCTGACGCGAAAGATAAAACGGATATCAGAAACGATATTCGCCTTGCTTTAATCCGATTTCTCTCCGAAAAATAAGCACCACTTTCAATCTGTAAACATGGCAAGAGTGTCAACCTACCTGAACTTTGCGCGCTCAACTGAAGAGGCGTTCAGGTTTTATCAGTCTGTTTTTGGCGGTGAATTCGGAGGAGAAGGTATCAGGCGTTTCTCCGAGATTCCCGATAATACCCTGCCCGAGGAGGAAAAGAACCTTATCATGCATATCGAGCTGCCTATTCTCGGTGGTCACGTTCTCATGGGGTCAGATGCGCCGGAATCTATGGGATTCCACGTAACCTCCGGGAATAATGTCCATATCAGTATCGAGCCCGATTCCCGCGAGGAAACATCCCGGCTGTTCGACCTGCTGTCGGAGGGAGGAACGATTACCTCGCAACTGCAGGAAACTTTCTGGGGAGCATACTTTGGCTCCTGCGTTGACAAGTTTGGGGTACAGTGGATTTTTAACTGCCCGAATTTGTCCTGATTTGTTTCTTTCCAGGCTCCAACTCGCCAACTTCAAGAACTATGAGGGTCAGCGTATAGACTTCTCTGAGCGACTCAATTGCCTGACCGGATTAAACGGAATGGGTAAAACGAATGTGCTGGACGCCATTCATCTTCTGTGTTTGTGCAAAAGTCACTCGGGTCTCGGCGACCGCAATCTTGTGCGTCATGAATCCTCTTTTTATCGTGTTGAAGGTCATTTTGAATTTCAATCGGGCGAACAGACAAAAATTGTGGCCAGGTTTCTGGCCGGTCAGTCCAGGATATTTGAACGAAACGGTAATGTACTTGAGCGACTTTCGGACCATATCGGTCGTTTTCCGGTGGTAATGATAGCTCCCGATGATGTAGCGCTTGTCCAGGAGGGCAGTGAAGACCGCCGCCGGTTTATTGACTCCACACTTTCCCAGCATTCGACAGTCTATCTGGCCAGCCTGATGACCTATAATGCGCTGCTTCGCCAGAGGAATGCCCTGCTCAAGTCATTCGCCGAGCATAACCGGTTCGATGCGGCCCTGCTCGAGAGTATTGACCGGCAGATACCCGGACCGGCCGCAGTGGTATTTTCACACAGAAAAACTTTTGAATCCAGCCTGATTCCGCTTTTTTCCGATTTTTACGCTGCCATATCGGGCGGCAGAGAGCGCGTTGGTGTGGCTTACCAGTCTGATCTGGAAGAGAAAACCATGGAGGAGCTGCTCGCCGATAATCTGGAAAAAGACAGAATTTTTCAACGAACTACTGCGGGTATTCACAAGGATGACCTGCGGCTTCTCATGAACGGCCTTCCCGTAAAGAAGTTTGCCTCGCAGGGGCAGCTGAAATCATTTCTGCTGGCCTTGCGACTGGCCCAGTATGAGGCCCTTCGGAGCAGTACAGGCATGGCTCCTATCCTCCTGCTCGATGACATTTTTGACAAACTTGATGAAACCCGCGTCAGGCACCTGGTCGGCCTGCTGCTCGGCCGGAATTTCGGACAGGTATTCATTACCGACACGCAGCGGAGCAGAATTGAAGCTGTTATCAGCGAGTTTTCGGGCGATTTTCGTATTTTTGAAGTGGATAACGGTATAATCAGTACCTGAAAGGATGTGTCAGACGGGGAGTATGGCAGGTCGCTGCGACATTTCATGGTAGCAAATGGCGTTTTCAGCATAATAATGGCATACCATACTTCGTCTTGTTGCACCCTCGCGCGTAATCCGCGTGCCTGCGTGCAGGAGGTTGGAGTGCCATATCAGCACATCACCTCTTTTGGCCAGAAATACACGCTTTTCCAGTCCGTTTTCAGCAATAATCTCTTCGATCCTGTCCTCGTAGTGTCGGTTGCTTTCGCTGCCTATGGTAAAACGACCATTTCCCGAATCATAGTCGGCGGTTGAAACAAAAGGGAGCCTGTGACTTCCCGGATAGTATGCCAGCGGGCCTGACCCTTCGTCAATATCCTCGAGTGCAATCCAGGTTGCAATCAGGAATCCCTGTGGTTGCGTGGTCATGTGGACAGCATCGGAGTGTGCCCTTTGTTCGCTTCCGCGGGTGAAGTTGAGCGACTGAAAGGGTATGACCTTTCGGCCGAGCAAAAACGAAAGCAATCGGGTCAGTTCCGGATTTCTGAAGAAACGATCGCGGGCCAGTTCGCTGCTTTCCCACAGATTGAATATCTTTCTTCCGGTAAAATTGTATCCTGCCTTTCCGTTTTCGATCATCTCGTCCACTGTCCGGTTCAGCTGACCGGTATCATCGGGATGGAAGAACTGGCGGAGAATCATGTAGCCTTCCCGTTCGAATCGTTTTATTTCATTTTGAAGTTCTGGAGAAAACGACTGGAATTCTGTATTGCTTTCCAAAAGATCGAGGCGCTCCGGTCTGTCGAGCCAGGGCGCCTCGTCTGAGTGCGGGTTATGTTTGAAGTCGCTGAATCCTATTGGGCTGAACACGCTTTTGGACAGGCCAAAGTGTTTGTAGAGCGGACGATTTCGCAGCAATTTGCCTGCATTGAGCAGGTTGTTCACCACATAGACGGCTTTGAGACTGCGCAGAAAGCCGGTGTACTTCTGGAAGATACGTTGCAGGAATGACATAATCAGTTCGTTCGGAGGCACAAAAATAGTAAACTGCGCGGTGTTGAACGAATTTGAGACGTCCTCGTTAACCGACCACTCCCGCAGACTCTCTCACCAGCAGCTGGAATCCGTTTCCGTGAATATTGACTATCTCGATATTGCCGTCGAGCGCGAGGTATTTCCGCAGTTTGGTGACGAACACGTCCATGGAACGGGCAGTGAAATAGGTGTCTTCATTCCATATTTTGGTGAGTGCCTCCGAGCGCGGCGTGACATCATTGATGTACTTGCAAAACATCTTCAGGAGTTCAGCCTCTTTCGGGCTGAGTTTCCACTGTTTGTCGCCCGATATTTCTCCGTTGAAAGTGAGGATTCGCAGCGGGTAATTGAAATGGTACAGCCCGATAACATATTCGCGCTGCTCGTCGCGCGGGTCTGCCGACTTGTTGGCGCGTTTCAGTACTGCCTGAATACGCAGGAGCAGCTCTTCGGAGTTGAAAGGCTTGGAGATGTAGTCGTCTGCTCCGATTTTGAAGCCCTGGAGCACATCATCTTTCATGGTTTTGGCTGTGAGGAAGATGATTGGCACTTCCTTGTTGCGCTCACGAACATCTTTGGCGAGCGTGAAGCCATCTTTTCTCGGCATCATTACATCGAAAACACAGAGGTCGAAGGTTCCTTTTCTGAAGGCTTCGAGACCTGCCACTCCATCGGTAGCGAGGGTGACATCGTAGTCGTGCATTTCGAGATAGGAGCGAAGAACGTCACCAAAGTTCTGGTCGTCCTCCACCAGCAGGATCTTGTAGTTTGCGCTTGCCATAGTTCGAGATTCTGTTCAGAGTTGTTAGGTGTTTTGCAGGGGTTAATAATTACCAAACGCTGGACAGGCTGTTTTAAGTATGGTGGCTCTAAAAAAAACTATCCGATCCCCAACAGTTCGACTTCGAAGATGAGTGTGCTGTTCGGGCCGATTTCGGCACTTGCCTGTCGTTCGCCATAGGCCAGATGTGGTGGCAGGAACAGTTTCCATTTGCTGCCCACTCCCATGAGTTGCAGCGCTTCTGTCCATCCCGGGATCACGCGGTTGAGAGGGAAAGATGCGGGTTGACCGCGCTGAACCGAACTGTCGAATACCCTGCCATCTGTAAGTGTGCCGTGATAGTGACATTTTACGACCTGGGTGGGGCCTGGCTTTGGCCCGTCGCCGGCATGTATGATTTCGTACTGGAGGCCGCTTTCGAGGCATACCACCCCGGGGCGCAGTGCATTTTGAGTGAGGAAAGCCTGACCGGCTTCAAGATTTGCCTTTGATTTTGATTCAAAAAGGGCGCGCAGTTTTTCAGAAACAGACATATTGAGTGATTTATTCAGAAGTCGAATTGAAATGCCAGTACGGGTACGAATCCGCCACCCCGGTACTGAATATAAGTGGTGTTTGTGTCGGCATCATAACCAACACCTGTAGCATTGATTCTGTTCAAAACATTTTGAATATCGAGACTGATACTTCCTGCCAGCCGCGGGGCATTGTAGCGGTACTGTACCCGGGTATCAAGCCGGAAATAGTTGGGCAAACGGGCTGAATTGACGGCATCGCCTGCTACATAAGTGCCTTTTATCTGAGATTTAACCGGGTCGTAGGGTGTATAGGGTGCATTGCCGCTCCACAGGAAGCGTCCGCCGATTTGCAGGACGCGGTCTTTTCTCAGGTTGAATTCTTTTCCGGCTGTCAGGGAGCTGGTAAATCCGGATGCCCACCTTGAATTGTATGTTTTTCCGTTGTAAGGCTGAAATTTCGCGCCCAGCAGCGAACCTGTTACCAGAACGTAGTATGACCTGGTGAACATTTTCTCCACGGCCATGTCCACGCCATAATTGAGTCCGCGGCCTTCGCCTGTTACCCTGAAAATGGGGTATCCGTTTGTATTGTTCAGCATCCAGTAGTTGTTTTCCGGATCGGGTACAACCGGCACATTCCGGATTTTCTGTGCATAGGTTTCCAGGCTGATTTTCATCCTGCTTTCCGTGAAAATATGCCATGCGAGTACCAGATGATCGGTTTTGAGGAGTTTCAGATCGCGGTTGACGAACGATCCGGCACTGTCGCGGAAGAAGTAGGTCATCAGCGGCAGGGTCTGGCTGTGTATTCCCCAGGCCAGACTGACGCGCTGGTTGCCGGCAACGGCGTATTGCAGGGAGGCACGAGGCTCCAGCGAGCGGCTTTTATTTGCGTTCAGCTGCAGGAAGTGACAGCCAACATTGGCGGTAAGTCGGGGAGTCAGTTTGAATATACCCTGTGCGTATTGCTGCACAATTTGTGTGTTGCCGTTACCACTGACGGAGCCGCCCCTTTCAATGTCGCTGATATTATTGATACTGCGCAGCTGGATGACATCGCGTTTGAAGTCAAAGAATATCTGGTGGGCAATCATTCCGGTTTTGAAGCCGATTTTGTCGCTGAAACGTATATTATAGGTAAGGGATGCAGACAACCGTTTGTCACTGAACAGTTCGGTATGGTATCTGAAATGAATGTTGGAGGCGTCGAGGGTGTCGTTTTCGCGGCGAATTTCCGAGCCTGTGAGTGCTACCACAGCCTTCAGGTATGATCTTGAATCGGGCAGGTATGTGAGCGTGGTGCCCAGTGCGCCCATTTTGGCGGGTTTGTGCTGAAACTCGCGGTTATTGAAAACTGTCGGGTCGCGGTCGGCTGCGCTGTTTACAGGCAAATATTCCTCCAGGCTGAGTCCGCCGATTCCGAAAACGGTTGCCTTGAGTTTGGGGTTTCCGGTTTTGAATGACAGATTGAAGGAAAGGTCCTGAAAGTCGTTGGTTGTTCTTTCTCCGACGAGGTAGAAGCCGAATTTGCTGAGCAGGCCGAGCGTGGAATAGCGGTAGTTCAGGACGTAAGAGGAGGCGCCCTTCTTCAGGGGGCCTTCCGTCGCAAAATCCAGTCCGATGAGTCCGATTTTCACCCTGTGTTCCCGTTTTTCGAGGTTTCCCTGCCTGAAATGTATGTCAAAGGCGCCCGAGATGGCATTGCCGTATTCTGCGGCCATTCCACCTGATGAAAAGTCGGAGCGGGCCAGCAGTTGTGCACTGAACACATTGACGCCTCCCACAGATGAGCCGATGAGGGCAAAGTGGTTCGGATTGGGCATATCAATGCCTTCCACGCGCCAGAGTATGCCCACGGGCGAGTTCCCGCGCACGATGATGGTGTTTTCTGTTTCATCAGGGCCCTGTTTCACACCGGGAAATGACAGAGCCACACGTCCCGGATCGTTTATGCCGGCCGGGATACGATCGGTTTCCTCTGCCACAAAGGATCGCGTGCTCACTACAGAAAGCGGATTGACAGCCTCGAACGCATTTTTGGCGGCACTTACCACCACTTCTTCACCCTTGATGGAGCCTGCATTCAGACTGATCTCCAGAAATACTTCCCGGGTGGAAGTCAGGATGATCCCGTCAAGCGAGTATGGCTCATAACCTACCAGCTGGCAACGAATACCTGTACGGCCAACAGGAATATTTTTCAGTACGAAAGCGCCGTTCTCGTCACTCACTGCACCGATTTTTGTGTCGGGAACTGCAATTGTTGCTCCCGGGAGCGATTGCCCGGTGAGTTTGTCCTGCACAATGCCGCGTACAGTTTGGGTGGCGGGCGTTTGGGCAGACAGATGGAATGTGGCAAAAAGGGAAAGTACAAGGGTCAGGTGTTCCTGTCGTTATGGTTGGCACAAACTATGTCAGGCATGGAATTCCTTCTGGAACTTTTGGTCGTGTCCTACAAGTTTACAAATCAAACGTCATGGTCG
>CAILQK010000266.1 GCA_903836265.1 uncultured Bacteroidota bacterium | reverse complement strand
CATCGTTTGATGTTTGAGTTGAGTGGTTCGCGTTATTCGATGCTGCATGCCCGTTATTATCCTGTTATGAAAAAGGTTCCGGGAGATGCTTTTGATATGGGTTCTTCTGAGTTGGATACGCTTTCTTTTGACTGGGAGCGACCTGTACATCGGGTTACATTGTCGTCGTTTATGCTGTCTGCCACGGAGGTTACGGTATTTCAGTACGGCTTGTACTGTGCGTTGAATGAGGGCAATGATATAAGGGAAAAGATAGCGTGGCCCAATAGTGGAGATCATCCTGTTGTGAATGTGAGCTGGTATGATGCTGTTTCGTACAGCAACTGGTTGAGTGAACGTATGGGCCGAGTTAAGCAATACAGTGGAGAAGAGACCATTGTCGTTAATCCCGGATCGAATGGCTATCGTTTGCCAACGGAATCGGAGTGGGAGTACGCTGCCGGCAACGGTTCACGGCACACGTTGTACAGTTGGGGTAACGGGAAACCGTCAGGCAGTCGAGGTGGGAATGTGGCTGACGAGACTGCCAGGGAGAAGAATCCGGACTGGCCTGTTTTTGAGGGTTACCGTGACGGATATGTATATACAGCTCCGGTTGGCCATTTTGAGCCGAACGATTTTGGATTGTACGATATGAGCGGCAACGTATGGGAGTGGTGCTGGGACTGGTATGATTACTATGATGACGAGGCCAGTACCAATCCGCAAGGTGCCGAGAAGGGCGGCACCCGTGTGCTTCGCGGCGGCAGCTGGGGCGGCGAACCGCGGTACTGCCGCGCCGCCTATCGCAGCAGCCACGGGCCGGCGGGCCGTGACGGCAACCTCGGCTTCCGCCTCGCCTCGCCCCTGCAGTGAAGTGGTTTGGAGTCCGGCTGTCCAGGGAGCAAAAGAGGTTTCCGGATAACCGCTGCGGAACGGAGCGAGGCGGGCAAAGCGGCAGCGCCCGCCCGCGGAGTGGAGGGGCGGTTATCCGGTGTCGCGCTCGGGAGGTTATCCGGGGCGAAGCCCCGAAAATTTTTTTGAAAATTTGAGCCATGCAGATAAAGATATTTAACATTCCTGTTACATACGGTGAAAGTGAATTTACGGACGAGTTGAATGCCTTTTTGCGAAGCAAAAGGATAATCACTATGGACAGCGAGTTGATAAAAAGCGGAGGTATGGCATACTGGTCGTTCAAAATAGGTTATCTGGATGGCCCGCCGGAACGGGACAGGCAGTCGAGGGTTGATTACCGGGAAGTACTGGATGCCGAGACCTTCAGTCGTTTTGCTGCCATGCGCGAAATCAGGAAAAAGATAGCCAGAGAGGAGGCTATACCGGCTTATATAGTTTTTTCAGACGAGGAACTGTCGGAACTGGCTAAAATCAGTCCGCTCACCATAAGCGCGATGAAATCTGTAAAGGGGATTGGAGACAAGAAAGTGGAGCGGTACGGGCGTCATTTTGTTACCACAGCGGCGGAAGAATGAGGCGGGCGGGTCAGTTGATGCCGCAGATACTGGAACCTGACAACCTGCGGCTGGCATTCTGGAAGGCATCCAGGGGTAAACGGTACAGCAAAGCCGTGCTGAAATATCAGTTGAATCTGGACGACAATCTGGAAAAGCTGGGGAGCCAGATAAGTACGGGTCTTGTTGAAGTTGGCGATTACCATTATTTCAGGATTTTTGAGCCCAAGGAGCGGCAGATATGTGCTTCTGCTTTCAGTGAGCAGGTACTTCATCATGCGATGATGAATGTTTGTCACGATATTTTTGAACGTCACCTTGTTCACGATACGTATGCTACCAGAAAAGGCAAGGGTGTTTATGCGGCACTGCTCCGTGCCGGGGAATTTACCCGGACAAACAGGTATTATCTGAAACTGGATGTGCGAAAATTCTTTGATTCTGTGCATCACGATACCCTCATGATGCAGTTGTCGCGTCTTTTCAGGGAGCAAAAAGTACTCGAGATTTTCCACAAGATTACAGACAGTTACGAGGCGTCTCCGGGTCGCGGTCTTCCGATAGGCAATCTGACCAGTCAGTATTTTGCCAACCATTTTCTGTCGGGTCTGGATCACCATATCAAGGAAGAGCTTCGCTTGCGTGCCTATGTGCGGTACATGGACGACATGGTATTGTGGAGTAATGAGAAAGAAGTACTTGAGCGTGCGCTTGTTTCAATTTCCGGTTTCATCCACGACAGGCTGCACTG
>CAILQK010000265.1 GCA_903836265.1 uncultured Bacteroidota bacterium | reverse complement strand
ATGATATTTCGAAGCGCCGCATTGGGCATGCCAATTTCGAAACCTGCTGCAAAACGGGTGTCCAGATCGCCCTCTGAAAGACCATAATCCGACAGCTCGAGTTTCGGATACCTGTTCTTGCGCGGCTTCAGCGGATTGGTGGTTGACAGGGCGTGGCCGCGATCTCGATAACCATTAATGAGAGAGGCTACAGCAAATTCTTTTGAAAGATCGGCACCCGAAACAGAAATGCCGGCAGAGGCGCCATCTGCATTGTTGAGGGCGAAATCGAAACCCCTGAAAAAGGCATCCCAGTCCGGTGTGACGGATTCAGGGTTTTTCAGCCAGTTCTGGTATAAAGTTTCTATGTATTGTGGATGTGCGTTGAAAACTGCAGAGTGGTCGGTCATGCGCGCGTGATACGTTTATTGACGTCAAAACAACAAATTAACCCGGGGGTTCAAAAAATCGCGCAAATATAAGGGTGTTTTGGGGCTGATTTTGATAATTGTTCTCTTTCTGGCATATATTGCATTTATTCCTGTGTGGCAAACCTTTTAATTTTTGGCAGGGTGGCAATCCTGATAAAACTCATACTTTTGCATTTCAAAACAAGCTGCTTCTATTGAAGGCAAGTACCATAATTAATGTTGAGGGGCTGGAAATTCCGGTAGATATCTTCCAGGAATTAAGGCGTGACACGCGTCTGGGTCTCACAGGTCGCCGTGCTACTTTACGGGTGCCACACGGAGCGCCTCCCGAATTTGTCAGGGAGCAGATGGCACGACTGGAGGCGTGGGTTGCGCAGGTGCTCCGTGACAGGCCTGCCATGAGGGAGGCATTCACTCGTAAAGTTTACCAGACGGGTGATATGTTGACAGTTGGCAACCGGAAGTATCTGCTCGACCTGAAAATTGAAGAACGGTCTTCCCACACGGCACGTCTGATTGGCGATACCATCCTTGTACAGCTGGCGGCTCACGCCAGCGAAATGAACAGGTACAAGAGTATCAGGACACTGCTCTCGAGGGTGGTAGCCAGTGATTTTTATCCGGAAATTTATCAGCGGGTTCACGAATGGAACAGCCGGACAGTGCGGCGACCCATCAATAGCATCAACCTGAAATACAACCACTCTAACTGGGGCAGTTGTTCATCAAACAGCAATGTAAATCTTTCAACCCGGCTGCTCTTTGCGCCTGTTTCCGTGCAGGACTATGTGATTTTGCACGAGCTGGCGCATCTGGCGGAGATGAATCATTCCGACAAATTCTGGGCGCTGGTTTCGCATTACATGCCCGATTATGAGGAAAAAGAGCGCTGGCTCAGGGAGAACAGATCGCGTTGCGATTTTTGAACACGTCCCTAATTTTCCCCCAGTTCCCGTACCTGGTCCATTACTTTCTCTTCCAGCGATTTTTTGAACTGTACCACGCGTTCCAGCAGGGCTGCATCATTCGTTGCAAGCATCTGCGCCGCCAGTATGCCTGCATTTTTTGCGGCATTCAGGGCAACGGTGGCAACTGGTACACCTTCGGGCATCTGGAGAATAGACAGGATACTGTCCCAGCCATCAATTGAGTTGGATGATTTGACGGGGACTCCGATGACCGGGAGCGGAGATATAGCGGCTACCATGCCCGGGAGGTGGGCTGCTCCTCCCGCTCCGGCAATGATGACGCGTATTCCGCGCTCGTGTGCACCGCGTGCGAAGTCGAACATGCGCACGGGGGTTCGGTGTGCCGAAACGATGGTCATCTCGAACGGCACCTGCAGTTCATTGAGTACATCAGCGGCCTTCTGCATTACCGGCATGTCGGAGCCGGAGCCCATGATAATTGCTACCATTATTTTATGAGGTAGTACGCCTGTGTGGCGCCGTTGTTGTTTGCCACCAGAAACAGTGGTGAACTGCCATTTTTCAGTATTTTCACATCGCGGGCTTCGCCGGAAGCCCAGAAGCCCGAGCGGCGGGGTGCTATCGCCCTGAATACACCCTTGCCCGTATTTTCCAGCAGAAGTCCGTTGCCGGCATCAAGCGGGCCGCTCTCGGTCTGCTGTCCATAGTCGTTGCCAACTATCAGAATGTCCATATCTCCGTCATTCTGCCAGTCGAAGCACTGTATTCCCATTACCGGCGAAATTTGTGCTTCATTCGGTAATTGCCTCATTACAAATTTGCCCCCCTCGTTGATGAATACTGCCGATGCCAGGTGGTTGCACCTGAATTGTGTGGCCGATTTGATTTGTTCTTCATCGAGTATATCGCTGATATCGGCTTTGGCATAATTGATGGTTCGCACAAATTTTTTGCGCAAGCCCGGCAGCTGTTTGATGAGCACCTCCCTCAGTGCAACAGGAAATTCATGAGAGCCTTCCATTTGTGTCATAACCGGATCCATACTTCCGTTGCCATCGAAATCTTTGGCGTATATGCGCAGGGGCGCCTCCGGCGAGGCCGTATATCGGGTATTCAGGCCGATATTGCCTGCCACAAAGTCCAGATCACCATCGCCATCCAGGTCGGCTGGTTCCAGGCTCCGCCAGATACCCTCTGTGCCGTTCAGTCCATAGCTGGCTGATATATCTTCGATTTTCCCATTATTGATGGCAAAAAGGCGGATACCTGTCCATTCGCCTGCCGCAAGCAACTCTTTTTTGCCATCGCCGTTGAAATCGGCCCAGGTCATGGCGCGCACCATACCCAGCCCTTTCATGCCCGGCGCCACCCGGTCGGTTACATCTGTGAAATTGCCCTTGTCGTTCTGCCACACCATACCGGGTACCGATGCCGGGTATTTGCCGGGCACACCCCATCCGCCCCAGAACAGGTCGTCATCGCCATCGGCATCGTAGTCTTGTGCCGTTACGACAGACAGGGAGCCAAAAGATACCGGCATGCCACCATTCTTTTTGGTGAAATTGCCCTTTCCGTCATTGATATAAATGCGTGGGGCATAGCTGGCCGAATTGGCAGGGTCGGTGTTTCCTCCGGAGGCAACAGCCAGATCGAGGTCTTTGTCGCCATCAGCGTCGAAAAACACTGCTCCCGTGTCTTCAGATGCCTTGTCTGCATCCAGTATGTTGCCCGGGGCCAACTGAAAAGTTCCCCCCCGCTGAATGAAAATCGCTCCTGCCGCTCCGGTGGCATTTCCGATAAAGCAGTCATCCTGTCCATCTCCGTTTACGTCACCCACGGCAATTTTTGGGCCCGGACATGACATTTTCCAGGGTAACAGTCTCTCGCGGGTAAAGTCCTGTATGTCATCTTCGCGGTGCGTGAACGCAGGTGCTGTGCCGGCGCGGAAAGCAGCGGCTGCTGTTCCGGGCAGACTGATTTTGCCGGGGCGGGCATCGCCGATTTTCACCACAAGGCGCTGGTTGGCGGGTACATTTTGCAATCTGACAAGTTTGCCGCCGGGAAACTCCACCTCTACCAGGTCGGCCTGACGGGCTGTGCCCATGCCGTAGTGGAGCAGTGGTTCTACCGATGAGAAGAAACCCCGGGTAGGTGTGAGCTCGTCCACATATTCGTTATTTCCGACCCTCACGTGTACGCGTGCGCCCACGGCGAGGGTGTTGGGAGCTGAGCCCTGCAACCTGATCTGCAGCCAGGCACCCTTGTTTTGTTCTGCTGCCCGGTTTCTGTAAATCAGTGCCTCGCTGTTCAGGGTATTGACGATCATATCAAGGTCGCCGTCGTTGTCGAGATCGGCGTATGCAGATCCGTTGGAATAATTCAGGTCGGTGAAGCCCCAGGATGTGCTCACATTTTCAAAAGTGAGATCGCCGCGGTTGCGATAGCAGTAATTTTGAACAGGTGTACTGGGTATCAGATCCAGAAATTTCTCCACATCGGGTATGTTTTTCTGGTTGAAACCGCCCATTTTCGATACAGAGTCCACTACAAAATTGATATAATCAAGATTGCTCATGTCGCGGCGGTAGCCATTTGCCACAAAAATATCGCGCCAGCCATCGTTATCGTAGTCCTGAATGAGCGGTGCCCAGCTCCAGTCGGTCTGGAAAACGCCGGCCAGACAGCCAATTTCGCTGAAAGTACCATTACCGTTGTTCAGTTGCAGTACATTGCGCATCTGTTGTTTGCCGTAACCGTATTTAATCAGCGTAGTCTGCCTGTCGAGGGTCATGGTGTTCATAAGCTCCTGCCTCCGCATGGCTGGTTCAGCCAGCATGTCGAGCGCCATGATATCGTTCAGACCGTCATTGTTGATATCGCCGAAGTCAACACCCATGGTATGGTTGGAGAAATGGCGGAAGATATTGTTCACGCGGTCTGAGAAAGTGCCCGGTTTGGCAGGATTGTTCAGATAAACGAAATCGGGATCAATATAGTCATTGCCGACCATAATATCCCTGAGCCCGTCGCCGTTGAGGTCCATGGCCGTCACGCTGAGTGAAAATGCGCGGCTGTAAAGTCCGTTTTGCTTTGTCACATCAGAGAAAGTACCATTTCCGTTATTGAGGTACAGTCTGCTCGATTCGAAAGGCATCACCGGCTCTGTGATACGCTGAATATTGCCTTTCCCGTCGTCTTTTGCGCGTACCGAGCTTACGTTGGAGTAGTCAACCGAGTGGTTGATCAGAAAGCAGTCGAGATCTCCATCGTTGTCGCAGTCGAAGAAATTGGCCAGATTGGATGGTGAATTGTCGGCCAGTCCGTAACTGGCTGCGCTTTCGGTGAAGGTGCTGTTGCCGTTATTGATAAACAACAGATTCCGGCTGTTGTCGTCGGGCTTCAGGGCAGTTCGGCACACATACAGATCCTGCAGGCCGTCGGTGTTGATATCCACCACGGTTACGCCGGTTTTGAGTCCTGCGGCGGCTTCCACGCCGGCCTGCTGACTGATATCTTCGAATTTCAGGCTGCCCCTGTTGAGATACAGTTTGCAGGGGCCCATGGTAGCTGTGAAGTACAGATCCTGCAGGCCATCATTATTTACATCAATCACGCCCACGCCGCCGCCGTTGTAGAGATAGGCATTGGCGACGATATTGAGTTCGTGGTTTTCGCGTATCTCATTTATAAAGGCGACACCCGATTCCGAGCTGGCGAGTTTCTCGAACAGGGCATCAGACGGCGCCACCGGTTGTTCCGGGTGCCAGGCGCTGTTAACCTGAGAGGAATCGCTTCCTCCGCAGGAGAGGAGCGTGGCGAGGGGCAGGGCGAGAAGAAGATATTTATACATCCGGGTCAAAAGTTCAGGTCAGTCTTTCCATGCGTCTCTGGGTACGCTCATGGCCCATGCGGCGCCTGCATTTTCGATGGCATTGAACATGGGCAGCCACTCGGCCGGGCCGGCGGACTGGGTCAGGATTTCATGGCGTCGCATCTGCAGAATGATGTCGAGCGGATTGATAAGTACCGGGCATGCCTCCACGCAGGCGTTGCAGGTAGTGCACGCATGGATTTCTTCCGGTGTAATCCGGTCGAACAGGGTTTTGCCATCGTTGTAGCCTTCGCGGGTTTGTTCGCCCTTTTCAATGGCGAGTCCGATTTCCTCGGCGCGGTCGCGCACATCCATCATGATTTTTCTGGGCGACAGTTTTTTGCCCGTCTGGTTGGCCGGGCAGGCGGCGGTGCAACGGCCACATTCGGTACATGAGTAAGCCTGCAGCACATTTTTCCAGCTCAGGGAGAATACATCACTGGCGCCGAATTCGAAGCTGCCGGCATCGCTGGCAGGCGGTTCTTCCTGCAATGGCGGCAGGCCCATCATATTTCTGACTTCGCGCTGAATATCCGGCATATTGGTCATCTGACCACGCGGAGTGATATCGGCATACCAGGTATTCGGGAAAGCGAGGATAATATGCAGGTGTTTGGAGTAAGGGAGATAGCAAAGAAATGCAAGTACGACCGACAGGTGAAGCCACCAGCCGAAGCGCTCCACGGCAATGAGAGTTCCATCGGCAAGGCTGCCGAACAGTGCGGGCCCGAGCCAGGTACTCACGGTGAAGTTGCCTGTCACGTGATAGTGGTCAATACCCCTGCCCTGAAGAACCTTGTCGGCGCCATTCATGCAGAAAATGGCCACAATAAGTACGACTTCGGCCAGCAGGATCAGGTTGGCATCGCGGGAGGGGAATCCGCGGAGCTCCGGTTTCTGAAACCGGGCAATCCGCAACAGGTTCCTGCGCGCGAGGAAGATAACAGTGGCCAGAAAGGCCAGTACCGAGAGCACCTCGATGGAACTGATGACAAAAGTATAGAAGCCTCCGAGAAAGGGGGCGAAAAACCTGTGCGTACCGAACAGGCCGTCCACGGCAATTTCAATCAACTCTACCTGTGTGATGACAAAAGCCACATACAGGAAGAGGTGCAGTACAGCCGGAAGCCAGTTTTTGAACATCTTCTGCTGACCGAGTGCCACGAGGAACATATTTTTCCAGCGCAGAGAGGAGTCTCCGGCAATCAGTTCATCTTTTCCGAGGAGAATATTGCGGCGGACCCTGCTGAAGCCCCTGAAAGCAAACCAGCCGGCGCCGGCAGTCAGGGCGAGGAAAAAAACAGAAGACAACATGGCTTTGCGAATTGGTTGGATTTGACGAAGAGCCCTTTTCCGGGAAAAGGCGGGGCGAAGTTACGCAATCAAATTCAACGAAAGTGCAAGACATTACTCATCCACCCTGAACTTGAATCCCACTCCGTGTATGTTTTCTATTTTGATGCGGTCGTCCAGGCTGAGGTACTTGCGCAGGCGCGAAATGAATACATCCAGACTGCGGCCGAGGAAATAATCGTCTTTCCCCCAGATGGTTTCGAGGATGAAAGAGCGCTTGACGACCTGATTCCGGTGTTCATTCAGCAGTTTCAGCAATTCGGCTTCCTTGATTGTCAGTGTTTCCGCATATCCGTCGGAGGTCAGGCCGAGGTTTTTGTAATCAAACTGGTAAGCACCGATGCTGATGGGCACCCCGGGCCTGAGCATGCTGGAGTACTTGGTTCTGCGCAGAAAAATATCAATTTTCAGCAGGAGTTCTTCTATGCTGAATGGTTTGGTGATGTAGTCGTCGGCGCCGATAGTCAGCCCGTGGATCTTGTCCTGCTTCATGCTTTTGGCTGTCAGGAAAATAATGGGCACCTGATCATCGCGCTTCCTGATTTCCTGTGCCAGCGTGAAACCGTCCACCTCGGGCAACATGACATCGAGGATACAAAGGTCAAACTTCTGGCCATTTCCTATCAGGTCCATCGCTTTACGGCCGTCTTCACAGTAGGTGACCTCGTAGCCGCTGAGCTCCAGATTGTCGCGGGTTACGAAACTGAGGCTCTCGTCGTCCTCAACATAAAGGAGTGCAGCTTTTGGATGTGCCATGTCTTTTTCGATTTTTGTTGCGCAAACATAATGAAGTTTGGTGGATATAGGGTATTGACAAATGATAGCATTAAATTTATCATAACAACTTTTGAGTGCCCGTACCATACCGGAAATGGCTACCTTTGCGGTTCAAATTTTCTTACAAATCTGTTTTCACAAAATATGAGTGCAATCCGTGACATTATTGCCCGCGAAATCCTTGATTCACGCGGTAACCCCACAGTAGAAGCTGAAGTCTGGACGGAAACCGGTTTTGTCGGCCGGGCTGCTGTGCCCAGCGGCGCCAGTACAGGCGCACACGAGGCAGTTGAGCTTCGCGACGAAGAAGACCGCTATCTCGGCAAAGGGGTTCAGAAAGCAGTCAAAAACATAGAGCAGGTAATCCGTGGCGAACTGATTGGCCAGGAGGTTACCGACCAGATTCGCATTGACAAACTGATGCTCGATGCCGACGGCACGCGTAACAAGGCCAAGCTGGGCGCCAATGCTGTTCTCGCAGTAAGTCTTGCCGTTGCCCGCGCTGCCGCCGAAGAACTCGGTCAGCCGCTCTACCGCTACCTCGGAGGCGTAAACGCGCACGTACTGCCGGTCCCGATGATGAATATCCTGAATGGAGGCGCTCACGCTGACAATGGCATTGACTTTCAGGAGTTTATGATTATGCCAGTTGGCGCCGAGTCTTTCCGCGAAGGCTTGCGCATGGGCGTGGAGGTATTCCACCATTTGAAAAAGGTGCTGAAGAGCAAGGGCTACGCCACGAATGTCGGTGACGAAGGTGGTTTCGCTCCAGGCATCAAAAACAACGAAGAGGCTATTCAGATGGTGATGACAGCCATCGAAGCTGCCGGCTACCGTCCGCTCGACGATATTGTTATTGCCCTTGACGCCGCGTCCACGGAGTTTTTTGATGCTGAAAAAGGTGAGTATGTGTTCAAAAAATCCACCGGCGACCGCTATTCTTCCAAAGATATGGTCAGTTTCTGGAAAGACTGGTGCAATCGCTACCCGATCTTCTCCATCGAGGACGGCTTTGCTGAAGATGACTGGGACGGCTGGAAGCTGGTAACCGAAACACTCGGCCACCGTATTCAGCTGGTGGGCGATGATCTGTTCGTTACCAATGTGGATCGCCTGCAGCACGGTATTGACAACAAAGTGGCCAATTCCATCCTGATCAAGGTGAATCAGATAGGTTCGCTCACAGAGACCATCAATTCGGTGAATCTGGCTACCCGTCATGCCTACACTTCGGTGATCAGTCACCGCTCCGGCGAAACGGAAGATACCACTATCGCCGATCTGGCAGTGGCACTGAATACCGGACAAATAAAGACTGGCTCTGCCAGTCGCTCCGACCGGATAGCGAAGTACAATCAGTTGCTCCGTATCGAGGAAGAACTGGGCGAGGCTGCCACTTATCTCGGCCGATCTATCTTCGGGCACTGATAACGGAATGTTCCGGTTATGTACCCGATAGGTATATTCGACTCCGGCTACGGTGGTCTTACTGTATTCCGGGAGATTCGAAAGCATCTCCCGGAATACGATTATATTTATCTGGGCGATAATTGCCGGGCTCCATATGGTACCCGCGATTTCGACACCATATATGAATATACCCTTGAATCGGTGAAATACCTGTTCGGGATGGGCTGCCGGCTGGTGGTACTCGCCTGCAATACGGCTTCGGCCAAGGCGCTGCGCAGTATTCAGCAGAAAGATCTTCCGGGAATTGATCCTGACCGAAGAGTGCTGGGCGTCATCAGGCCCACGGCCGAGATGGCCGGAGATTTCACCCGTACGGGGCATGTTGGTGTTTTAGCCACTACGGGTACGGTCAATTCCGGTTCCTATGTACTGGAGATAGCCGATTTTTCCCCTGAAATAAAGGTGTTCCAGCAGGCATGCCCGATGTGGGTGCCGCTGGTGGAGAACAACGAGCATGAAGGCCCCGGAGCTGATTACTTCGTGAAAAAGTATCTGGACCAGCTGCTGGCGCAATCCGGAGATATAGATACTGTTCTGCTGGGGTGTACCCATTATCCGTTGCTGACTGGCAAAATCAGACAGTACCTTCCGGCGGGCGTGGAAGTGATTTCACAGGGAGAAATTGTTGCAGACAAACTGGAAGACTATCTCTCCAGGCATCCGGAGATGGAGAGACAATGCAGGAAAGGAGGGCAGACAATATACCTGACTACCGGGTCGGCTGCAGACTTTGACTCCATGGCAGCCATATTCATGGCACAGCCGGTACACTCCCGGCATGTGAAACTCCAGCTGCCGGGAGTGTACTGACAGGCCTGTTATATCAGGAGATGTGTGCCTCGTATTGTTTGGCGTCCATCAGTTTGTCGAGTTCGGCAAGATCTGCGATTTCCACCTTTACGAGCCAGCCATCACCATAGGCATCGCTGTTAACGAGTGAAGGATCGCCGGAGTCGCTTACCTTTTCATTGAATTCCAGTACTTTGGCTTTCACAGGCATAAACAGGTCGGAGGTGGTTTTTACCGCCTCTACTGTACCGAAAACCTCGCCGGCACCGATTGTTTCGCCGACAGTTTCCACTTCAATGTAAACCAGCTCACCCAGTTCGCCCTGGGCGTAATCTGTGATGCCAACATAGGCGATATTTCCGCTTTCTATGCGGATCCACTCGTGATCTTCGGAGTACTTGCAGTTCGCAGGAACGTTCATTTTGACTAGAATTATGTGTTAGGAGATGGAATTTCTCTTGAAAGGCCGGAAAGTGCCCTGCCTGCGTGCAAATGTAGAAAAAACAGGGGAACATCACCCATATTCCGGAAAACCTTCTTTCATTTGTCCCGCAATTCATCTCTTTCAATATCCTTCAGCTATGAAATACACACCGATCAGTCCGGAAATGTATCAATATAACCGCCAGCGCTTTACTGCACAGATGCAGCCCGGCACCGTGGCCATTTTCAACTCGAATGATATGATGCCCCGCACGGGCGATCAGTATCATATTTTCCGCCAGAATGCGGGCCTGCTGTATCTGACTGGTATAGATCAGGAGGAAACCATGTTGCTGCTATTTCCCGGGTGTCCGCGCGAGGATCACGAGGAGGTACTCATCATCCGCCGTACCAACGAACACCTGGCAGTATGGGAAGGACACAAATATACCAAGGATGAAGCACGCGAAGCTTCCGGTATCAAAAAGGTTTACTTTGCCGATGAGGCAGAGGCCGTAATCAACGAGCTGATCCTGATTTCAGAGGGTATTTACCTGAATCTGAATGAAAATGACCGCTTTCTCTCGCCGGTGGAGTACCGCGATCTGCGCTATGCCCGCAGCATACGCGACCGCTATCCTGCGCACACTATTCACCGGGCACAGCCCATTTTGAAACGCCTGCAAACTGTGAAGAGCCGCTGGGAGGTGGAGGCTACTCAGGAGGCTGTTGATATCACCGAAAAGGCATTCAGACGCGTACTCGGTTTTGTGAAGCCGGGAGTCTGGGAATACGAGGTCGAAGCAGAAATCACACACGAATTCCTGCGCAACCGCGCAACCGGACACGGATATACGCCCATCATCGGCTCGGGAAAGAACGCCTGCGTGCTTCACTACATTGAAAACAAAAACCAGTGTCTCGACGGTGATGTGCTGCTCATGGATTTCGGCGCCGAATATGCGAACTATAACGCCGATCTGACGCGCTCTGTCCCGGTGAACGGACGTTTTACGCCCAGACAGAAAAGTGTGTATAACGCCGTGCTGCGTGTGATGAACGAAGCAAAGGAAATGCTGGTGCCCGGCACCGCCTTCGTCGAATACCACAAGGAGGTGGGTAAAATCATGGAAAGCGAACTGCTCGGACTCGGACTCATCAGCAGAGACGATATCAGCAGGCAGGACAAGGACTGGCCAGCGTATAAAAAATACTTCATGCATGGTACGAGCCACCATCTGGGACTGGATGTACATGATATCATGTTCCGTTACCACACTTTCGAGGCCGGCAACCTGTTCACCGTGGAGCCCGGCATTTACATTCCTGAAGAAAATCTGGGTATCCGGCTGGAAAACGATGTGCTCATCACGACAAACGGAAACGACGATCTGTTCAAAAACATCCCCATAGAAGCGGACGAGATCGAGGAGCTGATGAATCGTTAGGCCGTGGCTATTTTGTGTATCCGTACCACTGTCAGCAATGCCAGACTGATCACAAAAAATATTGCCAGGGCCATAACACTGTTGCGCATACCCCCCGTAAGTTGTTCCACGATGCCGAACGTGAATGTTCCGGCAACAGTGGATACTTTGTCCATCACATCGTAAAAACTGAAATAGGACGCCGTATCAGGGGTGTTTTCGGGCAGCAGTTTGGCGTACGTACTCCTTGAGAGAGACTGAATGCCACCCATGACAAGCCCGACTGCGCCGGCAAGCAGGTAAAAATCCATGCCTGTTTGCACGAAGTAACCCACGATACAGATAATCGTCCAGATGACGAGCATAACCATCAGGGAGAACTTGTTGCCCTTGCGCCCGGATATGCGCGCGAAGAGGGTAGCGCCACCTATGGCCACAATTTGCAGAATCAGGACGAGAAAAATCAGTCCGGACGAAGAAAAGTGGAGTTCCTTCTCTGCGAAAGTGGATGCGAGGAAGAGAACAGCCTGTACACCGGCGTTGAAACAGAAAAATGCTCCAAGAAACAGGAGAGCATTATTGTCGGCCTTCAGGTTTGTCCATGCCTTGCGCAGTTCCTGGTATCCCTTCGAAAGCAGGTGATCCGTTTTGCCAGGCGGGTAGTCTTCCGGCAGCCTTTTGAGCGGAATTCGTGAGAAGCCCAGCCACCACAGGCCAACCATAATGAATGCCTGGGGAATGGCATGCAGGGCATCGCTGAAACCGAACCACTGGTAGTTCATAATGACGACCAGGTTGACAATCAGCAGGATGACACTGCCGACAAAGCCGTAGCTGAAGCCTTTGGCGCTCACCTCGTCGTACCGGTCTTCAGTGACGATGAGCGGCAGAAACGCGTTGTAGAACACAATCCCTCCGGCAAAACCTATGGTTGCGAGAATAAATCCGAGCACACCGATCCAGAGTGTATCCATATCCCTGAAAAAAGCCAGCGACATGCAGGACAATGCCCCGATGACGGTGAAGAAACCCAGAAATTCTTTTTTCCGGCCACCATAGTCGGCGATACCCGACAGCAGGGGGGATACGGCCGCGATAACCAGGTATGCGAAAGCAATGCTCCAGGCATACAGGGTGCTGTCAGACATCCGTATGCCGAGAATCTCCAGCGAGTCGTCGGCCAGCGACAGAAAGTAACCGGGAAAGATGGCGACGGTTATAACAAGCGCATAGGCCGAATTGGCCCAGTCAAAGAAGGCCCATCCCTGTACGACATGCGGGTTGTTTTTTTCGTTTGTCATGAACGTATTTTAATGACCAAAAAGGGCTCAATGATAAATAATATTTCATGAACCAACGGGCGGATGCCTGATAATTTTATTCGGTGCCGCTCAGATCCACATAGGCTTCCGGTGCAAACGGGGGTGTACAGAAGCAAAGAAAAACCAGATCACTTTGGCCGGTATTGCATATATGCTGGGCTGTATCGGCCGGGATACGTACTGTATCACCGGCCGATACATGGCCGGCCAGCTGATTGTCAATATACATATCGCCGGTTCCGCTCAGGATGTAGTACCACTCTGCGACAGATTTCAACAGGTGACTGGCGGTGCATACGCCCGGCTCCACGCGTGCCTGTGCGAGCGATGCCTCGGGTGCCGAAGGTGAATTCAGGATTTCGATGATATGACAGCGTTCTGCAGTAGCATATTCTGCCGAAGGTGTGGTGGAATGAATATATTTTTCGGTCATTTTCAGCCCATTATTTCGTCAATAGCCGGCACGTGGCCCAGCGTTTTCAGGTGATTGAAATGCGAGCGGAGTGCATGTGTGAAAGAACGGTGTTCAAGGTAGGGAATATTGAATTCACTGGCGGTGTCGCGTACGATTCGGGCAATTTTCGGGTAATGTACGTGGCTGATTTTCGGGAAAAGGTGATGTTCCACCTGAAAATTGAGTCCACCCATGTACCAGGTCAGGAACTTGTTTTTCGGCGAAAAGTTGACCGTTGTGTGAAGCTGGTGTACGGCCCAGTCGTGTTCGAGTACACCGGCATTGTCGGGCAGCGGATAATCAGTTTCTTCCACGGAGTGGGCCAGCTGAAACGTAACAGACAGAATAATACCTCCGATCAGGTGCATGAGAACAAATCCTGCCAGCACCTGCAGCGGCGGCAAACCTGCCAGCAGGGGGATTCCGATAAAAATGGAGAAGTAAAACACCTTGATGAGCAGTGTTTTGAGGAAAAGCAGGCGGGTTTGAGACGGGCTCAATTTGCTGATGCCCGTTCTGTGATAACGGGCCACCTGCAGAAAATCCTTGGCGGTAACCCAGTAGAGTGTCATCAGACTGTAGATAAAGATCGCGTGAAGAAACTGTGACCGGTGGGCTTTTTTCAGCGGTGCGTGCGGAGAGAGCCGCAGACCGGGTTTGCTGGAAATATCATCGTCGTAGTGCGTGACGTTGGTGAAAGTATGGTGCAGGAAGTTGTGCTGCATTTTCCACGTTTCAACCGAGCCGCCCAGCAGCAGCAGGGAGTAGCCCACCCAGTCATTGATCTGCTGATTTTTCGACCACGCCCCGTGATTGGCATCGTGCATGATACACATTCCCACGCCGGCCATTCCAGCGCCCATGACTGCCCACAGCAGGAGTGAAACTGCGAACGAAGGCTGTGTCACTGCGAGTATGGCGAGCGGGCCCAGATACGCCGCCATTAAAACAGCCGATTTGACAATCAGGCCAATACTGGCATGTTTTGACAAATTCCGTTCGCGGAAATAACTTTCAATGCGTGCATTGAGCGTTTGGTAAAATTTCAAATTTTGGCTTTTGGGGAAATTTATAGAATTTAATTTTGACATTTACAGTTTTTAATTTTGATGCTGCTTGAAATGAGCGTGTTTCAATCAACAAAGTACGGTTATTATTGTAAAGCTGAAATTAATTTTTGCGTCACAGGTGTCAGGTGCTGGTGGATTGAAAAATATATTGTCTGAATTTTATGTGATATTTTGTGGTAATAATATGTGAGGGCAGCTATTGTCATGCAAGCTGTCGGAACAAGTGATTATCCGCCGGATTTTTCTTTGCTTTGCACGAGTAATTTTGAGTCTTTTTGTACGTGGTAAAAAATCTCTTTTATGAAGTCTGGATTCTTGATCGCAGGAATAATGCCCTTTGGCTGCCTGTTTCTCGCCTGCATGCTGAATATTACCACTGCTCCTGGTCAGTGGTATCAGCAGAATGTAACCGGATACGACCTGTATGCTGTTCAATACCTGAACAACAACACAATTATTTGTGCCGGAGCAGCATTGGTGAAGACACAAAACGGGGGAAGCAGCTGGTCGGTACTGGATCTGAAGGATCAAAACGGAGCGGATATTATAGGCAGTATTTTTCTCGACGTACATTTTTTTGATGCCAACACCGGGGTGGCAACCGGCTCAGTTTATCTTTCCAATACGGAGTGTATCTTCCGGACTACCAACGGTGGTGCCAGCTGGACACTGGTCAGTTCCAATAATGATGGAGACTGGCCACGTCGGCTCGATGATATGGATTTCCCTTCCTCAACGGTTGGCTATGCTGTTGGCAGCAACGGACGTATCCTGAAAACCCAGAATGGTGGCACAAGCTGGACGCCGCAGTCTTCCGGCGTTAACTGGCATTTGCACAGTGTTGATTTTGTTTCTGTTACAACGGGTTTTGCCGTGGGCGACGGAGGGATTCTGCGAACAACAAACGGAGGCACTACCTGGACGAAAGTTTATCAGAATACCTCTTACTGGAAGGATATTGCCATGTGGGATGCATCAAACGGATTTGCCATATCCGACAATGGACCTGTTGTGAGAACTACCGATGGTGGAAATACCTGGTTGCAGATTGTTTCTATCTCATCCGCAGAGGCTGTTACGCTCTTTTCAGCCTCCGACATCATGGTTTTAACAAGTTCAGGTGCCATACGTTCGGAATCGGGTGGCACGTACTGGGAGTACTATCAGTATCCGGGCGCTGTATGGTTCCACAATGCATCTTTTGCAGGCAACAAGGGGTGTGTGGTGGGCGATGATGGCAACCTGTGGTTACTGGATAATCGGGGAGGGCCAGCCTGGCCTGTTGCCAGTTTCAATCTGAAGGGGTCTTCGGCACTGTGCCCGTATGTGCCGGTTGAATTTGAAAATCAGAGTAATCCTGCGTATTCTTTTACCTGGATGCGACAGGGGCAGATACTTGGAAATGATTTTGAGCTTTCGTACGCTTTCCCCGAACAAGATCGAATAGACTCCATGTTGCTGGTAGCCTACAACGGATTTCATACGGATACGGCCGTTTGGGTGGGCTATATTCGTGAAGAACCGGCACCTTACCCCTTTGCGCCGACCTCCGGGAATCAGAACTATTGTGTGGGTACTCCCATCCAGATAACAGTACCCGGACCCAGCAATTTTGAAACCGTCTATCAACTGTATGCGGGTCAGTCGCCGGTGGGTGCCGGACAAACAGGAAACGGCAGCGCACTTTACTACACCTGGAATCCGGGCGATCCCGGGGTTTCACTGTTTGTCAGGGCTGTACGAACCACTGAGTGCGGCACAGACAGCCTGGATGTTCCTGTGCCGGTTTCCTACCATCCTGTACCTGATCTCGATATCCCGTTCAGTGTGTCCGACAATAATATATGTGCGGGTGAGGCCATTGATATCACATTGAATGACATACAGCCCGGTTTGTATTACGGACTGACCACAGATGGTATGGCAGGAGATATTACGTTGCCGGATAGTGGCGGCCCGATGGTTTTCTCCGACAACCATCCTGTCGATACCGTTATATATGGTATCAAGGTGCTGGATCCGGAAAGCTGGTGCTTTTTTGATCTTGACCAGACTGAACTGGTCGCCGTGAGGCCCACGCCTGAGGCTTACTTCACTTTCCCCACACTGAACCCGGAAATCGGGCAGACAATTGTTCCGCTGGATAATTCCGTGTCTTTGTCCGGGAGCTACCGCTGGCTGGTTACCAGTGCTCAGGGATCACAGGAAATACAGGGAACTTCACCCCCGACTTTTATATTTGACCAGCCCGGGAGTTATCAGGTTGCTCTGATACTGACTTCCCCGGACGGATGCTCTGATACACTCACACGCATGTTGCACGTACCCGTGCCCGCGCAACCGGGCACAGAATGCCGCGCGACACAACTGGTATTCGGAGCTGGCTTTATCATACCCAACGCTTCAGCCATTGATCATGAGGACAACCTGGTCATGATGATCAAAGCCGATTACACGCCGGAAATTCGTTTTTATTCTGGTCGCGGCGATACACTGGGCGCCAGTTATCCGTTTAGCTTCAACCGGTACCGGCACCTTCTGGTAAAAATCAATCCACAGGGGGTACCGCAATGGATGACCTATGTGGAGCATGAATCGGTTTTCGCAGATGTAACAGCTGTAAAGGCCGATTCCGATGGAAATATATATGCGGCTTATTACCACAGTGATGCCTTCAGCAACGTGGATATTTACTCGACGGATGGCAGGCGTCACCCGCTGACACCCGGAGGCAGTGAGCTTTCCGCAGCGATTGTGTTGCTGAAGTATGACAAGTATGGCCGGCTGATATGGAATACGACCATGCCTGACTGGTACGCCACCGATAACATTGATATTGAACTCGACAGCCAGGGAAATATTCTGCTGATGGGTGCGATTGGCATTTCAAAACTTGACCAGAACGGGCAAATACTGTGGACTGTTCCGTGGGACTGGAACACCCGAGAATTTGCGGATATCGTAACAGGTGCCGGTGGAGAAATATACAGTGTTGATAATTATCATCTTACGGTCAGGAAAATCACTCCGGAGGGCGTCATGTCGGTCCTTTTCGGTCCGGCCACCTACTTTGACGATCCCGGATTGAGTGACGCGATAACAGCTGATGCTATTCGGCTGGATGAGGAGGGTAATATATATGTGTGTGGAAATTTTTACGGAGGGGTTATTATTAATGGTGTGTGGTACAGCGATCCGCTTTTTAACGATGACGAGCCTGATCCATTTGTGATGAAACTGAAAAATGACGGCACCCTGGATTGGTTCAACAGGCTGGTATTTGAAGGAAGTCAGCCCAAAGGAAAGGGATTTGATGTCAGGGGCGGTAAAGTTGGCTATTATTCCTATTGCAGTGCCGGTACCTCGATTACAGCGGCTGGTCAATTGCCGGTTTCACTGAGTGGTCCCGGTCATTTTCTCTGGACTCTTGATACGGATGGCGACAATGAAAATGTTCAGATTATTCATCAGCACCAGCAACAGCCCTGCGAGACCCTGATACCGTACGATGTATTTCATTTTCATCCGAATACCGGTGACATCAGTATGCTGTATGATATTCACGAGTCAGAGCAGTGGGGGGATCAGGTTTATTACCCCCTTGATTTTGAGTTTCCGGGTTGTAATCAGCTTTTGACAAGAGGCGGGAACGACTGTTTTTCCATACCGGAAGTTTCAGTTGCCGGTCCGGCAGAGGAGCATCTGAAAATCAGGCCCAATCCGGCATCCGGTATTGTCTTCATGGATTTGGAGGCATCACCTGAATATCTGGAAATTGCCAACCCGTCAGGGGTGGTATTGTACAACATCCAAAATCCCGGAAAGCACTTCGATACAAGCCGCCTGGCTAACGGGTTTTACACAGTGAAAGCCGTGCTCGATGGGAAATGGCATGCTGCCAGACTGATTGTGATACATTGAACCGGCCCGGAAAAAAATTGCCGGAGTCAGATTTCATGACTCCGGCAATTCCAGAAATGCAATCAGTACAGTTATCAGACAATATATGACTTCTCCTTGATTCGTGGAGAAATCAGTATGAACAGCACAGCAGTTGCTGCACAGATACCAGTGAAAAGCCAGAAGAAATCGGCACCCTGGAACTGTGCAAAGAAGCCTCCGTTGCTGATGTTTGTCTGAATAACGGAAACCAGGACGTTGCCCAGCGTTACCGTGATCAGCCAGCAGGCCATGATGGTGGATTTCATGGACGGTGGCGCCTGGGTATAGGCATACTCAAGACCAGTGATGGAGATGAGTACCTCGCCTGCGGTCAGTACCACGAAAGCGAGAATCTGCCAGCTGATATTTGGTGTCTGCCCTGCATCAATCCAGCCCTGAATGATGGCTACTAATACGAAGGACAGTGCCGTGAGTACAAAGCCTGCCCCGATTTTGCGGAGCGGGGTCACCCTGATGCCCATTTGATTGATGGCCGGGAAGATGACATAAGAGAAAAGGGGGATAAAGAGCAGAATGAATGCTGCGTTCACGAAAGAGATCTGCTCGGCCTTCCATTCAATACCAAGCCAGTTCAGGTCCATTTTCTGTGCCTGAACCACCCATTCGGACTGGCTCTGATCCCAAAGTGCCCAGAAAACCGGGATGAAGGCGAATACAGACAATACGCGCCATACGGCCTTGATTCCTTCCACAGTTTCTTCACCATACTCTTTGGCGGCAGCATTGAAGCCGCCACTGGTCAGTGCATACAGATTGATTCCGATGAAATTGCCGGGTTTGGCAAACCACTGTTTTTTGAAAATGAAGGCGAGTGCCAGAACAATAACCAGCCAGGCGCCCAGTACCGGCCCGGTACCGGCATGCTGTATTTTATCGAAGTAGATGTAGCTCACCACCAGCGACAGGAATGCGGTGGCAAAGATGACCATCCGGTTGGCGTCATATTTCGGGGCGGGCAATTTTCTGTATTTGTTTTTGCCGGCCCAGAAGAAAAATACCGCAATCAGCATGGCTGCTGCCGGCACACCAAATGCTACTGCTGGCCCGTATGCATCTTTCAGGTAAGGAATCAGCAGGATGGAGAAAACTGAACCAAGGTTGATGGAGGCATAGAACATATCAAATGCCCTGGAGATCAGGCTGGAGTTACTCTCGTCGAACTGATCACCCACGTTGGCGGATACGCATGGCTTGATACCACCAGCTCCTACTGCAATAACCATCAGTGCGGTAGTAAACATCATCTCATTGTTTACAGAGAGCGCCACGAGCAGACTGCCGATGGCATAAACCAGAGACAGCCTGAAGATGGTTTTGTATTTTCCCCAGAACCAGTCTGCTATCATGCCGCCGAACATGGGAAGCAGGTAAACCATTGCGACAAAATCGTGCGTTTTGGCATTGGCAGTGGCCTCTGCCACCTGCACAATTTCCGGATCCGTGGACCCCGTCGGGTTGTAGAACTGGGCAATCATGAAAGTGGTCAGGATGGCGCGCAGGCCGTAGTAGTTGAAGCGCTCCGCCGCTTCATTCCCGATAATATAGGGAATACTGGAGGGGAATCTGGCTCCCGGTTGTTTTGCAGGCGTATCTGCCATAAGTTGTTTCGGTTAAGTTAATCTGAATGTTGATGCCTGTACACAGGAGCATCCCGCTGTGCAACAGGGCAAAAGTGCAAAAAATATGTTTGCTGCGATACTTTTTAAACAATGAAAAGATTGTTTTGAATTCACAAATGATACTTTATGCCTTTTCAGAATGTATCTTTGCGCCTCAAAACAGCCTCTTTTGATCTGAAAAGCTCCCCCTGTAACGGGTTCGGTCAATCGGGAAATTCACGAGCCATGTCCAGAGTATTACTGTTATTATCCCTGTTTCCCGTTTTTTTCGCCTGCCAGCAGGAGCCGGCCCGACAGGATCCACCCGTTGTCAGGCGCGAATCGTGGAAAAATTACGGATGCGAGCTGATCACAGATGAGGAGTTGTCGCGCCTCTTCAAATTCGACCCGGCCGGGGCGGCACTGAAGTCCAGAACACTGCCCGATCAGGTATTTTGTCTGCGTACCTGGCACAAGCCCGACTGGAAAGAGCGTGAGACCAACAACGAGAAAGAGGGTGCAGAATTCCTGAGTCCGTCCAATCGTCTGGTACTGCAGATGTTCGACTATACATCGGAGGTGCACGCCACGCAGCAGATGGGAATGCTTCGCCGCGACCGCCGTTCCACTTATGAGGAGGATGTAAAGGGCATCGGAGAAGACGCGCTCTGGAGTACAGGTACTGTGACCCTTCTGGTGAAAAAGGGCCAGTTCGTTGTCAATATTTCTCTCGAATATTACGACAAGCCACACGAAAATCTTGAAAAGGCCAAAGATATCGCCGAGGTTATCCTCAAAAAATTGTAATTGCCGGGTTACGGATAAGCTATAAAGTAATAGTTTTTCCTTTGGTGATACTGA
The DNA here is from genome assembly GCA_903836265.1 of uncultured Bacteroidota bacterium. Classification (GTDB taxonomy): domain Bacteria; phylum Bacteroidota; class Bacteroidia; order Chitinophagales; family Saprospiraceae; genus M3007. The sequence continues at coordinate 1,169 of CAILQK010000265.1, read as the reverse complement.
CTTGAGAAGGCTGATTTGTCCAGCGCCGGCTTCCCTTCCAGGAAGCGGTCGAGCAGCGATACCGACATCCCGCACTCGTACAACAAATCAAACACCTGTTCCGGTGTTGATCCGTATATATCGCTTGCTCCCAGTCCGTGTTCGAAGATAACCACCGGTTTGTACTTCTTCATAATACCGGCAGCGCCCTTCATGACGAGCAGTTCTCCCCCTTCCACATCAATTTTGATGAAGTCCACCCGGAAATTTTCTGGCAGCACATCGTCCAGGCATTCGGTCTGAACCGTAATCAGAGTATCTTTTTCTTCAGCGCGGTCGTAGGTTCGCTTCTGCAGGCCACTGTATGAAGGGTTTGAGACTACATAATTGAAACTGGAGGTACCTTTATTGTCTGACAGAGCGATGTCAAGTATGTGGCAGCGACTGTCGGCGCCATATTTGTGTTTCAGTTTGTCGAAAAGGTCGGGGATTGGTTCGAAACCATAGTGAACACCTTGTGGCGCAGCTTCGATCAGCAGGTCGAGGATCTCGCCTTTATGGCATCCGACATCTATGCAATGGCTGTCGGGCCTGCACACTTTTTTTATTACCTTTCTGGTCAGGCGGTCGTATCGCTGGTTGAGCGTGAAGTCGAACGGAAGCGACTTGAGCGCTTGTTTGATCAGTTCTTTCAAAACAGTATAATTTCAGATCAATCAGAAATGCACCCAGCCCTGCGCTTTCAGGTCGTGCAGGTTGCCGCCTTTGGTACTGAGTTTCACACCTGCGGAGGCATCCAGTATTTCACCTGCAATATAAATTTCCGGAAGAAACCTGATTTTATCAGCGTCCTCGGGCCTGATAGTGAAGAGCAGTTCGTAGTCTTCGCCGCCACTGAGTGCGCAGGTAATCGGGTCGAGTTTGAATTTCAGTGCCAGCAGTTCTGACTCCGGGTGAATGGGTACTCCGCTTTCTTCGATGAGCGCGCCAACGCCGCTTTCCCGACAGATGTGAAAAATTTCCGAGGCGAGGCCATCGGAAATATCAATCATGGAGGTGGGTTTCAGGCCGATTTTCAGAAATGTTTCTATTACATCGCGGCGGGCTTCCGGTTTGAGTTGCCGGCCAATGACATACTGCTGATTTTCCAGGTCGGGTTGTACATCCGGATTTTCCTGCCATATACGCTT
>CAILQK010000264.1 GCA_903836265.1 uncultured Bacteroidota bacterium | reverse complement strand
GGTTCGTCGGTTTTTTTTCTGTCATGCCGCGCGTCGGGTGGTTTGCCAGCTGATCAGCTGCCATTTTCCTTTGTTTTTTCGATAAATGGCGGTGTAAAGCATGAACACATCGAAAGGTGAGTTGTTTAAAAGTCCAGTTACCTGAATTTCGCCATTCACGACAGCTGTTCGACCATAGAGCCTGACATCTGCGCGTTTCCTGTCCATGCGCTGATAAACGATTTTTCCGGTTGAAATGGCCCGGACATGTTCCACCGCATTTTCCCTGAGTGAATTGGAGTGAACGTACACCAGGTCCTCCGACAGGTAATCACGCAGTTGAACTGTATCGCGACTGGTCATCAGCCTGAAGCGGGCCAGCTCGCTGTTCAGTACCTGCTCTGCGCGATGACCCTGTGCTGTTGCCTGTGATGCTGTTGTTATCACTGCCCAGAAAAATATCAGTCTGATTTTTTTCGACATCTGAAAAAACAAGATTGGTTATTCTGCGCCCGGAGCTTGTTCATGATTCTCTCGCCGAGTAAAAAACGGTTTTTTTCGCCATTTTTCACCTTTTTCAGTTACTTTGCTCCGGCTGCGTGTCTTTAAAAAGGCAAAAAACGGAAAAAAAATGCGCTTGTTTTTGCCAACGGGAGAAAATTCTGAACAGCCTCTTAACGCTCGGGGCACGCTTTTTGTTCTGTTATTTCGTTCTTCATTGGCACTTGTTTTACTTTCGCAGATGCTTTTCAGACTGATTACTGCCTTTTTCACGCTCTTCATTGCGTCATTTATTTGTCCTGCTGCGGCCCAAACGGGTTTTGGTGTTCTGAGAGACACTTTCTGCTCCGATCAGAACGTTGTGGTGGCCGGACAGGTTTTTAACGCTGCACGCCCGTCGGGGACAGTGGTGCTGCCCGGAGCGGCTTCGAATGGCGGCGACAGCACTGTCGTGGTTGATTTGCTCTACACCAAACCTGTCGAGATTGACTATACCATTACGCTCTGTGAGGGAGATACTGTCTTTTTTAACGGACACGCCTACCATGCTTTCATGAAATCGGGCACGGAAGTATTTCCGGGTGTACCCTGCGACTCTGTCTTCAGGGTGAAAGTGAACGCGCTCCCGGCTCCCTTCAGCTATGTCAGGGATACACTTTGTCCCAATGACTTTATCATGATCAATGGTACTGTTTATGACAAAAACCGGCGTGCAGGCTATGAAATTATCAGGAATGGCTCATGGCGTGGTTGCGACTCAATTGTGGCAATTGATCTGGAGTTCAGAAGCAGCTGGGTGTACGCCGGAGAGGATATGGAAGTTATCAAAGGCGATTTTGCCTGTATCACACCAGTTTACGGGTTCGAACCAGCCAAAGTGGAGTGGATGCCCTACGCTCCGTGTGCCGACAGCAGCTGTATCGACTCCTGTTTCCGTGTTACCGATCCGGTTGTCTTTACACTGATTGCTACGGACCCCGATGGATGTATCCTGGTGGATGATATTCGCGTCCTTATTTCCAGGAGAAACCGCGTGTATGCCCCCAACGTGTTCAGTCCGAACGCCTACTGGCCCGACAACTATTTCTGGCTGAACACAGACGGCGCTGTAGTGAACATCAGGCGTTTTGTCATAGCCGACAGGTGGGGTGAAATACTGTATGAGGCCGCCAATTTGACACCCAACAGTCCGGAATACGGCTGGGACGGTTACTTCAGAGGCAAGGCCATGATGCCTGACACCTATCTGTTCTTTGCGGAACTGGAGCGGTACGACGGTACCGTTTTCCAGCACCAGGGCGGTTTTTCTTTGGTCAGGTAATCCTATTGCTTCAGTTTGCCGGCAAATTTTTCTCTGAACTTTTTGAGTTTTGGCGTGATGATGAACGAACAGTATCCCTGGTTCGGGTTCTCGCGATAGTAGTTCTGGTGGTAATCCTCCGCCCTGTAGAACGTCTCCAATGCTGAAATTTCTGTCACAATCGGGTCGTTCCATGCTTCTGATGCCTCTTTTTTGATGGCTTCTGCTGTATCACGCTGTTGTTCTGAATGGTAATAAATGACAGAGCGATACTGCGTGCCCACATCATTTCCCTGCCTGTTGAGGGTAGTGGGGTCGTGCACAGTGAAAAATACCCTCAGTACATCGGCATAGCTTATCCGGGCCGGGTCGAATGTAACCTGAACCACCTCCGCATGACCGGTCATGCCTGAGCATACCTCCCTGTAGGTGGGATTCGAGATTCTTCCGCCAGTGTAGCCGCTCTCCACCTTGAGAACGCCTTTCAGTTCCTGATAAATTGCCTCCACACACCAGAAGCAACCGCCTCCGAGGGTGGCAACCTCTGTCTGGCCCGACGGGCTGCTCTCTGCACTGACTGTACTTTGCATTTTCTGTGACGAGTTTTGTGCTGAATTGCATGATATACACAACAGCATGATGAACGGTATTGAAAGCAGGTTTTTCATCTGTTTGATCGTTTGAATTAACATAAACAGCAGTCAGTGCACCTTGTTCTGAATATACTCAATGTTCTCCGTATCTTTTTTCTCCGGCGGTCACTGCAAATGGCAGTGCGTTCTGTAATGGAGGGAGCGGACAGGTAGCAAATACGGTGAAGGCACAGGGCGGATTGATGGCTTTGTTGAAGTCCAGTACGGTGTATCCGTTGTCTCCCGGCTTTTCGGCATATAAAAACCGGCCCGTACCATACGTTTCTGTACCACTCGTTTCATCCGAGAACAGGATGAACAGCTTTCCATCGTCTTCCACCGCATCAAGCCGGTATTCCGTACCACCTGTTTTGAATACAAGCGTTCCCGGACTGTCCATCATGTTAACCTGACCCAGTATATTGGTAATGGGTATTTTTTTCCCGGTGGTGGATTCCAGTCTGGCCCTCACTACCCAGCCGGTGTCGGGCGGATATGTTTCCACGCCTTTGAATTCAGCCAGTGCCGGATGCTCCAGATCGCGCAGGCGCACAGCAAAGCGATCGCCCCGCCTGATAACAAACCAGCGGAGTGAACCGTGTTCCATCACAAGCTGTTTGTCTGCCGGAAACACGACTGTTTTTCCGCTCAGTATCGTTCCGCTCATGAAAATTACCTGTCCCGCTGCCGGCTCTGCGCGGACGATACCGTTCTCCAGGGTGAAAATACCGAGCTGTCCGGGGCATTTTCCGGCCGGAAATACAATATTGTTGCTGCCGGAGGCCCCGAATGTATTGGCTCCCTCGCGCAGCCAGAATATACCCGCGAGGTTCAACCACCCTGCAGCCGACCGGAGGCTTTCCATGCGCTCCTGATGCCATTTCCCGAATTCGGCGTTGTAATCACCGGCAGCAGTCTGACCAGAAGAGTTTATGATAAATGTCACTATAAAAAATGCGGTCAGTATTGCCTTCATGGCTTAAATTTGTCAGAAAAATCAACGTGAAGCACAAATTTACGCATTCGCTGGCACTCCTGCTCCTGCTGGTATCAATATCGCAGGCTCAGCCCTGTCAGTACCTCGCTTATGAGGGCTTCGACTATCCTGCCGGCCAGCCCCTCCACGGGCTGTCGGGAGGCAGCGGATGGGCCAGTCCGTGGGAAGTACAGGTGGCCAGCCAGTCAATACCGGGCTACCAGACCTCAGCGGGAGGTTCGCTGTCGTGGACGGGATTGCAGGCGTCCGGCACTTCTGCTGTCGGGGGGAAGGCTTATCTGACTTCCGGACGCCTCCTGAATACAGCTTCAGACGGGATTTTCGCTGAATATGTGGGCGAAAACGGCGAATTTGTCGGCGATAAAAAGGGTACGGTACTCTGGATGAGTGCCATGATCCGGAAGGAAAAGAATAACAACAGCGCTGTCTTTACCGGGCTGCACGACAGCAATATTCCCTGGTGCGACAACTGTACCTCCGGCAAGGTGGAAATCGGGTATTTCGGAGCCAACTCTGAAACAGGAGGTGAAAAACGCTGGACGCTCAGGGTGGGCAATCAGTATTTTATGTCGCAGATTCCAGTCTCGATCGGACAAACAGCCTTTCTGGTGGTTCAGATTGCTTTCAATGAGGGTAATACGGTCTTCGATTTTTATGTCAACCCAACCCAGCTGGGCAACAACCAGCCGGCACCATCACTTGAAGCAACCACAGGCGCCATGCATTTCAGAAGCGCTGTTGCCTATCTCGGTAACGACCCCGATAATGCCAGTCTCGATGAAATAAGGATCGCGCGCACATACGCATGCGCGGCACCCGATGCTTCAATAGCGGTTGATCTGGCGCCAGTGGCCATCATCAGTTTGTCCGACGACGAAGGGGTGATTCCTTTCTCCGTACAATTCGACGGACTGGGCAGTTATGATACCGATGGCGGGCCTCTTTCGTTTGAATGGGATTTCGGTGATGGTACACCCGATGTTGCCGGTGTTCTGGTTGGCCACACCTATCATACACCCGGTCAGCTCACGGTACGCCTGACGGTTCGTGATTCGGGCGGACTGGAGAGTTTTGCAACAAAAAGCATTACAGTGCGCAATACCGACGGTTTTTTCCCCTGCCAGACCTCATTTACATTGTTGAAACAGGCCTCCTGCAATGGTATGGGCGGCGTACTTCGCATCAACAACCCGGCATCTTCTTTTACACTGACGAACAGTGCCGGTGACCAGATCGCTCCCGATCAGTCAACTTTTTACAATCTGTCCGCCGGCAATTATCTGTTCTCCACGCAGGGTAATAATGGCTGCCGCGACGAGTTCCCGCTTGTTATTCCGACAGACAGCACATCCTGTCCGGACTGGCAAAGTGATATGTGCAACATGCTGACTGGCACCAACTTGTCGGGACTGGCTGACTGGTCGCCGGAGCGGCCATTCAGAAACCTGATGAAGCACGTCAGGCCGGAACCAGTTGTCTATGACGATGCCTGCTGGTGTTGGGATAATGGGAACCTCGCCGGTATTGAGACGGACACGAACGGGTACCCGGTTCAGATTCCCCGGCTGTACAACGGCGTTCAAAACAAGGTCAGGTTTGTTATTTCCTCCGGCGGGGGAAATCTGCAGGCAGGCAAGACATATGTGCTGCTGTTTGATGGCATCGGGTCGGTAAATATTGCCGGTACAGTCAGTGTTCTCTCATCTGTTCCGGGCAGAATACTGTTCAGCGTGCAGAGTGACGGAAATATCTGGATCAATGTTGACTACTCGGAAGCTGGAAATCATCTGAGAAACTTCCGACTGTTGCGCCAGGAAGATGAAAATGCAGATACAGAATCAGATCCTTTTTATACAGGATTCCTCCAGAAAATATCTCCCTTCAGGGTATTGCGGTTTATGGACTGGGGCGCTGCCAACAGTAATCCGAATGTGAAATGGGGTGACCGAACGCGTCTGACAATGCGTACCTATGCCGTACCGGGTGGCGTTCCATACGAAACGATGATCACACTCGCCAACCAGACACACAAATCAGTGTGGCTTTGTGTTCCTCATCAGGCCGACAGCAATTATGTGGCGCAGATGGCTCAGCTTTTCCGCGACAACCTCGATCCGGAGCTGGTTATCTATCTGGAATACAGCAATGAAGTGTGGAACTGGATATTTGCACAGGCGCACTACAATGCACAGACGGCCCCGTCCAACCTGAATTACGGCAGGGCAATGGCTGAGAAAGCAGCCCGTGCCTTCCGGATCTGGCAAAATGTATTCGGCGATCAGAAAACCCGAATCAGGCGTGTGCTGGGACTGCAGGCGGGATACAACTACCTCAACGAGCAGATTCTCTCCCAGTTGCACCCTTCCGAATGGGATCTGGCCTCACCGGCATCCTACATCGGTCTGGATCACGGCAGCACCGGGAGTCCTGTACTGGATGCCGCCTCAACCCCGCAGGATCTGATTGAAAATGCCCGGAATAACTGGCTGCAATTTATTCCTGCATTGCGTCAGGATTACAGCAATATCAGGCTTTTTGGCAAGGGCATTGTTAACTATGAGGGCGGACAGCATTTCGTTGGCGATGTGTTCGGCACTACCTATCCGTATCAGCAGGCGATGTATGATGCCCAATACACCCAGGAAATGTACGATTTATACAGCGATATGCTTGATACGATCCGGAACTGGGGCAGTCGGATGTTTGGTAATTTCACGCTGTCGGGCAGACAGGAGAGTATCTACGGATCCTGGGGTGTGCTGAACGATATTGACGTGGCGCCACCCTGGTTGCAAACTGCTCCCAAGTATCAGGCGCTGCTCGACCAACTGTGTCCGATGACACCCGATCCCGTTTTTGAGCCCGCCGGTTACAGGAAGCTGCAGGTGAGTCCGAACCCGTTTGACAGCGGTTTTATTATTGTAGTGGAGAGTGAGCAGGAACTGGAGACCCGTCTGCATATCGGCGATATGTCTGGCAGACTCATTTTCTCTGCGCCTGTGCGAGTGAGCGCGGGTGCGAATCACATCCCCCTGCAACAGGTAAAACTGTCTCCGGGCGTTTATCAGTTGTGGATACCGGGTATCGGACAGGCCCGTATCCTGAAGTCAGAATAGGAAACCGCGTACGCCGATAAATTGTGAACCATTATAGAGGGCTGCGTAATAAACACCCTTGTTCATATCCGAAAATGGAATCGTGGTTTCTCTGGCACCCGGCTGAACCGGAATCGTTCGGATGGTCTTTCCGGAAGCCGAAAGTATGTGAACACTCACATCGGCTCCGTTTTCCAGCAGCGGAAATTTTACCTGTAATCGCGAAGCGGTATAATCAGCCACAACCTGAAGGTCAACGCCTACAGAGGCGGGGGTACTTTCGGCGAGCGTGTATTGGTAGTCGTACATTTTGACGCCACCATTTCCGATCAGGTTGTTCTGGAAGTCGAAAAAGGTGGCGTGTTCCTGATGAGAACCCTGTCCCCAGGAAGTGAAGCAGGGAGAAGAGACCCATGCAGGTTCCCAGTAAATCACGCCGGAAGCGCCGTTGTTAAGCACCTCCATCGTCATATCGGTGAGCCAGCGGCGCTGGTTTTCCGGACTGGCTGGTGCGTAATCGGGGTGAACGGAGGAGATAATATTGGCAGCGTTGTCGTTGGACTGATTTGTCCAGATATATCCGGTTTCAAAAATCATGACTTCCTTGCCCGGGTACTGGGCTTTGAGTTGCGCTACAATATTTCCTGCATCTTCAATGGAAGTGGGCTGGTGCCATGCCCAGTAATAGGACAGTCCGATGATATCAAAGTCGGTAACTCCGCTGTTTTGAAAACCCTGCATGAGCCAGTCAGCATCGGCGGGTCCTGCTATGTGCAGGGCGATTTTGACAGATTTTCCGGTGACTGTTTCCACATCTCTCACCGCCCTGATGGCCATTCGAAACAGGCGACTGTTCCGGTACCAGTCGAGCGACCAGCCGGCGGCATCTGCAGCCGGAGAAAGCATGATACCCTTGTTTGTTTCGTTTCCAATCTGTACCATTTCGGGCAGGGCGCCAGCGACATTCAGGTTGAGCAGGGTGCTGTAAACATAATGGTAGAGCGAGTCCTCCAGTACAGGCAGGTTGTCCACCACATTCCACCAGGCAGCCGGACACAGTTGCCGGCCTGGGTCGGCCCAGAAGTCGGACAGGTGGAAATCGAGCAGAACTTTCATCTGTGCTGCCCGGGCCCTCTGGATGGATTTTTTCACGTCATTGTAGTCAGAGTATCGTTTTCCCGAGTTCAGCGTATCGTACCAGGAAGGCGTGTGCCACAGACGGAATCGTGCAAGATTGCAACCGTTATCGGCAAATATCTGAAATACATCTTTGGCTGTTCCGTTTTCCCTGTAAACGACGCCGCAGTCTTCCATTTCATTGACATAAGACAAGTCGGCCCCGAGGAAGGGTGTGTTTTGGGCGGTTAACTTCAGGGATATCAGGCAGGTGATGCCAACGAGAATAGCCAGAGAGTACTTCATAATTACATACTGGTTGCGGATCTGAAAATACGGTTCCAGTTAATACCGTTACTGATACTGCCGTACTTGGTGCTGAACCAGATAAAGAGTGGTTTTCCCACGATATGATCTTCAGGAACATATCCCCAGAATCGGGAGTCCTCGGAGTTGTGGCGGTTATCGCCCTGCATCCAGTAATAGTTCTGTTTGAAGGTATAGGAGGTGGTTTCCTGGTCGTTGATATAAATTTTACCCTGTTTTACCTCCAGTTTGTTACCCTCATACAGTGTGATTACCCGTTTGTAGAAAGGCAGATTTTCCAGTGTAAGCGGAGTGGCAGCACCTTTTTTGGGCACCCAGACTGGGCCGAAATCGTCGGTAGTCCAGCTGGAGTACATTTTGCGGTCGTTGGGGAACATATACCCCGGGGCTGCCGGCGATTTTTCTCTTTCGGCATTCAGGCCGAGCGCTTTTACCCCTTCGAGTTGCTTTTCGTCGAGTTGAACCACATTTCCACGCGCTTCCGGCAGATTGATATGGAGCGCTTCCAGTTGTGCGGGTTTTACAGATACACCCTGCGGGGCTGAAAGAATGTAGGAAAACTGCATGTGCGTTGGATTCTGTGCTGCCTGTCCGTTGACATAAACCTGTCCGCCACGAATCTGCAGGGAGTCGCCTGCGATTGCGACACATCGTTTGATATAGTGATCTTTCTTGTCAACTGGCCGGGTGATAATTTTGCCTTTCGACACAGCACTTGCGCCCCATTTCAGCCGTGCCTGATTCATATCCCAGCTTCGGTCGGGAGCCAGAATGACACTGTCGCCTGCAGGCCAGTTGAAGACAATGGGGTCGTTTCGTTTGATTTCCTCGAGTGCAGGCGTTCGGAAGTAGGGGAGGCTGGGTTCATCGAGGTATGATTCGCCCATATTGAAAGGCAGCCTGTTGTGCATGAGCGGGAACTGCAGTACGGTCATGGGGGTGCGGATACCGTAGTGCGCCTTGCTGACAAAGAGAAAATCACCGACTTTGAGAGAGCCTTCCATGGAGGAGGTAGGAATCACATACGCTTCGATGAGGAACATTCTTATGAAAGATGCTGCGAATACGGCGAATATAATTGCCTCTGCCCACTCACGGGTACCCGACTTTTTCATGAAAGGGTACTGATTTTCAAGCTTTTTGAGTGCAAGTGTATCCTTTTTCTCGACAGCTTCATGATGAAGCCGGTGAAATTCGAGTTCTTTTTCGAGAATTGGGCCTCCGTAAACTGCCTTTTCGTCCTTTCCTGTCTGGTAGAACGGGAACGGAGCGAATACGACAGCCATCACGGCGTCGCCGAATCCGAAACGTCCGAATGATCTGATGGTATCAATGACCATGCCAGCATAAACAAACAGGTTGACCACCGGGAAAAGAAGCCAGAGCGCATAAGAGGGCTTTCTGCCGATCATTTTACACCATTCAGCGGCGGCAACACCCGGTATGAGTGCTTTGGCGGGGCTGATACCGGCCTTTTCGAAGAGCTTCATCAGTGTGATACCCAGCAGTATATAGAGGACAATCAGAAAAATCAGGACAGACATTGGAAGATCGTGTAGAGTTAAATTTGAATTGGCGGGACAAAGATGAAAAAAAGCGAACGCAGCCGGGCTCAAGTTCGACTACGTTCGCAAAATACCCGAGAAAGTGACGGTTAAAACCGACACAAAATTATTCTTTCTTGCGCTTGCGGCGGGTTTTGAACATTTCTGTTACCTCTTTTTCCTTCAGGAAGCCCATATCGACAAATTGCGTCGAGATAAACTTCTTGACATCCTGGTAGTCGCGCGCACGCTTGTCCGTAAATACGTGCAGGAGGCGCGTTACGTATTTCATGGAGAGTTTCTCCACCGACTGGTTGAATTGCTGGTTGCCGAAGATTTTCATGTAAACCGAGAAAATCTTGGTGATGTCAAAGTAATCCTGATACTCTTTTTCTGTGAGGCCACCCATCAGTCGGGTGAAATAAGTGAGAATCAGGTGGCGCAGGCACTCACTTTCCACCGACAGGCCCTCATGGCTGTTGTAGAAGTCTTGCACGGCCTCAATGGTATCCGGGTGCACATAGCCCAGACTGTGTATTTTGTCAGATATTCGGTAGTAGTCAGAAATCTTGTCTTTCCAGCCCTTGTCGGCTGCTGCACTCATCCTTTCATCGTTCAGGGAACTGATTCCCGGGAAGGTGTAGAGTGCCGAGAGGAAGCGGAGGTAACGGATATCGAATTCCTGGAAAGAGCGTCTTTCGCGTTCGAAGTGAGTGGAGAACGTCAGGCGCTCGCCCGGGTCGAGGTCAATAAAATTGCCGCAGATAGCCAGCATCTCCACATATTCCTCTGTACCCTGAAAGTCCCTGTTGTCGAGAAAAGCCATGACTTTTGACTTCAGGCTGTCGTTGTGCGAGCTGAGTTCGAATCTTTTCAGCAGGAACTGGCGCAGTGCCGAGAAATTGGCCTTCATCTCGCCGAGAGATGCGGGGAAATCGGCGGCATGGTACTGCTCGTTGCGGAACTGATTGAAATAGCGCTGATAAAGCTGGCCCCTTTCCTTCGGGTCGCGGTACTTGTCGTTGTTTTGCTGCTGCAGGAAATAGCGGATACGCTTGTTTTCCACCAGGCCGAGCATATTGGTGATCCAGATATCGCTGCTGAGCGCGAAACCCACCGTGATACTCTGGCCAATTCGCTTCTTGAGCTGGTCAAAATGAACGCTCTTGCAGATGGCCAGCAGAATATCCTTGAAATGGTCATTGGGGCGTACATACCTGAACTGGTCGTTCACCTCGCCGCGCAAAACCGAGAAGCCAAGTACTCGTGGCAGATAGAGCCCTTCAAACGGTTCCGACAGAAGCAGTTTTTCGAGCGACACCAGTTGCAGTGGTGCCTCGGCAGCCACACGGTGGTGAATTTCAGACAGCATGGGTTCGAACTCCTGGCGAAGCTCATTGTAATACTCATCTTCCTCTTCATCCTGGTACTTCGCCAGGCTCTCAGATTCCTGAATGGCCGCCGCTATTTCATTGAGTTGATCGTAGTATTGCTCGTCTAAGGCTTGCATGGTGGTGTATGTGCTTTTTTGCTTGTTCAGTTTGAATATTTTGAAAAAAGACCCGATGAAGCCTCAAGGACTTCACCAGGTCTTATCATCAAAACACGCTTCGGAGGCAAAGTTAAGCAGCACATCCGAAGTTGGAAAATAATCGAAGAAAAAAATTACTCTTCAGTGGACTCTGCTGCAGTCGTCTCCGCTGATTCTTCTGCAGGGGCTTCCTCTTCAATAACCGGAAGGGGTGGAGCTGCCTTTGCTTTTACCTTGGCAGTGCCGTCAACATGTGCCACGAACTGGCGCTTCTTGTCGGCAACTTCGGCACGGCGTTTGCTGATACCCGCTTCTTTCTGCTCGGTCCAGGCTGCCAGTTTGGCATCAGCCTGCTCCTGAGTGATAGCTCCTTTTTTTACACCTTCCTGCAGGTGCTTGGCATAAAGAACACCCTTGAAGCGAAGAATGGCGCGAACAGTGTCGGTCGGCTGACCGCCAACATTGATCCAGTACATGGCACGATCATTCTTGAGCTCGATGGTTGCAGGTACTGTAAGTGGATTGTAAGTGCCGATCTTCTCGATGAAGCGGCCATCGCGCGGCGAACGGCTGTCGGCAGCCACGATGTGATAGAATGGGGCTTTGCTGCGACCTTTGCGCTGCAAACGGATTTTAACTGGCATTGAATTGAAAATTTGAATGAGTGAGTGATACTCGCCCGGCTCCCTGTCTGAGGCAGCACCGGGCTTTTCAGGGGCGCAAAGATACACCGGGCTACTTTAATTTTCCAAATTTTATTTGAAATTCACTCAACTATGGCGCCTGTGAAACTGTTATCTTCGCGCTTTGAAAGCGTTGTCCGCTTGCAAAAGTAGCCCTGCCAGACTTGTTTATTCCGATCGCGCCTGTGTCCGCCACGCCGGGTGCCGCTGCTGTAGCTTATGAACCAAACTGTTTTTGAACGCCTGACAGAAGCTGTCAGATCCCGAATACTCATTATTGACGGTTCGATGGGGGTTTTCCTTCAGTCGTACAACTTGCCCGAGGCCGACTTCAGGGGCAACCGTTTTCGCGATCATCACCGCGATCTGAAAGGTAATTTCGATATTCTTTGTCTCACCCGCCCCGATCTGATCGAAGGCATTCACCATGCCTATCTCGAGGCTGGTGCCGATATCATCGAAACAAATACGTTCAATGCCACTCCGGTGTCGCAGGCAGAATTCGACCTGCCCGCCGAGCTTTGTTACGACATCAACAGGGCCGCCGCAGAGGTCGCGCGCCGCGCTGCCGATGTTCACACGCTGAAGGATCCCTCCCGTCCGCGTTTCGTGGCGGGCTCCATTGGTCCGCTCAACAAAACACTGTCGCTGTCGCCCGATGTGAACGACCCCGGATTCAGGGCACTCACTTTCGATGAGGCCAAAGATGCCTATGCCATTCAGATGCGCGGGCTGATTGACGGAGGTGCAGATATTTTGCTGGTTGAAACAATTTTCGATGTTCTCAACTGCAAAGCAGCCCTGTATGCCATTGACGAGGTTTTTGTAGAGAAAAATTCGCGACTGCCTGTCATCATATCTGGTACTATAACAGACGCGTCGGGTCGTACCCTGAGCGGTCAGACCGTGGAGGCTTTCTGGCTGTCCGTCAAACACGCCAGTCCGTTCGCCGTCGGACTCAACTGTGCACTCGGCGCCGCCGAAATGAGGCCTTACGTGGAGGTACTCTCGGCTATGGCTGATTGCTATATCAGTGCCTACCCGAACGCAGGTCTGCCCAATGAATTCGGTGAATATGAACAGGGCCCGCACGAAATGTGTGTGCTCATGGAAGATTTCGCCCGTGCCGGCTTCGTCAATATTGTTGGTGGCTGCTGCGGCACCACACCCGACCATATCCGTCACATTGCTTCCCATGTAAAAGACCTGCCTCCGCGTGTTCCGCCGCCACCATCGCCATACAGCTCATACAGCGGACTCGAACCGCTGATTATTCGGGAAGATACCAATTTTGTCAATATCGGTGAAAGAACAAACGTGACAGGCTCTTCCCGGTTCGCTCAACTGATCAGAGAAAACCAGTACGCTGAAGCATTGTCCGTAGCCCGGCAGCAGGTGGAAGGCGGTGCACAGATCATTGATGTGAATATGGATGAGGGGCTGCTCGATTCCGAAGCTGCCATGGTGAAGTTTCTGAACCTGGTTTCTGCCGAACCGGATATTGCCAGGGTGCCGGTGATGGTGGACTCCTCCAGATTCAGTGTAATTGAGGCCGGTCTCAGGTGTTTACAGGGCAAAAGCATTGTCAATTCCATCTCCCTCAAGGAAGGAGAAGAAATATTTGTCCATCAGGCTAAAATTTGCCGCCGTTTCGGCGCTGCCGTGGTGGTGATGGCCTTCGACGAGCAGGGACAGGCCGATACCCTGGAGCGAAAGGTGGCAATTTGTCAGCGCGCCTACCGGATTCTGACACAGCAGGTGGGCTTCAATCCGACGGATATCATATTTGACCCCAATATTTTCGCGGTGGCAACTGGTATCGAAGAGCATAACGAATACGGAATCGCATTTATCGAGGCAACCCGGATCATCAGGAAGACCTGTCCGGGCGCCAAAGTATCCGGCGGTGTCAGCAACCTGTCGTTCTCTTTCCGCGGCAACAATATGGTGCGTGAAGCCATGCACTCCGCTTTCCTGTTCCATGCCACCAAAGCCGGTATGGATATGGGAATCGTAAATGCGGGCGCCCTGCCCGTTT
>CAILQK010000263.1 GCA_903836265.1 uncultured Bacteroidota bacterium | reverse complement strand
GAGATCTTCTACGAGCTGGTTCAGAAAACGCGTTGCCACCTACACCTGTAACGGTATTGTAGTCAGTGGGGGTGTACTGGGTACGCTTGATCTGCTCCTGCGGCAGAAACATGTCGACAAAACATTGCCGGCTTTGAGCAACAGGCTTGGAGAGAACCTGCTCACCAACTCGGAAATGCTTTCCGGAGTTATTGGCGCCGACAGAAAACTCAATCACGGCATTGCTATCAGCAGTATTTTCGATGTTGACGAGAACACACACATAGAATTGTGCAAATTTCCCGACAAGTCCGGAGCACTGTTCAAGCTGGCACTGCCTGCGGCCGGAAACGGCACACCTCTGCGGAGAATCGGAAAAATGCTGGCACACGCATTCTCCTCGCCGGCACGTAATATGCGGGCT
The DNA here is from genome assembly GCA_903836265.1 of uncultured Bacteroidota bacterium. GTDB lineage: Bacteria > Bacteroidota > Bacteroidia > Chitinophagales > Saprospiraceae > M3007. The sequence goes on along the minus strand of CAILQK010000263.1, from coordinate 13,355 downwards.
GCTTTCCAGAAAAACCCTGCCCGCAATGCAATTATATTCCTCATCATGCAGTCGTTGCCCAATGCCATGCGCATGACACTCCGGCGTGGAATTTTCGGGCACACCCTTGCTTTCAGAAATGACAGCGGTACAAAAGTGCCCAGTTTCATACCGGCCGGGCAGGATGCGCTGTACAGGTATGCCCGAAAAGTGAACGGAGTGCCACAGAATGCTGCTACTGAAATACTTTTCGGTATGGCTTCCACGGCACACATACTTGGCGGATGTCCGATGGGCGCGTCTGCGGCCGAAGGCGTGGTAAACGACCGGTTTGAAGTTCATGGATACAGCAATTTTTTCATTCTTGACGGGTCTGTGGTTCCCTGCAATCTCGGAGTCAATCCTTCGCTGACAATTACGGCGTTGAGCGAGTATGCCATGAGTATGGTTCCGGAGGCTGTACGCAAAGGGGAAAATGGCTGACAGCATGTTCATATCCCCTGGTTTCGCAGGAGGTAACTATATTGCGCCCACAATTACCACCTGTCTGCAGCGACCTTCACTGAAGACAGGCATATCAACTCAATAAACAGTGTCACGGTATGCATGTGCTTGTTTACGGCAGGCAGTTCAAGGAAAAGGATCAGCCTTATATTCAGGAGCTGTTCGACAGTCTCTCGGAGGCTGAGGCAGAAATTCATGTCTATACGCCATATTTTGAGGAAATAAAAAAACATATTCACTTTAAAACTGCCTGTACAGTCTTCGACAGCTACAAAGATTTCAGTACCAGACGCATTGATTTCGCGGTAGTACTGGGAGGAGACGGTACGATGTTGTCTGGTGTTACGCTTGTCCGGGATTCGGGTGTTCCCATGCTCGGGATCAATCTGGGGCGTATGGGCTTTCTGGCAACCACCGACAAGCAGCAGGTGAGGGATGCCATCGACAAGCTCGTTAATAACCGGTTCGTGATTATAGAGCGCGTTATGTTGTATATGGAGAGCAATCCACCGCTTTTCGGGGAGATGCCTTATGCGCTCAATGATTGCACGCTGCTCAAGCGCGATACTTCTTCCATGATCACCATTCACACCTACCTGAACGGCGATTATCTGAATTCATACTGGGCAGATGGTCTGATTATTGCTACACCAACAGGCAGTACAGGCTATTCACTCAGCTGTGGTGGTCCGGTTGTTTTTCCCGGGTCGGGTAATTTTGTTATTACGCCGGTAGCGCCGCACAATCTGAATGTCCGGCCCATTGTTATTTCCGACGAATCGGTCATATCTTTTGAGATTGAGGGACGTGCCGAGAACTTCATCTGTTCGCTCGATTCGCGTTTTGAGCTGATCAACGCGCATCATCAGATTGCCTTGCGGAAAAATGATTTCAAGACCCGGCTGGTGCAGTTGCAGGATGTTACGTTTCTGAACACGATCAGAGAGAAACTGGGATGGGGAGAAGACGTGCGGAACTGAACAGGCTCACAAAAAAGCGCCTCTCCGTGCATTACGCCGGGAGACGCCGAAACAATAAACAGCAGGATAAATATCTTTGAGCGTGTCTGCGCTTTGCCTATGACAGAAAAGGCCGGTTGTGCGTCCGGCAGGTAAAGCATGGCAGCCCGTACCAGCCTGAAAACAGTCCGAACGATCAATTATTTTTGTTCCGGAAGTCAGCCGGACCGTATTTCACAGAATCTGAAATCAGACGTTGCTGATTTTTCTTACCACCTTGAAAAGACGTGTTGAATCGTTTACATCCACTTCGAATGGATCGTTGTCAAAATAGTTGGCTGAAATGAGTTTCAGCTTGACAACCACACCGCGGTTGTTATGGACTTTCTGAACATATTTTACCCAGACATATCCGTCTGAACGTATCGTATATATCTCGTTGTCACGGACTTCATTAATGCCTTCCAGCGGGCGACAGACTACGATATCCGCATTTCTGATGACGGGATCCATGGAGTTGCCGTCAATCTGGAAGGCAACCAGCCCATAGCCGGATACGCCCGGGATAGAGAAGTAGGTACTGCCTTCAGGATTTTCTCCTCCTACAGTGGCGCCTGCGAAGGCCCTCACCGTGGTAAAAAGAATATTTCCGCCAGACTCGCTGATCATCCGGTCGGCAGAGAAAGATTCTCCGGGATCGTCGAAGCCAAACGGGTGCCCTATCCCGTGCAGAAGCCACGCTTCATTGACTTCATAGGCCCGACAGAATGACTGAGCCTGTCCGTAATCAATTACCCGCTTGTTTTCGGGATTCAGAAACGCCCTTATAATATGACCATAAGCCTTGTTTCCAAGTACTTTCTCTGCCACATCACCAACGCCCTTGCCTGCACGGTCATTTTTAACAATAGCGCCGCGCTCTTCCAGTAATTGAAAGACCTTGATAAAGCGACTGTTCAGGTCAATTCTGTCTTCTTTAATCATAACGCTGAAATTTGGAATTTACTTGAAATGGTGTGTCAACCTCCGTTTGATGCTGCAAATATAAAACAAAGAGTTTTTAAAAACAAAACATTTGAAAGGATTTTTTTGAAAAAAAATGAAACGCCGCCTACAATTTGTGTTAATTATTTGATATACAGTTGTTTGTGTGTTTTTTATTTTCAAACAATAAAAATTGTTTTGCATCATGCACGCCATCAGGCTGGTATGTACTGCTACATGTATGATGCCGGGCATATTAATACTGGAGAAATTTAAATTTTTGGTGTACTTTTGTGACGGTATCAGATTGTTTGCGCCGGTCGGATGTTATATCGGCACTGAACCTACTTGTTAATATGGGCATTGTTATTTCTCTTCTGAATCACAAGGGCGGCGTGGGTAAAACTACCAGCGCGGTCAACATAGGTGCAGCCATGGTGGAGCTGGGCAAGCGTGTACTGCTTATTGACCTCGATCCACAGGCAAATCTCACGATTTCTCTCGGTATTCCACCCCAGAAGGTCACCATATACGAAGCGCTTCGGGGCGAGAGTGAGCTTGCACCCCACACACGCAAACCTGGCATGGACGTGGTGGCATCATCTCTGGATCTTTCCGGTGCGGAGATGGAACTCATCAATGAGGCCGGGCGGGAGTATCTGCTCCGCGAAATTCTGGCGCAGCTGATTGATGATTATGATTACGTCGTAATTGACTGTCCGCCGTCGCTGGGCCTGCTCACGCTGAATGCACTGACCAGCAGCCGGTACGTATTGATTCCACTGCAGACACAGTTTCTGGCTGTGCAGGGGCTTGCCAAAATCAAACAGGTTATTGACAAGGTTCGCGCGCGGCTGAATACCAGTCTGGAGATGGCAGGGGTTATTCCCACCATGCACGACGGCCGGCGCGTACTTAACCGCGAAGTACTCGAGACGATACAAAAGTATTTTCAGGACAGGGTGTTCGAGACCATTGTTCGCGAAAATGTTTCGCTGGCTGAAGCGCCTGCACACCGGAAAGATATATTTGAATACAGCCCCAAAAGTACAGGAGCAACCGATTATCTCGACCTGACCAAAGAAATCATCGAACGAACCCAGGGGTAACCATCGCCGCCAACCTTTTTGACTATGACAAAAAAGAAATTTTCTGAAGGTCTCGATGACCTGTTGTCTGACAGCCAGACGGGCGGTAGTACATCGGCTGACTCTGCCGCCGCCGTTGCCCCCCCAAGGGAGCGCCGTCAGGGGCTGAAGAGTTTCATCTCCGACCTCGACGCGCTGCTGCAGGACGCGCTCGATGAAAGCCTCGCACAGCATAATGACGCGCAGGCCGCTTCGTCATCTGTTCAGGCCAAATCTGCCCCAAAACGGTCGGTGTCCGACAATATTCCGCACGGACTGGATGTTCTTATCAGACAAACAGTTGATATTCAAGATATTATAACTGATGAGGCTACCGGAAAACGCCGCCTTACAGTAGCTGTTGACAAAGTCAAACTGGAAAAGCTCAAAACCATCGCCCGCCTCGAAAACTCCTTCCTGAAAGATCTCCTGGTAGAGCTCATAGATGCCTACATCCAGGAGTATCCCGTGAAAAAAGGAGTGGACATCTGACAGAGGGCTGTATGCTGGACAGCGCTTATCACGACTTCAGGCTTTTTTACAATCAAAGCATTTTTCCGGAACTCCTGCATCTGGAGCGCAGGCGGCGCAGGCTCCTGCGTTTGCTCTCCCTGTCTGCCCTGCTGGGTATTCTCGTGGTTGCCATACAGATATATGTGGCTATCTTCCTGCTCGCCCTCGTGCTGTCACTGCTTGCCGGAATCTGGATTGCCTTTCTGCTGTTCAGGGTGCGCGTTTTTTATCAGGAATTCAAACCCCGCATCGTCAATCTGCTGCTCGATTTCATTGACAATGATGTGAATTTTTCCTTTGAAAGCTATAACCCTGCCGGATTCATTCCCGCAAAGACTTTCTTCGAGAGCAAAATTTTTGTCAGTGCCGATACTTACAGGGGAGAGGATCTGATCAGGGGGCAGGTGCGTGAAACTCCTTTCGAAGCCTGCGAGTTGCAGGTGCTCGAAATCAGTCCGGTAAGGAGAAATCTGGATCGCGTGTTCAGAGGTGTTTTTCTGGTAGCCGACTTTCAACGATGGGATATGCACGGTGGTGTACTTGTTCTGCCCGATTCACAGCGCAAATACATGAGTATGAGCGAGCGTGCATTTCACCTTGTCGGCGGACGAAGGGTGCGGAATAATCTTCTGCCCGAATTTGAAGCCTTTTTTGATACGTATGCAACGCCCGATGCGCGCCCTCAAGATGTTATCTCCGAAGATATGCAGTGGAAAATTCTGCGGTTTCGGGAAAAGTTCATCAATAATAACCGCGAAAAGGAAATTTTCTGCTCGATTATCGGCGACAAAATTTACCTCGCACTCACCCAGGACAAAAATCTCCTCGAGCCTTCTCTCCTCCGCTCCAATACGGGTTATGAGGTCGTAAGAGAATTTTACGACGATCTCCGCATGTTGCTCGACATAGTACTTGATGTAGATGCCATGAACTGATACTCCCGCCAATAATCCAAATAATATGCGTAAAAGTTTTGATTGCAAGCATTTCGCCGTACCTTTGCGCTGCTGAATACGGATGGATAGGCAATAACTGCCGTTTGACCCTTTGAAATCTGTAACCGGTATACTTTATTTCACACCATTAAAATTCACAAAATGGCAGTCTATTACAACAAGGAAAAAATCGCTGAAATTACCAGACAGTACGGCAAGGACGGAAACGACACGGGCAACGTGGAAGTACAGGTAGCTCTCCTGACCTACCGTATCGAGTGCCTCTCCGGTCACCTGAGAAAGTTTCCGAAAGATCACTCCTCCCGTCGTGCTCTGCTCACCATGGTTGGTCAGCGTAAAAGTTTCCTTTCCTATTACGCAAAGAAGGATATCTTCAAATATCGCGCACTGATCGAGAAACTCGGCCTGCGCAAGTAATACCGGTTCAAAAATGTCCGGCTGCAGCAAGCCAGCCGGACATTTTTTTTTGATTATTAACCCGTGCCTACGGCCAGATTCCGGCTTCACGGGGGTTTTGTTGAAAGTTGACCCCACGCGCAACAGGCGAAACCGTCTGAAAAACGGGGATTACTTGTCCCCCACACAAAGAAGTGCTTCCCCAAAAGCACTCCTTTGTGTGTAGTATCGGTTCTTTCCGACTGTTTATATTACCCTTGCGCGCTCATTGTTTTCGACAATCCCCGGAATCCTATGCTTCCTGCGGCGCACAATTCATTTATGTTATGGGTAAACAAACCCCGCTGCGCACCACGTTCAACCTGCCGGATGGACGTGAGATCGCACTTGAAACGGGTAAGCTGGCGGCTCAGGCCGATGGCTCCGTGCTGGTACGACATGGCGATACCATGCTCCTTTGCACTGTAGTAAGTGCCCGGAAGGCCAAAGAAAATCAGCCTTTCTTCCCGCTCTCTGTTGACTATCAGGAGAAATTCGCATCAATCGGACGTATTCCCGGAAACTTTTTCCGCAGGGAGGCACGTCTCTCCGATTACGAGGTACTCATCAGTCGCCTCGTTGACCGTGCACTTCGTCCGCTTTTCCCCGATGGTTACATGAACGAAACGCAGGTGATTATCAACCTGATTTCTGCCGACAAGGAAACGATGCCCGATGCACTGGCCGGACTGGCCTGCTCTGCAGCTATTGCGGTAAGTGATATCCCCGTGGAGGCACTTTTCTCCGAGGTTCGTATTGCCCGTATCAATGGCTCTTTTGTAATCAATCCCAAACGCTCCGATCTGGAGCATGCCGATATGGATTTTATCGTGGCCGCTACCAAACACGATATTACCATGGTGGAGGGAGAAGCCAATGAGTGTCAGGAAGAAGATCTTGTAGAGGCGCTCAAGCTCGCCCACGAAGCTATCAAAACCCAAATCGCCGCACAGGAAAGACTTGCCGAAATGGTCGGCGATTCCGCTCTGGTGAAGCGTCCACTGCCGGAGATTCCGGAAAACGAGGCGCTCAGGGCTCGCGTTGAATCGCTTGTAAAGGATGATATCTACGCACTTGCGCGCTCTGCTTCCGACAAGGATACCCGCAAATCCCGCCTCGAAGAACTCAAGGAGATGGTTATGACCACACTCGAGCAGGAGTTCGGAGAAGAAACAGAAGAAAACTGGAAGCCGCTGGCCGACCGCTATTTCGACAAGACCAAGAAATACGTTATCCGTGACGTGGTGCTTACCGACGGAAAACGTCTCGACGGCCGCAAAAATGACGAAATCCGTCATATATGGTGCGAAGTTGACTATCTCCCCTCTGCACACGGCTCAGCAGTATTCACCCGCGGTGAAACACAGTCGCTCACTTCTATGACCCTCGGTACCAAGGAGGATCAGCTGCTGGTGGATAATGCTATCAATCCGTACGACGAGAAGTTTATCCTGCACTACAACTTTCCGCCGTACAGCACGGGTGAGGTGAAACCCATGCGTGGTCCCGGACGTCGCGAAGTTGGCCACGCCAACCTGGCCGCACGTTCTATCCGCAAAGTGCTTCCATCAGATTTCGCCTACACAGTACGCGTTGTATCCGATATTCTCGAGTCCAACGGCTCGTCTTCGATGGCTACGGTTTGCGCAGGCTCTCTGGCACTGATGGACGGCGGTGTTCATATCAAGGCTCCGGTAGCTGGTATTGCCATGGGTGCAATTGCTGACGACAAAGGACGTATCTCGATTCTCTCCGATATTCTCGGCGATGAAGATGCGCTGGGTGATATGGACTTCAAGGTAACCGGTACATCGAAAGGTATCACCGGCACCCAGATGGATATCAAAATCAACGGTATGCCCTATGAGCTCCTGACCAGGGCGCTCCTGCAGGCGCGTGAAGGTCGTTTGCACATCCTCGGCGAAATGGCCAAATCGCTCGCCGAACCACGCGAAGACCTCAAACCACATGCACCGCGCATGGTTGAGTTCCGTATCCCGCGCGATTTCATCGGAGCGGTTATCGGACCCGGTGGCAAAATTATTCAGGAAATGCAGCGCAATACCGGTACTACCATCTCCATTGATGAAGATACAGAAGGTGGAATTGTAGCAATCTTCGGCCCGGACAAAACTTCTCTGGATGCCGCGTATAACAAGATTCAGAGCATCATCTTTATGCCCGAAGTTGGCGCTGTTTACGAAGGGGAAGTAGAAGAACTCACTGACTTTGGCGCTTTCGTCAAGTTCAAGAGCAAAACCGGCCTGCTCCACGTTTCTGAGTATGACCACCGCAGAATCGAGCACATCTCTGACGTGCTCAAAGTCGGCGACAAGGTTTCGTTCAAAATTCTGGATGTGGATCCGCGCACCGGAAAGATGAAACTCTCCCGCAGGGCCATCACACCAAAGCCCGACGGTACCATGCCTACCGATGAGGAAAATGCTGCACGTGCAGGTCGCGGCGGCGGCGACCGCGGTGGTGACAGACGCGGCGGCGGCGATCGCAGAGGCGGTGGCGGTGACAGACGCGGTGGCGGCGGTGACCGCAGAGGTGGTGGCGGCGGCGGAAGACGCTGATCGGCCCTCCTTCAGGAATGAATAATGTAACCGGCTCCGATGCATCTGCACGGAGCCGGTTTTTTTAACGGTTGAACTCAATGATATACTCCGAGCAGTATTTGCCCAGATCAGAGTACTTGAAGAACAATCGCGCGCGCTGGCCCAGGCGCAGACAGGTGCGCCTGGCCTCGATATCTTCCTGTGTGTTCATCGGCTGTAACGACGGGTACCACATTACATGACCGGGCTTGACCACCAGCAACTGCGGGGTCGTCCAGTCCTGGGAATTGCTCCCCTCGCCCGGGTCAGCATGCGGATTGAACGATATGTACAGTTCGTCGCCTACCCATGACCGGCCTTCCACCTTGCCCATGAGCATTACCCAGCAATTCAGGTAAGTGTTCCAGCTGACAGAGGGGCCCCAGTGGAATCCGCCACCGGGAGAAGAGGCGCCGCCACCACCGGCAGTGCGGGGAATCTGCAGTGAAGCGACCGGCTTCCCGATACCGTCCCAGGGTGCGTTGAATCCCGTACCATCCCAGCGTCGGGCCTTGCCCTGCGGAGCATCCAGATCACCGATTCTGATCCGCGCCACACTGATACATTGTCCGCTCCACTCCTTTTCGGCATCGTAGGTTTCCTGGTTGTAAACTCCCGGATACCCGTATTCTCCGTAGAACAGGTAGAGATATTCGCCTGCTGTCACAGCCGACGGGTCGCCGACACCCCCTGCGAATGTTTTGGAGGTATTATGCGGTTTCAGAATCATCCTTGGCTGTTTGTCCTCCAGAAAAAGGCCCCTGTTTTCCCAGCTCCAGCCACCGTTCACCGATTTCATGATGCCAATTCTGCATACAGCAGCGGGAGTGATCCGCTCGGTGAGACCCAGCGGCCAGTCCTGGTCAATATATCCTTCTCCGGTAGCCGGGTTCCAGGGCAGTGTTTCCGGATAGTTTTCATTGTGATAAACAGCATAGAGCGTCCGGCCGCTTTTGTCGGTCACATCCTGATACACCGTTTCAAACCAGACCGCCCCATGGAGTCCGGGGCCATTGGACGGCATGGAAGGTGCTATGTACGCAGTGGCCGGATTGCTGAAAGCCTCGTCGGCATTTTTTCCACTGGAAAATTTCAGATCGCGGGCGTCACCCCAGACGGGATCCTCGCCATATTTGCCCGGGAAAATCCGGAAAGTATCACCTACCCAGGCAGCAGCCATATTGCAGTCCACAAAATTATTGAATCTGAACGTATCAGTCTGTATGAGCCTGAAGGAGGGTATTTTGAAATCGGATGATACCTGGGCGGCAATCATGAAAGGCGCCAGCAAAAGGGCCGCCAGAGAGAATTTACTTTTCATTTGAAGCAGATATTTTATGAATTGAATGAATTGCTGTTACTTTGGGCAAATATAACATTGAATCAGTCAACGCAACACCTGCAGAATATGGCATCCTACTTCTCTTCCATTCCCCCGATTCGCTATGAAGGGCCCAAAACCGACAATCCGCTTGCCTTTCGCTGGTATGATGCCGACAGAAAGGTGGGTGACAAAACGATGAAGGAGCACTTCCGGTTTGCAGTTGCCTACTGGCATACGCTCTGCGGAACAGGAGGCGATCCGTTTGGTACCGGTACCAAATCGTTTCCGTGGCTTCAGCGCGACAACCCCCTTGACCAGGCTTACGACAAGATGGATGCCGCCTTTGAATTCATCAGCAAACTGGGCATACCCTATTACTGTTTTCACGACTATGATCTGGTACAGGAAGGCCCCACGTTGAGAGAAAGTGAGCACCGTCTGGCCAGGATTACCGATTACGCACTGGAGAAGCAGCGGGAAACTGGTATCAAACTGCTCTGGGGGACTGCCAATTTGTTCGGGCATCCGCGCTACATGAATGGTGCCGCCACCAATCCCGACTTTCAGGTTGTTGCCCGGGCAGGCGCCCAGGTACAGAATGCGCTGGATGCCACGATCAAACTGGGCGGAGAGAATTATGTATTCTGGGGTGGCCGGGAAGGTTACATGAGTCTGCTGAATACCGATATGAAACGAGAGCTCGACCACCTGGCACGCTTTCTGCACATGGCAAGAGACTACGCCCGAAATGCCGGATTCAAGGGAACCTTCTTCATCGAGCCCAAGCCCATGGAACCCATGAAACATCAATATGACTTTGATGCTGCCACCACCATCGGATTTCTGCGCGAATACGATCTCGACAGGGATTTCAAACTTAACATCGAGGTGAATCACGCCACACTGGCGCAACATACCTTCCAGCATGAACTGGCAGTAGCCGCAGGGGCCAACATGCTCGGATCCATTGACGCCAACCGGGGTGATTATCAGAACGGCTGGGACACCGACCAGTTTCCCAACAATGTATATGAGCTCACTGAAGCATTTCTGGTCATTCTGAAAGCGGGTGGTTTCGCCGGAGGCGGTATCAACTTCGACGCCAAGACGCGCCGAAATTCAACGGATCCGGAGGATATGTTTTATGCACATATCGGAGGAATGGATGCCTTCGCACGTGCGCTCCTGGCTGCACACGAGATATTGAGCCATTCAGCGTACCCGGAAATGCTGCGCGAGCGATATGCTTCCTTCGACGGTGGAGACGGAGCGGACTTCGAATCCGGGAAACTTGAGCTGCAAGACCTGAAAAGAATGGCACTGAGCACCGACGAGCCGCAACAACGCAGTGGCCGTCAGGAGTTGTTCGAAAATCTGCTGAGCCGGTTTGTCTGAAGAGGGTATTGGATACAGGGTGTTGGGTACAGGGTGTGGATTCTTGCTACACCCCAACACCCTTTACCCTGAATCCTGCAGCCTCTCAAATCGCAAAAGCGGCGGCTACAAGATCGGCCTGCTCTTTTTCGTGCGCTTTCGGGAACCCGGTGGCTGGTGATGCTGCGGCGCGGCGTGCCGAGTATTTCCAGTTGTACTGGCTGTGATTGACTGCGATATGTCCCCAGGCGCCCATATTGGCCGGTTCTTCCTGTACCCACATCAGTTCGGCGCCCTTGTATTTTTTCAGCAGGGCTTCGAACTGTGTTTTGGGGAAAGGATAGATTTGTTCCAGTCGGGCGATGGCGATATCCTCCCTGCCGTCTTCCTGCTGTTTTTTGAGCAGATCGTAGTACACCTTGCCGGAGCATACCAGTACGCGTTTTACCTTTTTGGCGTTTGCGCTTGTGTCGTCAATGAGTTCGCGGAATCGGGTACCAGTTTCGATTTCGCTGATTTCGCCCAGATTGAACGGTGCGCGGAGTGTTGATTTGGGTGACATCACGATGAGCGGCTTCCGGAAGGGACGTACAATCTGGCGGCGCAGCAGGTGGAAGAAGTTGGATGCCGATGTCACGTTTGCCACTGTGACGTTATTTTCAGCGCAGCCCTGCAGGAATCGCTCAAGACGGGCAGATGAGTGCTCCGGTCCCTGACCCTCGTAGCCGTGTGGCAGGAGCATCACCAGTCCGCTCATTCGTTGCCACTTGCTCTCGCCGGCGAAAATGAACTGATCAATAATGGTACTGGCACCGTTGGCAAAGTCGCCGAACTGAGCCTCCCAGATGACCAGTGCATCCGGAGTGGACAGAGAGTAGCCGTATTCAAATCCCAGTACTGCGTATTCGCTCAGCAGCGAGTTGAAGATGCGAAATTTTCCCTGATCTGGCGACATTCCGTCGAGGCGATTCAGTTCGTGGTAATCATTGGCGTCAATTACACAGGCGTGACGGTGGCTGAATGTGCCTCGTTTCACGTCCTGACCGCTCATGCGGACGTCACGGCCTTCGAGCAGCAGCGATGAGTAGGCAAGCAATTCGCCCAGTTGCCAGTCAATCTTGCCGGTTGCCACCAGTTGCTTTTTCGCATCATTAAGTTTGGATATCTGGGAGATGGGAGTGAAGCCATCGGGGAAATTGAGCAGGTGGTTCAGCACTTTGTCAATCACCTGCCGTGGAATTCCGGTTTCCGGACTTTCCTGAAAATCCTTGTCATCAGCAGTCTTTCGCAGAGCCTTCCAGTGCATTTCGGGCTCCTGGTAGGTATATGGGAGTGGTTTCTGGCGTACGTTGTCCAGTCGGGCCTGCAGATCGGCGCGGAAACGGGCTTCCATATCTTTGGCCAGTTGCTCGTCCACATCGCCGCGTGCAATCAGCGTGCGTGTGTACAGCGTGCGCGGATCTTCGTGTTTTTCAATTATTTTCCACATTTCGGGCTGTGTGAAACGCGGCTCGTCACTTTCATTATGGCCATTGCGGCGGTAGCAAACCACATCAAGGAATACATCAGAATTGAACTTCTGGCGGTATTCAACAGCCAGTTCTGCGGCATACACCACGGCCTCGGGGTCGTCGCCATTGACGTGAAACACCGGTGCTTCCACTACCTCCGCTATACTGCTGCAGTAGTGACTGCTGCGTGCATCTTCCCAGCTGGTAGTGAAGCCGATCTGGTTATTGATAACAAGATGAACGGTACCACCGGTATTATAGCCTTCCAGGTTCATCATCTGAATAACCTCATATACAATACCCTGGCCTGCCACGGCAGCATCACCGTGAACAAGAACCGGAATGACACGGTCGAAGTTGTCGGTGTACATGATATCCAGCTTTGCCCTGCAGAAGCCTTCCACTACCGGGTTGACAGCTTCGAGGTGGCTCGGGTTGGGAAGCAATTTTACGTAGGCTTTACGGCCATTGCGCGCTTCCACCTGGGAGGAGTATCCCTGGTGATACTTTACATCGCCTGATCCGAAGCTCTGATCCGGGATAGATTTGTCTTCAAAAGCACTGAAGATCTGTTCGTAGGTTTTTCCCACGATATTGCACAGCACGTTCAGGCGTCCGCGGTGGGCCATACCGATGACTACCTCCTCGACGGGTGTTTCCATCTCGGATGCGCGGTTGATCATGGCATCGAGTGCTGCAATTGCCGATTCACCGCCTTCCAGTCCGAAGCGCTTCTGACCTACAAACTTGGTAGCGAGAAATTGTTCGAAACCTACGGCACCGTTGATCTTTTCAAGTATCCGGCGCTTCTTGTCGAGTGAAAATCCGTAATCTGATGCCGGGTTTCTGTTCTCGATTTTATCGCGGAGCCAGTCGTATTTTTCCTGATTGAATACATGCGTAAACTCGAATCCAATATTGCCGCAATACAGTTTTTTCAGCTGGTCAATGATATTTCGAAGCGCCGCATTGGGCATGCCAATTTCGAAACCTGCTGCAAAACGGGTGTCCAGATCGCCCTCTGAAAGACCATAATCCGACAGCTCGAGTTTCGGATACCTGTTCTTGCGCGGCTTCAGCGGATTGGTG
>CAILQK010000262.1 GCA_903836265.1 uncultured Bacteroidota bacterium | reverse complement strand
TACATCAAACAAGTTGGCGACCTCTGCATCCGGCATATCGGGCATTTTGGACAGGAAGGTACTGATGGTGAGCTCCCTGCCTTCGAGTTTACCTTCAAGTTTACCTTCGAGTTTGCCTTCGAGTTTGCCTTTTGCTATCCCTTCCGCGATACCCTTTTCTGTGCCCTCCGCGATGCCTTTGGCTCTTTCCTCCCGGAGTTTATTGACGTCAGCGATTCGCTGCCGGATATAGGGTATATTCTCTTTGGTGAAGGTTTCTTCGACGAATTTTTCGAACGGGGTTTCTGCTTCGTATGCCATATTGTTGTGGAGTCTGGTTTTGAAATTGTCTGATACGCTGGCGAAATACAGTGCTGTACATTTGAACAAATGCACTCCGGCATCAGAGGTATTGTTTTCTGTGACAAAAATAAGTATTTCTTCCCATTTTTCAGGAATGAGTGACGGATTACGTCCGCACAGGAGTGCCTCGATGAACAGGTATGTCAGTTTGGAGACGAGTATGGCGTACTCGCGTGTCGTCATGTTGTTCACATCGGTGACGAAGTAGTCGAAATGAGGTACGAACCGGAGGTAATCGCTGCCGTAATGACCGTAGATATCTTTTGCCAGTTCCTTCCGGAAAGGTTTGTTGCCCTGATAGAGGAGGATGGGGATGACAACCGGGGGAGCTTTCCTTTGCTGCAATTCGTGGCTGTTGATCTGAACGATGTATCGGAGCAGCTGATGGTACACCGGCGTATCGGGATCGGTGCTTTTGTGCTCAAAAAGGATATTCACGCGCAGGCGTTCCCCGTCTTTGAGTTGGCCGGTGTAGCATACATCGAGGAAATGCCCGGCCATTTGTTCGTCCACGAACGACTCTTTTCCGGGTGTCAGCGAATCGAGATCAATGGTTTCGAGTATGTGCGCTGGCAGCGATAGGCGGATCAGGTCGGTGGCTATTTCGCGGTTTTGCAGGATATTACGTGCGTATCTGTCGTGGGGATGATGTGGTGACCGGAAGTCCCGGGTTTTCTTTTTTGGCATTTTGAAGGGTGTTTTGAATGAAGTTAATTCAAAGTTACATCCTTTTTTTGAGGAAAGCAAGTGGGGGATGGGAGAAATCGTACGATAGCAGCTGTTATGCTGATCAACATCATATCATCACGGGGGGCGCAAGTGGTTCAGTCGAACGCACACGTACCGAATAAATATTCATATTTGTTTTATTATACATGGATTTTACACTGTTGTGCCAATCTGGTCAAGGTACAGACACTTTCTAATTGGTATGGTAATTGAGAATGTATATTTTTGCGCTTGCCTACATTGGTACTCAGGCAAATTTGCCTGTATCTTTGTAAATGCAAAAGGATCTGCAATGCCCGTAACAACATGTCTTGCATCCAATCTCGCCCATAATCTTTGATTTTTGGAGAAAGCCTACTTCGGTACTCTGAAAACTGCCGTTAAAAAATGAAAAAACCGATTAGCATGTTTCAATCAGATGCGTGTCCCGCCAATTTATTTTCCAGGGTGAGTTTGCTTCGACTGATAATCCTGGTTGCCGCTGTAACAGCTTTCCCGGCTCGGGATGTCAGATCGCAGACTTTCGTCTTCGACAATTATATTCGTGCATCCGAAAATCCATTCGGAATGCTGCCCGGTGGCACTGATACAATTATTGTCAGGGATACCTTCGAGATTGACGTCAATTATTATCCGCTCCTGGCAAATGGTGTTCCATTCGACTCCAAACTTGTTCTCGACGGTGGAGTACTATACTACTCCGGTAACTGGCGGTTCACACTTGGCCCCAACGCCCGTATGCTGCTTTACAGCGGTGGCAATATTTATCCGGGAAAAACCGCTGATGTGGGGTGTAACGGATTAAAAACCCTTTACTTCGATACGGACAAGCTGGCCAGTTGCAGTGGTACATCTGCTTTGCATTCATTCGCCGATGTCAACAGTGCCGGCTGCTTTGATGGCAATGGTATATGTTGTGATGCCACTATTTATGCCGTTGAACAATCTGGTTATTACAATGATGGCTGGCTGTGCACGCCCGGAGACTCTGTCAAACTGTCGGTTCAGGGTAGCGGATCTCTTTCATACAGCTACTTCTGGTCGCCCAATATCGGGCAAGGCCCCGGTCCGCACAAGGTAACGCCCCTGAACAATACAACCTATAATGTGAATATCTCCGGTATTTTTGACCCGGAGGGTTCGGCGCCGCCCTATCTGCTTACATGCGGTAACAGTTTCACGGTCAGGATTAACCCTTCTATGACCCTCGTCGCATCATCTACATCTGTACCCTGCGCGGCATCTCTCACAGGAACAATTGACCTCACAGTTCTCGGAGGTTCCGGTCCGTATCAGTACCGCTGGTCGAACGGTGCTACCACCCAGGATCTGAACAATCTGGCGGGAGGCGATTATTCAGTTGTAGTAACCGACGCCCGCGGCTGTACCGCAATAAAAAACGTAACGGTTCCCACACTGGACAATGTGCCTCCGACGCTCGCGTGTCCTGCAGATACAGTTGATATTGTTTTTCCAAATCAGTGCTTTGTTTACATAGGTGGCCTCGATGCCGTTTTCACTGATAACTGCCCGGGTGCACAGCTGTCTTACGTTGTTTCCGGGGCATCTTCCTACACTGGTAATGGTCAGTTGCCCTTCAATCTGGAGTATAAGGCCGGAAGCAATCTTGTAACCTACAAGGTGGACGACGGAAATAATGTGGTAACGTGTACTTTTACTGTAATCGCCATAGACGATCAGTTCCCCTCGGCTTCCAATCCGCCAGTTCTCACGGGTGTACAATGTTTCAATAACCTGCCAGCACCTGACCCCTCTGTCATTACGGGGGAAACAGATAACTGCGGTCCACCAACAGTGACTTATGAAGGAGATATTTTTCTGGGCGGCGGCGGATGCCCCGGTGATCCGCTGATTGTATCGAGAAAGTACCGTGTCACCGACAGTCAGGGTAATGGTGTGAATCTGACCCAGCGAATAGAAGTGGCAGACAGTCAGCCGCCCGTTTTTATTCAGGTTCCGGCCAACATTACGGTTAACTGCATCTCTATTCCTCCAGTTGGAACAGTACAGATAACTGACAACTGTTCACTCTCACCGACTGCGGTATATCAGGGTCAAACCCGCACCAATGGCCCATGCCCCGATACATATATACTCAAACGGACCTGGCTCGCACAGGATGAGTGTGGAAATACCTCAGTAGCCGTACAAAATATATCTGTGGTGGATAATACGCCACCGCTATTTACCAATGTGCCCGCCAACATCACGGTCGAATGTCAGTCTATACCGGTACCCGGTACTGCAACAGCTGTTGATGTGTGCGATGCCAATGTGACGCTGAATTACATGGGTGAGAATCGTATAGACGGTACCTGTCCCGGCAATTATACGCTCCGTCGCATATGGCGAGCCGAGGATAACTGCGGTAACGTCGCCACAGCCGAGCAGCTGATTACAGTTCAGGATCTCAAGAATCCGGTTTTCACCATTATTCCCGGCGATGAAACTGTATCCTGTGAGTCAGTGCCACTGGTCGGGCTGCCCGTCGCTACCGATAACTGTGATCCGCTCGTTGATATAATCTATCAGGGTCAGGTGCGTACCGATGGTGCATGTGCCAATACTTACACATTGTTGCGTACCTGGCAGGCTGTTGATCACTGTGGCAACACAGCTACGGCTACCCAGACACTGACAGTCAGGGATTTTTCCGCTCCGGTATTTACATCGGTACCGGCTGACGCTGCTGTATCCTGCGAGGCAATTCCTCCGGTTGGTATACCTGTCGCATCAGATAACTGCGATACCGATGTTGAAATTGTATATCAGGGAGAAACACGTACCAACGGCGCTTGTCCGGGCTCATTCCTGCTCCGCCGCAGATGGACTGCCACTGACAACTGCGGAAATACAGCATCGGCTGTTCAGACATTTACAGTGCAGGATTTAACCGGACCGGTATTCACGTTTATCCCTCCAAATACCAACGTCGCGTGCGACTCTCTCCCGGCTCTTGGCACGCCGCAGGCTGCCGATAACTGTGATCCCGCGGTTGATATTGTTTACATCGGAGAAACCAGAGTGGACGGCGTTTGTCCGAACTCTTACGTACTCCGCCGCCGCTGGCAGGCAACCGATGATTGCGGCAATACATCTACGGGTGAACAGGTGTTGTTTGTCGGCGACTTTTCAGCCCCGGTATTTACCTCCGCTCCTCAAAGTCAGTCGGCAGGTTGTGACAATGTGCCTCCCCCGGGTCAACCCATAGCTGTGGATGATTGCACTCCGAGCGTTTCTGTAGTCTATAACGGTGAAACCCGAACAAACGGCAGCTGTCCGTACAATTATGCACTGCTCAGAAAGTGGACAGCAACGGATGCCTGCGGAAATACTGTAACAGTAACGCAGCAAATCATCGTAAAAGACTCGATTGCGCCTTTCTTTACCACAGTACCACCCAATTTCGCCGCCAACTGCGACAATATCCCACCTGTTGGGGTACCCGTGGCATTTGATAACTGCGCCCTTAACGTGTCTGTCGCCTACCTCGGACAAACAACTACCAACGGAAGTTGCCCGGGCAATTATCTGCTCACCAGAACATGGTCAGCTACTGATGTCTGTGGCAATACCAAAACAGCCACTCAGGTAATCAATGTTCAGGATGTTGTGCCTCCCGTAGTCACATTTGTACCGGCAGATGTGGTTGTCAGTTGTTCTGCCGTGCCTGCAGTCGGATCGCCAGTTGCCTCCGACAACTGCGATGCCGCTCCCCAGATTGTCTATAACGGTGATACGCGGACAGACGGAGCGTGCCCCGATTCCTATATTCTGAAACGGAAGTGGACGATTACGGATAACTGTGGCAATTCCACTATTGCCGTCCAGACAATCTCTGTACAGGATATCACTCCGCCCTCGTTCTCCTTTGTTCCTGTCGCTGTAACGGCCAATTGTGATGCCGTACCTCCCCCGGGATCACCTGTAGCGGCTGACAACTGCGATTCAGATGTAACGATTACTTACGATGGAGATACAAGAACCGATGGATCATGCCCCGGAAACTATACGCTGCTCCGCAAATGGACTGCAACAGACAACTGCGGCAATACCACCACCGCAACCCAGACAATATTTGTCCGCGATATTACGCCACCAGCCTATACGGCATTGCCTGATCCGGTGGTGATCAATTGTACAGAAACGCTGCCTGTGGGTTCTGCCTCCGCTGGCGACAACTGTGATGCCAATGTATTTGTAGTGTATAACGGCCAGGTCAGAATAGACGGAAACTGTACCAACAACTACACGCTGAGACGCAGCTGGGTAGCTACCGACCACTGTGGCAATACGGCACTCGGTGTCCAGGAAATTACTGTCCAGGATACTGTTGCCCCGTTGTTCACTTTTGTACCAGATCCCGAAACTGCAAGCTGTGATGCCGTTCCTTTCCCCGGCGCTCCAACTGCCGCCGACAACTGCGACGTGACCGCTGCGATTGCGTATCTCGGCGAATCCAGAACCGACGGACTTTGTCCATCGAACTATATCCTCACCAGAACCTGGTCGGCCTCCGATGACTGCGGCAACTTCAGAACGGCACAACAGGTAATTACTGTTCAGGATGTAACTCTCCCCGTGTTCACTTTCATACCGAAAGACACACTGGTTAACTGCGACGGCGTACCCGCTCCCGGCTCACCCCTCGCCATTGATAACTGTACCCAAACCCCGTTTATTACTCTGATTAGCCAGAATACTTCACAGGGTTCCAGCTCAATCAACTACTTCATGTACAGGGTATGGGCTGCCACTGATGCCTGTGGCAACTCCAGTACTGCGCTTCAGACGCTTACTGTACAGGATACAATATCCCCGCAGGTCCAGTGCCCGCCAAACATGACAGTAGATGCAGATGCATCCACTTGTCTTGCCGTAGTTGACTATCCGTTGCCAACAACAATAGACAACTGTGCCTCATTGCTGAATACCGACCTGAGTATTGAACCCGGCGATTCACTCACAGTAGGTGTACACAAGGTAAATGTAGTGGTCAGCGATCCTACCGGCAACGCAGCTTTCTGCAACTTTACGGTCACTGTCAGAGATACTACCCCCCCCGTTCTGTTGAATTGTCCCGCCAATTTTACACTGTCAACGTCTCCGGACAGCTGTACCGTCCAGGCATTCTGGATCAACCCGACAGTTGCAGATCCCTGCGATCTGTATCCGATTGTTCCTGTATCAAATATTCCAAATGGTACAGAACTTCCTGTCGGAACCAAAACGGTTGTTTATACAGCAGTGGATACATCCGGAAATGCCACACTCTGCAGTTTTGCCATTACCGTCAGGGAAAATGTACCGCCGGTTATTCTTAACTGTCCACAGGATACATCGGTGTTCGCAGAAACCTGTTTCGCCCAGGTTGACTGGGTACCGCCAACCGCTGTTGACAACTGCTCGGATGTAACACTTACATCCACGTATCCGCCCAACACCTCGTTCCCGGAAACCCAGACAACAGTGCGCTATACAGCAACAGATATCTGGGGAAATACTTCTACCTGCGAGTTTGTCGTCAATATCGTTGATATCGTTCCTCCTGCACTGGGCCCTTGCCCCCCCGACAGGATACTCACAACCGACTCCTGCAGCCGCGCGGTATTCTGGATACTGCCTCTCGCCACCGATAACTGTACAGCCAACCAGCCGGTGTTCTCCGAGCCACTCTCCGGATATGAATTCCCCGTCGGATTCACGACAGTCAAAATTTATACCGAGGATCAGACTGGAAACAGGGATTCCTGCACGTTCACCGTTGAAATAATTGGCAAGCAGATTGATCTGGCCAACATACCCGCCGATCAGTCTTACACAGGCTGTGAGGCCGTAGCATTCTGGACACCCCCCTCGCTGGTAAATATCTGTGGCCCCTACACGTTCACATCGAACTACGAACCCGGCGATACGTTCTATGTAGGAACAACAGAAGTAAGATATATACTGAAAGACACGCTGAACAATACTGTTACAGCGAACTTCTTTGTCACAGTAAACGAGTCGGTTCCACCTGTTTTCACCTGCCCGGTTTCCCCGATAAAGGTAAATGTGAGCGGAGCTGTACTCTCGGATCCTTCAGGGTTCCTCGTATCCACCGATACAGTTGCTGCCTGCGACGGCGTGGACCTTGCATTCCTGTTCCCGCAGGCGACCGACAACTGCACACCTCCTGTGGTTACTCAAACCGGCGGAGGACTGACAGCTTCTGTATTTGATCTGGGGATCAACACGCTTAAATTCCTGGCTCAGGATGAAGCCGGCAATACCGCCGTCTGTGATGTACAGATCGAAGTGCTGCCGCTGTTGCCGCTTGCTCCACAGGTGAGCGACCTCATTGCCTGTGCAGGCGATGAGGTCGTACTTGCCGCCATGTCAATTCCCGGAGCAATATATAACTGGACAGGTCCGAAAGGTCCTTATCCCGCAACCAGCGATTTGATGATTATTGACCTCGATGCGTCAAAAACCGGAATTTATCAGGTTTCTGCCAATATTAATGGCTGTATCACTCCCGTTGACTCCGCACTTGTCAGAATTGGCAAACTCCCCGAGGCATTCGATGATCTTGACTTCGAGGTGGCAACAAGCGAAGTACTTTCTGGAATCAGCGTACTCGACAACGATGTTTATGAAGAAGATGACTATGTGTTCGAGCTGATAGAACCTTTCCTGCCCGGCCTGACGGATCTGGGCAACGGAGTGTTCAATTTTTCTGCAGACGGAAGAAATATTGTACACAATTTTTTCTACCGTATCTGCTCGAGAACCTGTCCCGATCTCTGCGATGATGCAGGTGTGGCTATTACCGCCCGCGAGCGTGTGTGCGAGTTTGTACCCAATACCATCACGCCCAACGGCGATGGTATCAATGATTATCTGATTATCCCGTGCCTTGATATTGAGTCCTACCCGCAAAATAACCTGGTTATTTACAACCAGTGGGGCGACAAGGTGTACGAAGCCTCACCATATAATAATGCTCCTGACAGAGCATGGAAAGGAGAGCTGCGCGGAGAGTCAGGCAAACCATTACCTGACGCAACTTACTATTATCTGTTCCGTCCTTCGCCACAACACAGTGTTTTGAAAGGATTCATTCAGATTCTGAGATAATATCCGTGTCTGAAACAGAAGAACATGATTATGTGATGTTTCTATACCGGTCGTTTCGGCCGGAGCAGGAAACATCACACGATCATGTGCTGTAGATACGGTCGGTTTTGTCCTGTTTCTGATGTACTGATGAACAGGTGACTCCTGAGATGCTGATTTACCCTGAATGTTGAAGTGTAGACTCTCAATATGATACTACACTCCTTTTTCCTCCCACACCTGTGCGAGGTGAACAACAGTTTCGGCGGCCTTTTCCATGTCCTGAACCGATACCCATTCCTGCTTGGAGTGGAATGCGTGCTCTCCGGCGAAGATATTGGGGCAGGGGAGCCCCATGAATGACAGGCGGGAGCCATCGGTACCACCACGGATAGATTGCAGTTTTGGCTGTGCAAAGCCGGCACGCCTGAGCGCCTCCACGGCATTTTCCACTACCTGGGGATGGCGACGAAGCACTTTGTTCATATTCCGGTACTGTTCGGAAATTTTCACCTCGGCTCTGCTGTTTGGAAATGGCTTCATGGCCGCATCCACGATACGCTGTATTGTTTTGGCGTGGCGTTTCAGCCCTGCCTCCGAGAAGTCGCGGATAATCAGCCTGATGACAGCTTTTTCAATATTGCCCTCGATATGTACGGGGTGAATAAATCCTTCTTTGGCTTCGGTATGTTCCGGACTGAGTTTGTCCGGAAATTTGGCGACTATTCGGGATGCAATTTTGAGGGCATTCTCCATTTTACCCTTGGCGAAACCCGGGTGTGCAGCCACGCCGTGTATGGTAATCACGGCACCATCGGCACTGAAAGTCTCGTTTTCGATACTTCCGGCTGTTTCCCCGTCAATGGTATAGCCAAATTTGGCACCCAGCTTTTTCATGTCCACTTTGTCCACCCCGCGACCGATTTCTTCGTCGGGCGTGAACAGGATTCTGATTTTCCCGTGTTTCAGCTGTTTGTTGCTGACAAGAATATTCGCTGCATCCATGATAGCTGCCACGCCTGCCTTGTTGTCGGCTCCGAGAAGCGTGGTACCACTGGCGGTGATGATATCATTGCCAATCTGGTCTTTCAGATCTGGATGTTCATGCATGCGGATCACTACCGAAGAATCATCGGGCAGCACCAGATCCTGTCCGCTGTAATTTGCGTGTACAATCGGCTTTACCCCTTCACCTGAACAGTCGGGAGAGGTATCTACGTGCGAGCAGAAACAGATGACTGGCACTTTTTTGTCGGTGTTGGCCGGAATAGTGGCATAAACATAACCGTGTTCGTCGAGATGAGCATCGGAAATACCCATGGCGAGCAGTTCTTCCACGAGGATGCGGCTCAGGTTTTTCTGCTTTTCGGTGCTGGGGCAGGTCGGACTGTTCGGATCGCTCTGGGTGTCTATGGTTACATATTTCAGGAAACGTTCCTTTGCTGTGTGCAACATGAGAGATTATTTGACTTGAATGAATGTGATCACGAAAAGCACCTACTGGCCGGGATCGGCAGAGTCGTTGGTATCACCGGTTTTTAACCCCAGGAAGTTGACATTGAGCGTATCAGCCTGCAGATTGATACTCATTGTCGGCAACGGAAACGTTCCTGTGAAAGGATTGGTCGGATTGGCAAAAGTAGTATTTTCAGGGAAAAATCGCCACGATGTATTGGAAGGGAAAGTGGTACTTACCCCAAGAATTACTTTTCTCGTTTCAACCAAGTCAAAAGTGGTGAGTGAATTGCTTCTGTTCGCATCTGCTGCAATAATTTTCCATGGAGAAGAGAGCGCTTCTATGCCCAGTATGTGTCTTGAGGCAAGTACCAGATCGTAAGTGGTTACCCCGTTGAGATCATTGGTGTCGCGGGAGGCTGTTACCGAATATGGGCCGCCGGCTGGCAGGTTGTCAAACAGGTATTTGCCTTCCGTATCGGTAGTGGCAGTCAGCATAACCCCGCCGGCTGAACTGACCTGTACCTTCACTCCCGGCATATTCACTCCCCAGTGTGTTTTTACCTGCCCTCCCAGATCAAAACCTGCCACAGCGGGTCGCAGATAACCGTTTTGAGTAACTGCTCCGGTATTGCCCGGATCAAGCCATTCTTTCAGGCGCGCTGTACTGCTGCTGCCCTGATCCCACGACTGGTTGAAACGACCGTAATACACCCCGGTCATAATGCAGGGATTATTCATGTTCACACTTCCGCCGTGTAACTGTCCGCGAATCCTCTTGTCCGGACCAAACAGCGGACTTCCGGAGGACCCCGGCTCCTGAATACCCACATCCGGAACTGTTCTCCAGTGCGAGCTGGCCGGACTTACACCGAAAATGCCCCCCCAGTCGAGGGTGTTCGGAAACACATTGGAGGCCTGATTTTCCACCGTTATCTTTTTGATATCGCCGCGCGGATGGTGAACCATGACAGATCCTGCCGCAATGGTGGTGGGGGTATTGTCGCGATCCCAGCCGTTGAAATAAACTTCCCAGGAAGGCGGAACAGGATTGAGTTTCAGCAGCATGAAGTCTGTTTCGGCCCTGAAGGCGGTTCTCGTGCAGCCAAGTACCGATTTGGCCACAGGTTCGGTGGCGGGATTGGTACAACCTCCCGTTTCATAGTCGAAATCAAATCGCCAGAGATCGAACTGCGGATTGGCCAGCAGCAACTGACAGTGATGGGCAGTCAGAAAGTATGGTTCGTAGGAGCCGGATGTATTGGCTACAAGTGTGCCGCTGCACCAGGCTTCTCCCCCCTGAAAAACCATCAGAATACGCGCAATGCCTTTTTTCTCCTGTTGCCAGCTGGCTCCTGCCGGACAATTGACGTTCACGTTGCAGGACAGCGACTCTCCAAAATCGAATTCCGCACCAGGGGCTGCACTGTCGTAAGAAGCATCTACCCGGTAAAGGTGAATATCTGGTGTTTTTCCACCCGGGAAAATACACTCCATGACGGCTGTTTCGCCCGGAAGAATACCAATCAGAAATTTGCCGGATGGCAGACAGCTCCTTGATGTGTAGGCGCCCAAAATCCTGTTTTTATCTGGTGTATAGACAAAAAAACGTGTATCATCAGACAAATAAAACCGGTCGAATATGAGTGTCAGTCCGATGGCTCCGGCCGAGCGCACGGTACACTGCCACAGCTTGCGCCCGTCGGGAAGATCCGATATCAGCCCGTCTTTGAGCAGGGAAATATCAGCCTCTACCGGCGCGGCAAACCTTGTTTGTCCGGGAGTTTTGCTGTCCTCGAGCAGCAGGGCATCGCGGTCAACCG
The DNA here is from genome assembly GCA_903836265.1 of uncultured Bacteroidota bacterium. GTDB lineage: Bacteria > Bacteroidota > Bacteroidia > Chitinophagales > Saprospiraceae > M3007. The sequence continues at coordinate 3,026 of CAILQK010000262.1, read as the reverse complement.
ATGCAACATTGACTGTTGACGGAGACTTTCCGGAGATGAATGACCGGATTTCCGGCTGGAAACTGTCAGGGATACCTCCTTCCGACCATTGTGCCTGTGCACGACAGACAAATAAAATCGCAATCAGAGTAAATCGGTTTCGCATTTTGTTGCTGTTTTCAGGATAACTGCCCGACTGTCTCTGTCCGGCAAATGAAATGGTTGCTTCTCTATGGAAGCGTCCGGATAGTGTCGAAATTATCGGGGATTAAAAACAAGTCTCACCAAAAAGCAGGGCATGTATAGAAACAGCCCTGCAAAAACTGTTCCATACATGCCCGTGCATGCAATTATTGTTGACGGCTGCTCTATCGGCCGTTTCTATTTGAACGGATTCTGGAAGTCAGGATTGTTGATTGCCACTGTATCCGTCAGCGCGTGAAGAAACTTGACCAGTGCCCGTTGCTGATAGGCATTCAGTCCTGAATATTTCCCGTTTCCAAGAGGAAATCCCATCTGTCCTATAAAAATATCTTCATTTTCAACGCCGAATCCGTTGTCTGCATACTGGGCCACACACTCTTCAAGCGTCTGAAAGCGGCCATCGTGCATGTAGGGTGCTGAAAAGGCAATGTTTCTGAGTGTCGGGGTTCGGAATTTTCCGTTATGGAACCTGTTGCCGGTAACACCACCCAGGCCTTTGTCCCTGAAATCATCAAGCGAAGCCACACTGTCTATTCCATTATTGAAAAACTGGTTTCCGGTGAGCGTGATGCCTCCATGGCAGTGAAAACACTGGCCGTCAGGGAGGTTGTATGCGGCGCCTTCATCAAAAAACATCAGTTTGCCATCCAGCTCTTCCTCGTCGAGTGCATCAATATTGCCATTGATAAACTGATCGAACTTGGAGGTGCCGCTGCTGATCAGGATTCTCTCGAACTGCGCAATTGCCTTCGCAGCCAGTTCCTTTGTTATTTCACCCTTGTTGGCAATACCAAATGCTTTCCGGAAATATTCCGGATAGGTCGGGTGCTTTCTCAGTTTTTCTATTACGTTCGCCCAGGTAGTGTGCAGCTCGATCGGATCTTCTACAGGAAGCAGTGCCTGTTCCTCCAGGGTTTTGGATCGCCCGTCCCAGAACAGTCCGTTATTGGCGTAAGCGATATTGAGCAGCGACATGGAACTGCGCTTGCCTGCAATACCGTCAATACCCACAGATACCGCATAATTATCTGTGAAACTGCCCTGCGGAAGGTGACAGCCGGAACACGACATCGTACTGTCGGCCGACAGAATCGGGTCGTAGAAAAGTCTGCGGCCCAGGGCTATTCCGTCCACTGTGAACGGATTGTCGGCGGGAAATGGCACCTCCGGGAAGTGTGCAGGTTTGGGAACTGCGTAAGGTTTTGGATTGTAGGGAATATCCGTCAGATCTCCTTCGTCGGGTGTAATGGGCGTATTTCCGTCCTGGCACTGAAAAAAAGCAATTGCGCCCAGCAGCAGCAGACCAAAATTTCGGATGTGCAGTACCTTTTTCATGACAGCTTACTGTTTGATGGTGGTAGCAGTATCGTAGTGACTGGAGATGTCTTCTGCCACACGGGTGTCGGTAACCAGATTGGAGGTGGCATTATTGGCCAGAATATCGTAATAGGTTCCGTTGTCGTTCAGGAGCAGCTTGCGAATATCAAATTCTATATTGAGCTCCGGGTGGCCTTCCTCCACATGAATGTGTTGATTGAACGTAAAAACTCTGTAAACGGGGTCGGAGCCGCAGTGATAGGAATACGGCAAATCCATGTCGCCATCCTTGTCGGAGTCCATTCTGCCGTCGAGTACAGTAAATATGTAGCTTCTCCAGCCAAGCCAGTAGTCGAGTTCGTTGGCGAGCGGAGTACCTGCGGGGAAGTCGGATGGCTGTTTCGCGTTGTTGGCAGCGTTGACGCCGAAACCGATACGAATGCCGTCATACTCGCCGGCCGGAATACCGGAGAATACAATACGCGGGGTTTTGCTCAGGTCGGAGGCAGCCTGGTCGGGAGTGAAGTCGAGATATACGACATCGGTTACAGGGACAACCGTCGTATCCTTCACAAGAGCGATATCGGACAGATAAAGCCTGTAACGCTGTACCACAATCTGGGTGGCATCGAAATTGTATGGCTTGTTTTTTTCGAGTTGAGAGCTATCGTATGTGGCTTTGAAATTGATGGCGAAATCCACACCCGGATCAGCGGGTTCCTTGCAGGCAGATACCGAAATCAGGGCTGCAGCGGCGAAAGCGGACAGAATAACGTTTTTCATGTTTTTATTAGTTTGGTTCCGGTTTACAGATGGTACAGCAAAGTTAATGGAAACTCACTGTGAAACAGAAAAAACATCTTTGAGGTTGGCTGCCATCACAGATTTCCAGCGGGGTATGTCGTAATCAGACAAATCAATTCCGTTGAAAAGGCGTGACCAGTCTGCGTGCAGCACCAGTCTGAAATCGCGCCCCGTTTCATGGTAAAAATTTCCCTGCGATTCGACAAAAAGATCCGGGATGTCTGAGGCGGTCAGGTCGAGTGTATCGGGGGTGAGGGCAGGGTCGCTGTTTCGTACAATAACTGCCCGCACGAAAACGAACCCATTGCTGTTGTGCAGCCCTTCCTTTTGCGTGTAGAGCGGGTGTGACAACGGCGCAAGCGCTGGAACAACCCTGTTCAGGTCTTCGGACAGGCCAATTCTGAACCTGATTCTGTCGAAGTCGCCATCATCACTGAAGGTGGCCACCTGGTTGTCGAGCGGCGAGCGACGTACGAGTGTGGCGTCGTCCCGGAGCCACTGTCTGACCGTATCATTTTGTGCCGTATTAAACAGCCGGAACTGCAGCGAATCACTGGTGTGAACAATTTCGCCGGCTTTTTCCAGCTCCACGCCGGAAAGATAGAAAATGATGTTTTTTATCCGGAACAGCCCCCCGTTATCGGAGGGATAAAGCGAATCGAGCCTGAAAAGCAGCGTGTCGTAAACCTGATCCGAGGTCAGAATCAGTTTGGGGAACCGGC
>CAILQK010000261.1 GCA_903836265.1 uncultured Bacteroidota bacterium | reverse complement strand
GATGCACGCTCCCTGCCAATGGGACTGCAACAACTGGCGCGCTACATGGACAAGCTGGGTCAAAAACGGGGCTACCTGGTGCTGTTCGAGAAGAAGCCCTCTGAAGAACTGCCCTGGGAGCAACGGATTCGTCGGGAGATACATATCGTTGACGACCGGGAGATTGTGCTGCTGGTGATGTAAAACAGGTGCAAGGAGAGTCACTAATGCCGTTTTTCTGCACTTTTTTGCCGAAAATAAATCTGTGGCGCAAGTATCTTTGCACTATGAGACGTTTCTTCAACACGACCGGCCTTTGTGACCCGCAGAGGCACTATATAGTAAACCCGTTCAGAGATTTTTACGCAGATATCCTGCGTCTGATAGAGGATCAGCAATACTTCCTCATCCATGCCCCCCGTCAGACGGGCAAAACCACGTTCCTGCACGCCCTGGCTCACCGCCTCAACCGAGAAGGGAATTATGTCTCGGTGGTCTGTTCGCTGGAATCGGCAGGATACCCCAGTATTTCGGTGGAAGATGCCAACGAGGTGTTTGTCAGGTCGCTCTACCGGATGGCCGGTTTTTTCCTCGAAAAGCAGTATCTGCCACCCGATCCGGGCACTTGTACGTTGGGTAATTCCTTGTTTGGCCAATACCTGACCGACTGGTGCCACGCCCTCGACAAGCCCGTCGTACTGCTGCTCGACGAGGTGGATTCCCTGTACGATGATGTACTTATCTCCACACTGCGCCAGCTTCGCGATGGCTTTCAGTCCCGCCCGCAGCATTTCCCGCAGTCGGTGGCCCTGGTGGGCCTGCGCGACATACGCGAGTATCGCCTGCGCGCCCGCGCAGACAACCCCTCCATCGGGGCTGGCTCGCCATTCAATATCAAGGCCGAGTCGTTCTTCCTGCCAGTCTTTTCCCGCGAGGAAGTACGCGGGCTGCTCGACCAGCACACACAGGACACCGGACAGGTGTTTTCCCCCGAAGTTTTTGAAAAACTCTACGAATATTCCGGCGGTCAACCCTGGCTGACCAACGCCCTGGCCAACGAGATGGTGGCCGAAATGCTCAGGAACGACTACTCCCGCGCGATCACCCCGGAGATGGTCGAAACGGCCAAAGAGCGCCTGATCGAGCAGCGCCAGACCCACCTGGACAGTCTGGCCGACAAGATTGACGAGCCGCGCATACGGCCCATCATCATGAGTATCATCACCGGGGAGGCGCCGGCCTTCGATGGCTTCGACGACGCCCTTCGCTACTGCCGCGATCTGGGAATCATCACCGGGAGCAGTCCTGTCCGCTTTGCCAATCCCATTTACCGGGAAATTATCACCCGCATCCTGAATTCGTCTTTGCAGCATGGCATTGATACAGATATCGCCCAGACAACCTGGTATCTGTACCCCGACGGCTCGCTGGATATGGACAAACTGCTGGCGGCATTCACCGAGTTTTACCGCTGGAATTCCGAATCCTGGTTAGAGCGCTTCCAGTACAGGGAGGCCGGTCACCAGTTGCTGCTGATGGCTTTCCTGCAGCGCATTATCAACGGAGGCGGACGTATCGAGCGTGAAATGGCAGTGGGCAACGGCCGAACCGATCTGGCTGTGTTCTGGAAATCACAGGTGTTCCCCATCGAAATAAAAATGAACCACGATGCACGCTCCCTGCCAATGGGACTGCAACAACTGGCGCGCTACATGGACAAGCTGGGTCAAAAACGGGGCTACCTGGTGCTGTTCGAGAAGAAGCCCTCTGAAGAACTGCCCTGGGAACAGCGAATCCGTCGGGAGATACATATCGTTGACGACCGGGAGATTGTGCTGCTGGGGATGTAAAACAGGTGCCGGGTATGGTTTGACCACCCTTTTTCCCTTACATTTGTACTCAAAGAAAACCCATGCAGTTTGTTGATGTAAAAAACGATATCGCCTTCCGGAAGATTTTCGGTAATGAAAACAGGAAAATCATTCTGCTTTCTTTCCTCAACGCAGTGATGCGGCTGAAGGGGGACGATGTCATGGAGGATGTGGAGATTGTCAATCCGTATCAGCTTCCGATCATCAGGAACCTGAAAGCGTCCATCATTGACGTAAAGGCAAGGGACAAAAATGGCAAAACGTACATCATCGAGATGCAGGTTTCCGAGCCTGATGGTATGGACAAAAGGCTGCTGTACTATGCCAGCAAGGAGTATTCCCAACAAATTGAGAGCGGAGAACTCTACAGCAAACTGAACCCGGTGATTTTTATCGGGATTTTTGATTTCCGGTTTACAAAAGGGAACAAGTATCTCTCTCATCATGCCGTCTGTGATGTTGAAAACGGCGAGCGCACGATCAAGGATATGGACTTCTACTTCATAGAACTTCCAAAGTTTAAAAAGGCAATAACCGACTTGCAGGAGGTGACCGACAAATGGATATATTTCATCAAGGAGGCTGAAAATCTGGAAGTGGTACCGGCGAATGTGGACGACGAAGGGCTGAAAGCCGCCTACCAGGACGCCAGCAAGTACGCCTGGACTAAAGATGAACTGATCGCCTACGACTACGCAGCCATGCGGGAACAGGATGAAAGGGGAAAGGTGGAGCTGGCAGTGAAAAGGGCTGTGAAAATAGCAGAGGAACTCGCAGAGAAGCGCGGCGAAGAACTGGGTGAAGAAAAAAGCAGGATAAATACCGTCATCAAACTTCACGGCAAGAACATGAGCCCCGAACAAATTGCCGACCTGCTGGATATTTCAACAGAAGAAGTGCGTGATATAATCAAAAGACATCCGGTCGGGTAAGTCCCTCACTGAAGGCACAGTCATCGCGGAAATACCAGTCGAACGGACCCAAAATGACTAAATACGCCCTTTTCCCCTTACATTTGTACTCAAAGAAAACCCATGCAGTTTGTTGATGTAAAAAACGATATCGCGTTCCGGAAGATTTTCGGCAACGAGAACAGGAAAATCATTCTGCTTTCTTTCCTCAACGCAGTGATGCGGATGCGGGAATATCCCTTTTAATTTCAAAATAAAAAGCTGAATTAATGAATAATGATATCAGAGAAAAAGTGGGCGAGAAGTATTATGCACTTGCCGAAGATCTGATTTTTGTACAAAACAAATCAGTGGTTGATACACTGACTGAACTGATCATGGCAGGTGCTGACAAAAAGCATGCCGCCATGATAGTCAAGGATATCAGAGAGAAAGCGGATGATGCTTACAGGGAAAAAGTTGAATCTGACAAACTATACGGTGCGATATTGTTCACCGCAGGGCTGATTGCCGCTATCGCAGGATTCATTTTTGCTGAAATAATAATAAAAGGTATTCAAAGGTTTTTGAGCGGATTGTCAGACAGTCGTTTGCGAAACTGAACCACTGAAATGTGGAAAAACGGAAAAACCAACCGTTTTTCTGCTGATATGCCAGCCCCGCATTATTTTCTTTTTTAATCAGACTGCAATCATTATTAATCTTGAAGCTATGATATTTTATGCCACCATTTCTTTTAATCCGCTCCGGCAGGAATAGTCTGACTGCCCTTTTTCTCCTGATTTTCTCAGTTTTGTCGCAGGCCCAGTATCCTGTGACCGGGCAGATGTCGCCCTGGCAGTTTGTGCACCTCACCAAAGCCGACGGACTGGCCTCCGACTGGGTACTCGATATGGTGCAGGATGACGATGGTTTCTGGTGGCTGGCTACCAACAACGGACTCCAGCGTTTCGACGGAAAACACTTCACCACGTTCAGGCACGATCCCGATAACCGGAACTCGCTGCTCTCCGACAGGGTGGATGCACTCTTCACAGACAGGCAAAACCGGTTATGGATTTCCACCTCGCTGGGTATTTGCCGGCTCGACATGACTACCGGTGTGTTTTCCCGGGTGCCCTGCAGCAGCGGAAAAATGGAAACGCATGTGCCATCCCGTTTCATGCGCGATTCCCGGGGTGAGCTGTGGTTTGCCAATACAACTGTCGGTGGCCTGTACAAATACAATCCCGTTACCGACAGCTGGGAGCGTATGGTAAATGCTGACAGATTCCGGTTCTCAGGCAAACTGTGCGAAGACAGGACAACCGGCAATATCTGGTGTGCGCTCATCAACGGCCTCGGGTATTACGAGCGCTCTTCGGGCAAATTCATAAATTCATTTGAGCATCCCGGTACACATCCGCTTTTTCAATATACCGACCGTGTAACGTCGGTCATGACCGATCCGGATAACAGGCTGCTGGTGACAAACCATCAGCAGCGTGAACCGGGCATTTGTATGCGCTCCTTTGATTTCTCAACCGGCGCCATGTCGCTGATCGCGAATGACCTGAAGGGAGATAACGATGTTGTTTTACAGGATGGAGTCGGGAAGTTATGGCGTTTTTCGGATTACTGGGAGCAATTCAATGTGTTTGATGTCACGAACCGGAAACGCTGCATCTATTACAATACACCGGAGAAAGCAGGAACTCCGGTGATCAAATTTGATGGGATATGGAGAATTTTTCAGGATCGTGAATCCAGTATCTGGCTGCTGTGTAACAACGGTATCTATGTTTTCAATCCTGAAAAACAAAAAATCTGCGCTCATATCGGCGTAATCGGGGCGGATGGCAAGGTAACCGCAACGAAAAATATAATGAGCCTGTTTGAATCCTCAGGGGGTGAAATCTGGGTGGGTACGTATTTTGGTGGCACGTATGTGTATAATCAGGAAATGGAAATGGTCAGGCACTATAATTTCCCGCTGTCGCCACCGGTAATACCTGACAGGGAAAAAAACGAAAATTACAATGCCGTCTGGTGCTTTCAGGAAGACCGCGAAGGGAGAATCTGGGCAGGCGGTCAATGGGGAACGATGAGCCTTTTTGCTCCCGACGGAAAACTGCTGCGGCAATGGCGCCCGCCGGAACTGGACACAGTTACCATTCGTTCGCTGAAGCTGGACACTGAGGATGTATTGTGGGCGGGTTCCCAAAGAGGTGATTTTTACCGGCAGCAAACCCGCAATGACAACTTCACGCAGATACAGTTTCCACCTTCAGAAAGGTCGCTGGCTGTGGTGAATCAGATCATGCCTTCCGGAAAAGACATTTTGTGGATCCGAAAGGGGAATAATCTGTTTGGCTACAATAAGGTCTCCAGTCAGTTTGCTGTACTCCCGAACCAGATTCAAAACCCCGGTGTTGAAATGGCCGGACTGCTGCACTGGAATGACTCCACCTTGTTGTCGTTCGGAAACCGGCTGTATTATTTCAATAAGAACAACAAAACATTTTCAAGAACGGGCAAGCTGAAAGAATTGCCTGTCAGGAACATATTTATGGCTCGGCCCGACAACCGCGGCTCGGTGTGGCTCGGAGCGCTCGACGGGCTGTGCCGATGGGATACAAGCGGCAGTCGCCTTGTCTGGTACAACCGGCACGACGGTTTGCCCGAAGTTGAATTCGATGCACAACACACCACGCTGCAATTGAAAGACGGACGGATGCTGTTCTCCACTGGCCTGGGCGGTTTTTTCAGCTTTCACCCGGATTCCATGTCAACCCGGGTGGCGCCACCAGTCGTTTCTTTCACAGCTGCGCGTATATCCGGGCGCGAGGTTATCGGTTTTCCCTCTATCAGAGAACTGGAGGCCGGTTATCACGAAAATATGATCACTGTCACGTGTGCCTGTCCTTCCTGGCTGCAACAGCCCGGACTGTGTTTCCGATATCGTCTGATCGGGAGCAGCAATGAATGGCTCGATAACGGCAACAACGAACAACTGACGTTTTCATCCCTGCCCTCCGGACGATATACCCTGCAGGTTCAGGCGGTAAATCGCGAGGGAATACTATCACCCGCCATTTCCTCGCTTGAAATCTGTATTCACCCTCCATGGTGGCGGAGTGTTTGGGCGCATATAATCTACATCTCTCTTTTCATCTTTGTTTTGTACAGAATCAATCGCCTGATGCTGCGGCGACGACTCGAACAGGCAGAAATCAACCGGATGCGCGAACTGGATTCGTTCAAGTCGAAATTCTTTACCAACATTACGCACGAGTTCCGGACGCCGCTCACGGTCATTGAAGGCGCGGCAGACATGATTGAAGCCAATCCGGAACGCGAACTCAGTCCGGGACTGGCCTCAATCAGGAATAACTCGCGGAGGCTGCTGAATCTGGTCAATCAGTTGCTCGATTTGTCCAGGCTCGAAAGTGACACCGTTACGCTGCACCCGAAAACGGGCGACCTGACCGGTTTTTTGCGCTACCAGTGTGCCAATTTCGAGTCGCTGGCCCGTTCCAGGAATATTGAACTGCTTTTCAATACCGATACTGCTGTGCTGCCGGCCGACTTCGATGAGGAAAAACTTCAGCAGATAGTGAGCAATCTGCTCTCCAACGCCCTGAAATTTACTCCGCCCGGTGGAAGGGTGGAGCTGTCGCTCGCATGTGCACCCGGAGGCGGACGTGCATATATACGCGTGAGGGATACCGGAACCGGAATCAGCCGTGAAGCACTGCCTCATATCTTCGACCGTTTCTACCAGGCGGAATCGCCTGACAAATTCCGTCACGACGGTACAGGCATTGGTCTGGCGCTCGCGCGGGAACTCGCCCGGCTCATGCAGGGCGAACTGAAGGCCGGAAGCGAGCAGGGAAAGGGCGCGGTATTTACCCTTGAACTGCCGGTAACTGTGTCGGCTGTACCCGGGGCGCCAGTGTCAAATGATGCTGAAGATCTCCCTGAAGTACTGATCGTGGAGGATAATCCGGAGGTGGCCGGTTATCTGCTGTCCCTGCTCGCTCCGGATTATTCGGTTCGCACCGCCGGCGACGGGCATTCCGGACTGCATACGGCACTGGAATCAATCCCTGATCTGATCATTTCCGATGTCATGATGCCTGTCATGGACGGACTGGCACTGACGGAAGCCCTGCGAAAGAATCCGCTCACCATGCATATCCCCGTCATACTGCTGACCGCCCGGGCCGGTATAGACAACAAGGTTCAGGGGCTCGATCATGGAGCGGATGCGTATCTGGAAAAGCCGTTCCACAAAGAGGAACTGCGCGCCATAATGGGAAGGCTTCTGGAAAAAAGCAGACAACAGCAACAACACAATATGGCTTCTGTCGGCCTGGCTGAAAAAACCGGTGCAGAAGGTATTCCCGCCCTGTCGGAACCTGACAATATCTTCCTGAAACGGGCTACAGAAGTGGTGGAGCAGTACATCAGCGAACAACAGTTCAGTGTCGAACAGCTGCATAACGCGTTGCTGATGAGTCAGTCCGGCCTTCAAAGAAAGCTGAAATCTATCACCGGACTGACGCCCGTGCTGTTCATCCGGCGTGTCCGCCTGAACAAAGCGCGACAGTTGCTGCGCGATAATCCGGGAGAATCGGTTGCCACCATCGCCCGCGCCTGCGGAATCGAGGATGCGGCCTATTTCAGCCGGGTTTTCAAAAAAGAGTATGGCATGAGCCCGGTAGAGTGGCGCGAAATGCAAATATGACGTAATGTATTTGGAATGGGCTTCCTTGAGGCATATATGAAGTACATCCCGCTCGGAGCGACCCGTTCGTCCTGGCTGGCAACACTGATCGAAGAGTTGCAGCACCGGACTGCTTGCCTGTCATGTACGGATTTCCGGAGCGGTGTTCCTCCCGTTCCGGGAACTTTTAACTGTTTCTGTTGTTCTTGAAGGACATAATCTAAACAGGAAAACTGCCATGCTTAGCGTCTCCAGTCTGACCCGCCATTATCGCTCTCCCGGCGGAGAGCAACTCACCGTGCTCGAAGATGTCTCTTTTGATATTCCTGCCGGTGAAACATTCTCTATTGTGGGTCCGTCGGGCTCTGGCAAAACAACCCTGCTTGGGCTGTGCGCCGGACTGGACCGCGCGAGCAGCGGCTCTGTAGTGCTCAATGAAATCAGGCTGGACAATCTGGGTGAAGATGAGCGTGCAGAGGTGCGAAACCGCCACGTCGGTTTTGTTTTTCAGAGTTTTCAGCTGATTCCCACCCTCACAGCGCTGGAAAACGTCATGGTGCCCATGGAGTTGCGCGGCGATTCGCTGGCCGAAACAGTAGCCCGCGAATGGCTGGAGAAGGTCGGACTGGGGAACCGTCTCGACCACTACCCGGCGCAGCTTTCGGGTGGGGAGCAGCAGCGCGTATGTATAGCGCGCGCTTTTTCCACCAGCCCGCAGATACTGTTTGCCGACGAACCGACTGGCAACCTCGATGCAGAGAATGCCACCGGTATTGTTGATCTGATATTCGATCTGAACCGAAATGCAGGCACCACGCTGGTACTGGTGACGCACGATCACGAGCTGGCAGCGCGTACTCAGCGAACCCTCCGTCTGAAAGGCGGCAGGGTGGAGGCCCTTACACAACGAGGTTGATCATTCTTCCGGGCACAAAAACTACCTTTTTTGGTTGCTTGCCCTCCAGCCATCGCTGAACCTGCTCCAGTGCCAGGGCAGCAGCCTCCGCATCAGCAGGTGTAATGTCCGACGGCAGTTCAATGGTGGCCCTGAGCTTCCCGTTAATCTGTACGGGATACTCCCTGGTGTCTGATTTCAGGTATTCCCCGTTCCATTCCGGCCAAACAGCTTCGCAAACCGATTCGCTGTGCCCCATCCTGCTCCACAGCTCCTCGGCAATGTGCGGTCCGAACGGAGCAAGGAGGACAGTGAGTGGTTCCAGTATTGCCCGCTTGTTGCAGTTGAGCTTCCTCAGTTCGTTGGTGGCGATCATGAAGTGGCTCACGCAGGTATTCATCGAGAAGCGCTCGATATCTTCAGTTACCTTTTTTATACAGTTGTGCAGCACGCGCAGTTCGTCTGCAGTGGCGGCCTCGTCAGACACGATGAACTGCTCGCCGCCAAAGAACAGTTGCCAGAATTTTTTCAGGAACCCGCTCACTCCGGTGATCCCCTTGGTATCCCAGGGCTTGCTCACCTCGATCGGGCCCAGGAACATCTCGTACATCCTGAAGCAGTCGGCACCGTAGAGCGCCACCATATCATCCGGGTTCACCACATTGGCGTACCTTTTCGACATTTTCTCCAGTTCGGTGGAGCACAGATAGACACCTCCCTGATCCTTGTCAACCTTGAAGTTGGCATTTTTGAACTGCGATCTGGACAGCGCTTTCTCGAGATCAAGCACTTCGTTGTCCACCAGATTCACATCAACATGCAGCCTGGTGAACACCTCGGGGCTGTACTTCCCGGTCAGGCTGCACGACACGAAGAGCTGTTCGCTGCGTGGTGCGGCGGTTGTGGCAATGAAACTGTCGCGGCTGTCGAGCGCACTGCGAATTTTTTCTGCAACGGCTTCCGGCTCGTTGATATGATCGGAAAGTTCTTCATTGTACAAAAGCAGCAGGCGCTTGTTGTCGGCAGCGGCAGTCTTTCTGACACGTTCTATCTTTTCCACCTGTTTGATGGAGGTTACTTCGATAACCAGATCATTGGTTCCGAAGGCAAAGTCATAGGTAGAGTCCTCCTCCAGATCGGTTTGCGCGATTTTGATGGGGGCCTCTCCGGCAAAAAACGGCTGCAGTACCCTGATCATCAGATACTCCTCGAAAAAGCGCTCGTTGGCGCGGAACACAAAGTTTGATTTGCCGCCGAG
>CAILQK010000260.1 GCA_903836265.1 uncultured Bacteroidota bacterium | reverse complement strand
GGCCCTCGTCCTGGTGGCCCTGTTGTTTGCTTCCTGTGAAGGAGAAAATCGGAAGGAAGGTTCAGCTTCCGGTACGGCACTTTTTGAAGAAATCGCTCCGGCTTCAACCGGAATAGACTTCGTCAACCAGATCGTCAACACCAGGGATATCAACTACCTGAACTTCACTTACCTCTACATGAGTGGTGGAGCCGGTATCGGCGACTTTAACAACGACGGACTACCGGATATATATTTCGGTGCCACAATGGGACCGAACAGGCTGTACCTGAACAAGGGTAATTTTCAGTTCGAGGACATTTCGGTCAAAGCCGGAATTTCGGCGCCTGATGGCATAAAGACAGGGGTGACCGTCACAGATATCAATGGAGACGGCCTTCTTGATATTTACCAGTGCCGTACCGGCCCGACGCCTGAAAGCAGGGGCAACCTGCTGTTCATCAATAACGGCGATCTTACTTTTACCGACAGGGCCGATGAGTACGGACTTAATCCCCGGTGCGCTTCCACGCACGCCAATTTCCTTGATTACGATCTTGACGGTGATCTGGACATGTACCTGATTAATCACCCTGCAGATTTTGCCAGTGTGTCGCAGTTGCGTGTGCGCGAAGTGGGTGGAAAGATTGTTCGCATCACTACACCCGACAATGAATATACCTCCGACAGGCTGTTCAGAAATGACAGGGGCAAGTACACAGATGTGAGCAAAAGTGCCGGAATCGAAAATTATGCTTTTGGCCTGAGTGCCACTGTGCTGGATGCCAACCTGGATGGCTATCCGGATATTTACGTGGCCAACGATTACATCGTTCCCGACTTTCTCTATATCAACAACAAAAATGGTACATTCACAGATCGTATTAATGATTATATGAGGCATCTGTCCCATTTCTCCATGGGGTCTGATGTGGCTGATATCAATAACGACGGTTTGTTTGATTTGTTTGTACTGGACATGGCCAATCCTGACAATTACAAGGATAAAACCAACTCTACTGCCATGCGCAACGAGCGGTATTACACGCTTGCCCAATACGGTTATGGAGAACAGATGATGCGAAATGTGCTGCAACTTAACAACGGGAACGGAACTTTCAGCGAAATAGGCTGTCTCGCAGGGGTGAGTGCTACCGACTGGAGCTGGTCGCCGCTGATAACTGATTTTGACAACGATGGCTGGAAGGACATATACATATCCAACGGTTTCAGGGCGGAGGTGCAGAATCTGGATTTTGTTACTTTTGAAATAGACTCCACGCTGAGGGCTGATGGTGGCAAATTCAGGGATACACTGGCCCACATACAGCGTACACCGAGGGTGCCTGTGCATAATTATATCTACAGAAACAGGGGTGATCTGACGTTTGAAGATATGTCCCGGTTATGGGGTATTGACCATAAAACCTTTTCAAATGCTGCTGTTCATGCCGATTTTGACAACGACGGAGATCAGGATGTACTGGTGGTGCGTTGTGAGGAACCCGCTGCCATTTACAAAAACAGGGCAACAGAACAGGCAACAGGCAACTGGTTGCAGGTAAAACTGGAGGGCCCTGCAGGAAATGCCCCGGGCGTTGGCGCATTCGTGCGGGCGCAGGCAGGCGGAAATGAAATGATTCACTATGCGAATCCTGTTCGCGGATTTATCTCTACTTCCACCGATATTATACAGTACGGTCTGGGCAAATCTTCTGTCGCAGACCGACTGGAAGTACAATGGCCCGACGGCAGGGTGCAGAAGCTGGAAAATGTCCGGGCCAACCAGCGAATTACACTGAAATATACTGATGCTGTTAAAGGCTCCTCCTTGCTCAGGCCTGCTGTTGCAACGAATTTTTTATTCAGGGAAATACCTGCGCAACAGTCAGGGCTCACTTTTTCGCATCAGGAAAATCCGTTTTTCGACTTCGACCGCGAGCGGCTGATACCACACAAGTACTCCAATCTTGGTCCCGCTTTGGCCACAGGTGATGTGAATGGCGATGGTCTGGATGATCTGTATGTGGGTAGCGGATTTGGTGGAAGGCGGCACTTGTGTATTCAGACATCTGGCGGCCGCTTCACGGTGACCGACAAATATTTTCTTCAGGACAGTCTGAGAGAGGATGTCGGAGCTGTATTTTTTGATGCAGACGGAGACGGGGACAATGATCTGTTCGTTGTGAGCGGAGGGAATGAGCCGGGTGTCAACTCGGCTTTTTACGGAGACAGGCTGTATCTGAACGATGGTAAAGGTGCATTCGCATCCGCCGCTTCCGGCATACCTGCAGAAACGGAGAGCGGCAGTTGTGTGATACCCTTTGACTATGACAGGGACGGAGACATGGATCTGTTTACAGGTGGTCGAACGGTGCCGGCCAATTTCCCGAAGGCCCCCTTCTCTTTTGTTTGGCAGAATAACGGTGGCACGTTCTCAAACGTAACCTCTGCCGTTGCACCTGCTTTTGGCCAGATCGGTATGGTAACGGATATGGAATTTGCCGATCTTGATCGCGATGGCAGCGCCGAGCTGATTGTCAGTTGCGAGTGGAAGGCCATAGAGGTGTTCCGTTTTCGCGGAGGAAAATTTGAGCTTGCCACCGCCGACTTTGGCCTCGATCAGTTTAAAGGCTGGTGGAATACTGTTGCAGCAGCAGATATGGATGGTGACGGAGATATTGATCTGATCGCTGGCAATGAAGGCCTGAACACCAGATACAGGGCTTCAGGAGCAGAGCCGATCCGGATATATGCCAAAGATTTCGACAATAACGGAAGCATAGACCCTCTGTTAAGCTGGTACTGGGATGGCAGGGAAGTTCCATTCGCCCAGCGGGATCAGCTGCTGAAACAGATACCTGCTCTCAGGAAAAAATTTGTTCACTATCATGAATATGGGAACGCCGGGATAACCGATCTGTATCCGGAAGAACAATTGAGATCCGGTATCGTACTGGAAGCCAACGAGCTGAGAAGCTGTTATTTTGAAAACGACAACGGTACGTTCAGAGCCATTCCACTGTGTAATCAGGCACAGATGGCTCCTGTAAAAGACATACTTGTCCGGGATTTCAATCAGGATGGTCGCCCCGATTTGTTGCTGGCCGGGAATGATTACGGTCCGGCTGTAGAGATCAACCGCTATGATGCCGGAAACGGTACCTTGCTCCTGAACCTTGGTGGCGGAAAATTTGAATATTCACCCAACTTCCGGAATGGCTTCTGGGCAACCCGCGAAGCCCGCCACCTGGGTCTGGTGCGTATGTCGGGAGGTCACTCTGGTGTGGTGGTTGCGAACAACCTGAGTCAGCCACAGTTGTTTGTTATTCAGTAGGGGGCGCAAAGAACAAGAGTCACCCCGGTAACCGGGGTGACTCTTTGATGGAGAGGTTAATAGTCTTCTTCTTCTGAATTGGCCCGCAGGCGGTACTTGGTTTTTTCTACAGGTTTGAGTTTTTTCCTTTTCTGATCGCTTATTTGATTAAATTCTGTTTCGCGATCATCGTTGCGGCGGTTGTCTTTTTTGTTCTTTTCCCAGCGACTCATGGCAAAAGCTTGAAGTGTTTTTTGCACCATTACCGCCCTTCAGGGCGGTTTTTACAGCGCATAGTGAGATGATGTTTGTATTTGAGATTACAAAAATAGTATCTTTTTTGAATTGTACAAGTGT